>JACPTZ010000195.1 GCA_016192525.1 Planctomycetota bacterium
ACACGGTGCCCGGGGCGCAGACGGTGAACGAGGGGGTGCAGACGGCGATCGCGGGGGTGAGCGTCACGGACACGAACGGGAACCTGTCGACGACGCGGCTGACGGTGACGGGCGGCTTGTTGAACGTGACGCTCTCCGGAGCGGCGACGATCAGCGCGGGGGCCAACGACAGCGCCACGCTCACGATCAGCGGGACGGAAGCGGACATCAATGCGACCCTTGCTTCGATCAAGTACACCGCGTCGAACGGGACGACGGCGGACACGCTGACGGTTCTGTCCACCGATGGCACGGCCCTGACAGACACCGATCCGGTGACGATCAACGTGCAGGACCCGCCGGTGAACACGGTGCCCGGGGCGCAGACGGTGAACGAGGGGGTGCAGACGGCGATCGCGGGGGTGAGCGTCACGGACACGAACGGGAACCTGTCGACGACGCGGCTGACGGTGACGGGCGGCTTGGGAACCTGTCGACGACGCGGCTGACGGTGACGGGCGGCTTGCTGAACGTGACGCTCTCCGGGGCGGCGACGATCAGCGCGGGGGCCAACGACAGCGCCACGCTCACGATCAGCGGGACGGAAGCGGACATCAATGCGACGCTGGCGAGTCTGAAGTACACGTCCAGCATTGGTACGCTGGCCGACACCCTGACGGTTCTGTCCACCGACGGCACGGCCCTGACGGACACCGATCCTGTTGCGATTACGGTGAGCAATGCCGCCAATCTCGTCACGGTGAAGACGCTTCAGAGCGCAGACGCGACGCCGAACGAAGGGGACTCGGTCACGTTCCGGATCACGGTGACGAACAACGGCGCGGCGCAGGCGACGACGGTGGCGCTGACGGACAGTCTGCCGGCGGGGATCACATACGCGGGGAACGTGGCGAGCCAGGGGGCCTACGTGCCCGGCACGGGAGTCTGGACGATCGGGACGCTGAACAACGGGGCGAGCGTCACCCTCGACCTCACCGGAACGGTGGATGTGGGTCGCGGCGGGGACACGCTGACGAACACGACGGTGAAGGCGACGGGGGACCAGCCGGACCCGACGGACGCCGGAGACGACCTGACGGAAGCGGTGGTGGTCGACAACAATGCGAACCTCGTCACGGTGAAGACGCTTCAGAGCGCGGACGCGACGCCGAACGAGGGGGACTCGGTCACCTTCCGGATCACGGTGACGAACAACGGCGCGGCGCAGGCGACGACGGTGGCGCTGACGGACAGCTTGCCGGCGGGGATCACATACGCGGGGAACGTGGCGAGCCAGGGGGCCTACGTGCCCGGCACGGGAGTCTGGACGATCGGGACGCTGAACAACGGGGCGAGTGTCACCCTCGACCTCACCGGGACTGTGGATGCCGGCGAAGGCGGAAACACGATCACGAATTCGACCGTCAAGGCCACCGGGGATCAGACCGATCCGACGGACGCGGGGAACGACCTGACGGAGGCGGTCCTTGTCAACAGGCTCCCTGTGGCGAATGCGGATACGAACAACGCGACCGAGGCCGGTCCGGCGGTGAATGGGGACGTCCGGACCAACGACAACCAGGGCGATCCGGCCGCGACGGTGACGTCGGCGAGCCAGGGCGCGAATCCGATCGTCCTCGGGGTCCCCTTCGTCACCGCCGCGGGCGGAAGCCTCACGCTGAATGCGAACGGGACCTATTCGTACACCCCGCCGCCGGACGGCAACGTTCCGCTCGCCGGGCTGGACGAGATCTTCAACTACACGATCACGGATGCGAACGGCGACACGTCGTCCAGCACCCTCACCATCTCGATCGTCGACACCACCGATCTGACTCCGGTCGCGACTCCGAACGTGAACGCGGCGGTCGAGGGCGGCGCGGCGGTGAGCGGCAACGTCCGCGCGGACGACACCCTCGGCAACCTGCCGACGGTGGTCTTCGCCGCCAATCAGGCCGGCACGGCGATCACACTCGGAAGCGCCTTCGCCACGGCGGGCGGGGGGAGTCTGACCCTGAACGCCGACGGCACCTATTCGTACACCCCGCCGGCGGCGCTCGGCGAGGGCGGTGCTTTCACGGAGGTGTTCAACTACACGATCCGGGACAACGACGGCGATACCTCGACCAGCACCCTGACCGTCACCGTCGATCGCCTGCCGGCGGCCGTTGCCGACGTGGACGGGGCGGTCGAGGGCGGCGCCGCCGTGAACGGGAATGTGATCCCGAACGACGACGAGGGCAACACGAACGCCGCGGTGACGGCCGCCTCGCAGCAGGGGAACGCGAACCCGCTGGTTCTCGGCGTCGCCTTCGCCACCTCCGCGGGCGGCTCCCTGACGGTGAACGCCGACGGCACCTACTCCTACACCGCGCCCGCGGCCCTGCCCGAGGGCGGGACGATCACCGAGGTCTTCGACTACACGATCGCCGACAATGACGGCGACCCATCGTCCAGCACCCTCACGATCACCGTCGACCGGCTCCCGTCCGCGAACGCCGACACGAACAGCGCCGTGGAGGCCGGCCCGGCCGTCAACGGGAATGTGATCCCGAACGACGACGAAGGGAACACCAGCGCCACCGTGACCGCGGCGGATCAGGGCGGGAACGCGATCATCATCGGCAATGCCTTCGCGACGGCGGCGGGCGGCAGTCTGACCCTGAACGCCGACGGCACCTACTCCTACGCCCCGCCGGCCGCCGTAGGAGAGGGCGCCGCCTTCTCCGAGGTCTTCACCTACACAATCACCGACAATGACGGCGACACGTCGTCCAGCACTCTGACGGTCTCGGTCGATCGTCTCCCGTCGGCCGTGGCGGACGCGAACGCGGCCACGGAAGGCGGCGCGGCCGTCCTCGGGAACGTGATCCCCAACGACGACGAGGGCAACACGAGCGCGACCGTGACGGCGGCCTCCCAGCCCGGGAACGCGAACCCGCTGGTCCTTGGAGCCGCCTTCACGACCTCCGCCGGCGGATCCCTCACGCTGAACGGAAACGGGACCTACTCCTACACCCCGCCCGCGGTCCTGGCCGCCGGCGCCGCCCTCACCGAGCAGTTCTCCTACACCCTCACCGACGCCGACGGAGACACCTCCACGACCACCCTCACCCTCACGGTCGACCGTCTCCCCTCCGCATCTGCCGACGTTCGGTCCGTGCTCGAGGGGGACCCGGCGGTGGCCGGGAGCGTGATGCCGAACGACGACCAGGGAAACACCAACGCCACCGTCACCGCCGCCGACCAGGGCGGGGCGCCGCTCGTCATCGGTGTCCCGTTCGCGACGGCCGCCGGGGGAGTCCTGACCCTGAACGCCGACGGCTCTTTCAGCTACACCCCGCCCGCCACCGGGACGGTCCCGGTCGCCGGCGTGGTCGAGGTCTTCAACTACACCATCACCGACGCCGACGGCGACGTCGCTTCGAGCACCCTCACCCTCAACGTGGTCGACAACGGTGAACTGGCCCCGACGGCCGTAGCCGACACCGGGAGCACGGTGGAGGCGGCCGCCCCCATCGCCGGAAACGTGCTGACGAACGACGATCAGGGGAACGCGCCGGCGACGGTGATCGCGGGGGCGCAGGGCGCCGCGCCGCTCATCATCGGGACGCCGTTCGCCACGGCCCTGGGCGGCAGCCTGACCCTGAATGCGAACGGGACCTATTCCTACACCGCCCCCGCCCATCTCGCCGAGGGCGGCGCCCTGACGGAAGTCTTCAGCTACACCATGGCCGATGTCGACGGCGATCCGTCGGCCAGTACGCTGACCCTCACCATCGACCGTCTGCCGACCGCCGTGGCCGATGCGAACGCCGCGACCGAGGGCGGCGCCGCCGTGGCCGGAAACCTGCTTCCGAACGACGACGAGGGGAACGTCAACGCGACCGTCACTTCCGGCTCCCAGCCCGGGAATCTGAATCCGCTGCTGCTCGGGGTGCCCTTCGCCACGACCGGGGGCGGGTCGCTGACGCTGAACGCCGACGGGACCTACTCCTACACCCCGCCGGCGGCGCTCGGCGAAGGGGTGGCCCTGACCGAGGTGTTCAACTATACGATCACCGACGCCGACGGCGACTCCTCCACGAGCACCCTCAGCATCACGGTGGACCGTCGGCCGGCCGCCGTGGCCGACACGAACACGGCCCCCGAAGGCGCCGCGGCCGTCAACGGAGACGTCATCGCCAACGACGACGAGGGCAACACCAGCGCGACCGTGACGGCCTCCGATCAGGCCGGCCGGGTGATCGGATTCGGCGTGCCTTTCGCCACCGACGAGGGCGGCAGTCTGACGCTGAACGCGAACGGCACCTTCTCCTACACCCCGCCCGCGGCCCTGCCCGAGGGCGGCGCGATCACCGAGGTGTTCAACTACACCATCACCGACGCCGACGGCGACACCTCGTCCAGCACGCTGACGGTGACCGTGGATCGTCTCCCGACGGCCGTGGCGGACACGAACGCCGCCACCGAGGGGGGCGCGGCCGTGATCGGAAGCCTGATGGCCAACGACGACGAGGGGAACACGAACGCGACCGTCACCGCGGGCGCGCAACCGGGGAACCTGAATGCCCTGGCCCTCGGTGTCCCGTACGCCACCTCCGCCGGCGGCTCTCTGACCCTGAACGCCGACGGGACTTACTCTTACACCCCGCCGGCCGCGCTCGCCGAAGGGGCGGCGCTGATCGAGGTGTTCAACTACACGATCGCCGACAACGACGGCGACACCTCTTCCAGCACGCTCAGCGTAACGGTGGATCGTCTGCCCGCCGCCGTGGCCGACCCCGGCGTCGCCACGGAGGGCGGCCCCGCCGTCGTCGGGACCGTCCTCGCGAACGACGACGAGGGGAACACGAACGCGACCGTGACGGCCGCGGACGAGGGGGGGACGGCGCTCGTCATCGGGACTCCGTTCGCAACGGCGAACGGCGGGACCCTGACGCTCAACGCCGACGGGAGCTACTCGTACACCCCGCCGGCAGCCCTTCCGCAGGGCGGAATCGTCACCGAAGTGATCAACTATACGATCAACGACGCCGACGGCGACGCCTCGGCGGCGACCCTCACCCTCACCGTCGATCGCCTGCCCCTCGCGTCCCCGAACACGATGGTGGCCACCCCGGGCGGTCCGGCCACCACCGGGAACGTGATCGCCGATGACGACCAGGGGAACCAGCCCGCGGCCGTCACCTCCGCGAACCAGAACGGGACGACGATCCCGATCGGCTCTCCGTTCACGACCGCCGCGGGCGGGACTCTGATTCTCAACGCCGACGGCACCTATCGGTACACGGCCCCGGCCAGTGTCCCCGCCGGTCAGACCCAGGCCGAGACCTTCAACTACACCATCACCGACGCGGACGGCGACACATCCTCGAGCATCCTCACCGGCACGCTGGATCTGACCGGGGTTTCCGTGAGCGTTCCGCCGCCTTCGGGCGATCTGGTCCCCGGGAGCGAGGGAACGAGCCAGGGATTCATGCTGAACAACACGGTGGTCATGCCGACAAGCACGACCCCGTCCCCCGAGACGACAACCGGCGACGGTCCCGCCTACTACTACGTGCGTCCCGCCCAGATCCGGCCGCCGATCATGCTGAGTCTCTCGCCGCTCTTCAGCGGGCACGCGGAGGCCGGATCCACGCTGACGGTCCGCCTCTACGACCAGAACGGTTCGGAGATCGGGACGCAGACAGTGGTGGTGGATGCCGGCGGGAACTGGCTGGCGACCTTCAACAGCACCGTGATCTTTGACGAGCCGCACCGCGTGGAGCTGGCCCTGGTGGCGGCCTCGTACGACGATTCACCTGATGCCCTCTTCAACCTGCGCACCTTCTTCGCCCCGGCGATCATGCGCGGGTTCTTCTCGGATGAGGCCGTGAGCGTGGGCCGGGCCTTCACGCTCTTCAGCACCACCGCGCTGCATCATCTTGCACACGCGAACGGCCATCCGATCACTCTGGGCCAGGTGATTTCCGGCTACGAACTCCTGGCGCAGCAGCCGACCCCCGCGGGGTATTAGCGGGAGAGCGCGTCTACGCCGGATTCCTCGCGCCGCGCCAAACGGAGGCGCGACGCCCGGAATGACACCGGGAGCGCGCCCGTCCTTCGGCGTCCGACGGGACGCCCTCGCCATGGTTGTTCTCGCTGGACACCTGTCTTTCATTCGGTTAATCTCCGAACCTCCGGCGGGCCCCGATGGAAAGTCGTCTCGCCGGCGGTTGCATGGGAGGAGCGAGTCCATGTTGAAGCGCATGTCCGTCCTTCGGGTCCTCGCGGGAATGGCGCTGGCCGCGCTCCCGCTTCCCCTCGGCTCCTGCCTCAGCCGCCGCCCGTACGATCAGGAACCGGGCTTCGTGCGTGAGATGGAGGCCGTGAAGGCGGAACGCGTCTCCGCGGGAACGAAACCGCCGCCCCCGCTCGAAGCGGCCCGGCCGGCCTTCTCCGAGCCCCCCGGATGGCACGCCGACACGCAGCGTCCACTGCTCCCCCGCGCCGAGGGCACGAAGTCGCTCGAGCTGGATGAGTTCTTCGTCAGTGCGCTCCGCAACAGCCATCAGATCCGGGTCTTCAGCGACATCCCGCTCATTCGCGAAACCGGAATCAGGGAGGCCGAGGGGGCCTTCGACATCCGCGCCTTCGTGGAGGCGCAGTACGACCGCCTCAACGAGCCGGTGGGAAACGCCCAGATCTCGCGGACCGGCGGACGGTTCATCGAGGACGAGACCTCCGTCGAAGCCGGACTCCGGAAGAAATTCTCCCCCGGGACGGAAGTCTCGCTCTCCCAGCGCGTCTCGGACAAGGTGAGCAACGCCGCGTTCTTCGTCCCGGAACGCCAGGCCGCCGGGACGACGACGCTCCGCATCGTGCAGCCGATCCTCTCCGGCGGCGGGGTCCGTTACAACGGGAGCGTGCTCTACGTGGCGAAGCTCGACACCGAAATCGCCGAACAGGAGTTCCTCCGACAGGCCGAGTCGCACCTGCTCGAGATCGCCCGCTCCTACTGGAGCCTCTATTCGTCGAGGGCGATCTACGCGCAGGAGCGGCATTCCGTCGGCGCGGTGGAGGCCATCCTGAAGGAACTCCGGGCACGCGCCGACGCCGACGCCTTCCGTCACCAGATTCTCCGGGCCGAGTCGGCGCTGACGAGCCGGCGGGCGGAGATGGTCCGGTCCGAAATGGCCATCCTCAACGCCCAGGACCGGCTCCACGCGCTGGTGAACGACGAGGCCGGCGGTTCGCGCGTGGAGGTCATTCCGGCGTCCGCCATTTCGCTGATGTCCCTGCCGCTCGATCCGTCGGCGGCGGGGGCGATCGCCGTCGAGAAGCGGCCCGAAATGAGACAGGCCTTCCTCCAGCTCCGCGCGGCGGCGGTCCGGCTCGGGATGAACCGGAACGAGGTCCTGCCGCGTCTGAATCTCATTCTGGAGGGACGACTGGCCGGGCTGGATCAGGGGCGAAACGTCAACGAGGGGATGAACGACGAGTGGCGCGGCGACGAGATGGGGGGGAAGGTGGGGCTGCTCTTCGAGTGGCCGCTGGGAAATAACGTGGGCGCCGCGAGGCTCCAGCGGCGCGAACTCGAGTTGCGCCAGCAGTTCGGCCAGTTGAGGACGACCGTCGACACCATCCTTCTGGAAGTCCGGATCTCGGCCCGCGAAGTGGACACCGGCTGGCGCGACCTCCAGGCCAAGGAGGAGGCGGCGCGGTCGGCGCGCGAGGAGGTGAAACACCTGGAGGCCCGGAAGGACATCGAGGCGATGCGGGCGGCGGCCAGCAACTACCTTTCGGACCTGCTCGCCGCGCAGGACCGCGCGGTCGACGCCGAGCGGGCCCTGGCCCAGGCGGTGGCCGTCTATCAGGTGGCCCTCCTGAACCTGCAGCGCGCCCAGGGGACGCTGCTGGAGTTTTCGTCGGTGCGCTCGATTCGTTCTGTGGACGGCGACCTTCCGGTGCTCCGGATGGAGAAGGGCGCCCCGGCGCCGGCACCCGAGCCGCCGAAGCCGGAGGGCGGGGGGAAGGAATAGTGGCTGTCCTGGGTTTCGCGTGGGTAGTGCTGGGGCGTTCGTAATCGTCCTCGGGTCGGGCCCCGGCTCGCGAGCGGTCGATGACCGAGGAGTTGACCGGGCGAAGGGCGAGGCCGGGTCCCGCCCCACGGCCGCAGATGGGCACTGTCACGGCGATCCCCAGTCTCAGTCCGCATGTACGAGGTTGCCGCATTGTCATCCTGAGCCCAGCCGGCCGCTCCGCCACACAGATGGCGGACGGGCGTTTGGCCGGGTGGGCAAAGGATCACCAGCGTCGGAGCCTGCGAACCGCGCACGCTGGTGATCCTTCGCCTCGGCCTGCGGCCGAGGCTCAGGATGACAATTCAGCAGTCTCCTACGTAGTTCGTCTCGCGTTGTCGACGGCTGCCGACGACGTGGTCGAGAACGAGAGAGGTCCCCATGCAAGCCGTCCCTTTCCGATCCGTCCCGATCGTCGCCCTGCTGCTTGTGGCCTTCACCCGTTCCATCGTCGCCCAGACCGGCCCCGGATTCGGCTACACCCGTCCGGCGGCCGAAGTCAAGCTGGCTTTCCCCGAAACCGGCGTTCTCCGGGAGGTGAACGTCACCGAGGGGAGGGAGGTGAAGAAGGGGGAGGTCCTGGCCCGGCTGGACTCCTCCGTGCTCGAGGCGGAGGCCGAGATGACGAAGGCGCAGGCCGATCTTGCGGCCCGGCGGCTGAAGTCGCTCGAGCAGATCGCCGATTCCGCCCGCGTCTCGCCCGACGAACTCGCGCGGGCGCGGGCCGAGGCGGCGATCGAGGCGGCCCGCGTGAAGCGGGTCGCGGCCCAGCTCGAGAACCGGGTCCTGCGGAGCCCCGTCGACGGGATCGTAACCGAGGTCCGGCGCGAAGTCGGGGAGAACGTCGGGCTCACCGACCCGCACGTCCTCACCATCGTGCGGATCGCGGAACTGCGGGCCGATCTCTACGTGCCGGTGGCCGTCGCCTCCGCCCACAAGGCGGGGGAGTCCATCGACATCCTGTACGACGGCAAGGTCCCGCTCTCCGCCACGATCGAGTTCATCAGCCCGCTCGTGGAGCCCGCCTCGGGCGCCACCCGGATGAAGCTCCTCATCCCGAACGCCGACGGGAAGCTGTCGAGCGGAATGAAGATCTCGCTCGCCCCTTTCCCGGGCGGTCCTCCCCCCGGCGGCGGCTAAGCTGAGTCGGGAAAGTACCCGGCCACCCGCCCGTCCTGAGCGAGCCCGCCTCTGTTTGGCGGGCGAGTCGAAGGACGGCGCCGCGGGCGCGCCCTTCGACGGATGGCGGGCGCCTCGCTCAGGGCGGACGGGCCGATTCATCGGCGCCTGGCCCCGAACTTCGTTGATGCACCTTAGGAGCGTGTCTGACTGTTCGGGAAAGACGGTAGCACAGGCTTTCCAGCCTGTGCGGGACAGGCTGGAAAGCCTGTCTTACCGTTTCCGGCATCGCCCGGGCAGCGAGCGGCCCGAGCCACCCAAAGCCGGGCGTGGGTGTGGCGGGTGAGACGTACATCCACCGCCGTTCCAATCCGAAATCCGCAATCCCCAATTCGCGATCAAAATGGCGCCCCCACCGGGATTTGAACCCGGGTCGCGGACTTGAAAAGCCCGTGTCCTGGACCAGGCTAGACGATGGGGGCGGGGAGTGTGAGACCGGCGCCGATCGGCTCCGGCAGGGCGGCGCATTGTGCCAGACGACCGGCCCGACGGCAACGGTTTTCGGCCCCGGCGGTGCCGGGTCCCCCACGGGCGATGCGTCTCGCGGATCGAGCGAACCCGGGGACCGGAGAGCCGACTCTGCAAATGTTGATTAACTCGATCAAGTGGACTAGGGTGAACACCGCTGGCGGTGACGAAGAGGCGCCCCCGGGTGTCCGCCGACCCTGGGGCCTCAGTATCCGCCTGGAGTCCCATGAGCGTGCCTTGCCCCCGCTGCCGTCGAGCCGTGCAGGACGGTCTGCGATTCTGCACCGCGTGCGGAGGGCCCGTCCCCGCGGCGCCGCCGGCGCCCCCTCCCCGATTCTGCCGAACCTGTGGGGCGCCGCATCCCGCCGGAATCCGGTTCTGCACCGGTTGCGGCGCGGCCGTTTCACCATCGTCGCCGCCCCCGCCGCCTTCACCCGCGCCGCCGCGCCCGGCCGTCCCTCCGGCGGCGACGCCTCATCCGCGCGCTCCCGTTCCCGCGGCTTCCGTCCCTCCGCCCCCCCGAGTCGTCGCCCCGGCCTCCGTCCGCTCCCAACCTCCTCCTGTCTCGAGGCCGGTGCCCGTCGCGTCGCACCGGAGCGGCCTCCTGGCATTTCTCTCATGCTCTGTCGTCGCCGTGGTCGCCGCCCTGCTCGTCGCCTTCGCGTTCTGGTGGGATGGGCCTACCGACGGGGGTGGGGCCGTCCCCGAGGAGGGCCCGGAGATGGTCGACACGTCGGGCTCCCCGGAGGACAGCGAACCCGCCGCGTACCCGCCCTCTCCCCCGGCCCGGCCTTATCGCGCCCGTGACCTCCCCCCGATTCCCGTGAAGCGAGGGACCGTGGTCGGGCGGGGACGGATCGACTCCGGGCGAGGCGGGGTCATCGTGACCTCCGACGGTCTCACCCTCCGCGCCGCGGCCGGCGCTCTCGACCGGGACCGCGAAATCCTCGTCCACTCGGCCCAGGCGACTCCGCCCGCGATGAAGGCGGGGCGCGTCGGAGAGGAAGCGGTCACGCTCCGGGCGCTGTGCGCCTGGGACATCGAGGGGGCGGACTCGGACGACCTTCTTCCCGGGGAACTGGAGGCGGAGATCGAACTCCGCGAGGCCGGACAGTCCGGCCCTCCCCCCGGCCCGTTCCTCCTCTTCATGTCGTTCGACGGGAAGACCTGGACCCCGCTGGCGCACACGATCCAGAACGACCGGCTCTGCTTTCGGACGCGGCACTGCAGCACCATCGTCGTCCTGGGCGCGCCCACGCTGGCCGGCCTCCTGGTCTACTATCTCTACTCCTGCAACGAACTGCCGGAACTCACCCACGAGGATGCCCCCTTCATCACCCTCGGCGCCCCCAACATGTGGATGGGGATCCAGGGCATCCCGCTCTTCTGGAGCACGAAGCTGACCCCGGACAAGAGCGGCCTGAAGGACCTCGCGTCCTTCCGCCGGGCCGAGGCGGAACTCCTGCAGCGGCTGCGGGGGGAGTACGGCGACCTGGAGCGCGGGCTGGGCGCCATCCAGTATTCCGCCCAGATCTGGTCCCTGGCGCGCGAACACCTTATGCCGGACGAAGTGAAGCGGATCGAGGACGCCTTCCGCGCGGCCCAGGCCCACCTCGACGCCCGGGGATTTCAGAAGCCGTTCTTCAACGTGCGGGTCTTCGTCACGAACCGTCCCGCCGATGCGAGCGCCGAGATGTCGAGCCCCCTGTTCCGCCAGGACTACATCACCCTGTCCGCGCACGAGACGGATGCGGCGCGGCTTCAGGTGAATGCTCTGCACGAGCTGTTCCACCACTATCAGACGTCCTACGTGTGGAAGAACTCGAACGCGCATCTGCCGATGATGGAGGCTTCCGCGCTGCTGCTCGAGCGCGAAGCGGTGACCGTCCCCCTTCCCCCCGCGGTCCGCCCTCCGTTCGACGACCAGCGGCTCCGTCTGGGGGAAGGGCTCGTCCTGGCCCAGTTCGCGGCCTGCCGGCACGGCCTCGAGGGGCCGGTGATGACGGTCTTCTCCGACGATCCCATGCCGCCGCGGCGTTTCGGATACGGGCTGTCGTGGTTTCTCGAGTACCTTCGCGAGCGCCGATCGGGGGGGGATCCGCCACGGCGCGCCTCCTTCCACCGCGAACTGCTGGAGACCTGGAAGTGGCGGGGCCTCGTCCCCACCCTCCGGTGGGCGGCGGGGGACGACGCGAGGAAGCTCGGTGAGGCGTGGCTGGAGTTCGCCCGGACGCAGGTGCTCGTAGTCGATCCGCGCGGATCGGCCAAAGGGAGCGATTCCCCGTTCGGCCGGGCCTACGGGACGTCGCCCCTGGCCGATGCCCCCTTCGAGGCCCAGACCGCGCTCCGCCTCGCGCCGGCCGGGGCGCCCGATTTCGGGAAGGACCCGCTCTGGCCGATCGGCGATCTCCTCGTGAAGAATCTCTCCATCCAGTTCTTCGGGCTTCAACCTCCACCGAGACGCGATCGGGCGATCCTCGTGGCGCGGGTCCCGGCCGCATGGTTCGGGAATCCCTCCCCGGGGCGGGGCGTTTTCGCCCGGACATGGGACGGGAAGCGCGCGTTCGTCGAAATTCCCCGGTCGAAGGGGAGTGAAGACGCCTCGCTGGCCGGGCCGTTCACCGGGCTCGGGGATCTCTATGTCGTGGATACGGGGCAGACCGAGGCGGGTTCCCTCGAGGGGAAGCCGCTTCTCCTCTACCTGCTGGAGCCGCCCCCGACCGTGAGGGGACAGTTCGACCCCGACCGTCGGAAGGTCCGGATCTCCTGGGACGCCCCGCCCGTGGCCGCCGATTCGCGCCGGGTGATCTCCGCGTACCGCGTTTACAGCGAGGGTCGGGCGGCGCCGCTGGCGGAAGTCGCGGACTCGACCTCGGTGGATATCGATCTCAGCGGGATCACGTCGGACCGGGTGAGGATCTCGGTCACCACGCTCGACACGACCCGTCCCCCGAACGAGAGTCTCGCCTCCCGTCCGATCGAGATCGTCATTCCGGCCGCGCCGAAGCCCCTCGTGTGGCGGCGGGTCGAGGTGCGGGACAGGACATGGAAGAAGGCGCAGGAGGAGAACGACGAGCCCGACACGAACTTCACGGAGGACCTGGGCGAGGCCTCCTACACCCTGACGCGGCGGGTGGGGAACCCCGAGTATGAGGAAACGCTGACCGCGTCATGGACGGACCTCCCCCGGGAGATCGCGCCGGGCGAGACGGTGACGCTCAAGCTCAAGGTCGGGATGTCCTGCGGCTGTTCCGGGAAGTACTGCTCCGTGGGCGGATCGCTCGTGGCGATCTTTCCGAACTGGGGGGTGGAGCCTCCCTCCGTCGAGAAGCACCCCTCCGGGGCCACGATGACCGGGAGGCTCAATGCCACGCTTCATCGGGTCGTCAAGACGGAGGCCGGCGGGGGCCGCGATGAACAATCCCTTCCATGACAGGCCGCTCCCTTCACGTGGACTGCCGAAGCGGTTGCGAAGTTCCCCGCGCACTGGCAGATTGAGCCGGCCTTTGAGCTGGGCGAACGGCCTGCCGTCGCCCGAGGCGTCCGGCAGGCGGTCGTTGCGCAGCACAGGATGGCCCCCGTCGTCCGTGGGGGCGTAGCTCAGTCCGGTAGAGCAACGGTCTTTTAAACCGTTGGCCGTGGGTTCAAATCCCACCGCCCTCACCAGCTCCGGAGACTGTGAGGAGGGGACCGGGGCCGCCCCGGTCCGGGCCATGCCCGAGACGCCCGAAGAACGCGCCCGTCGGACCATCGACGCCCTCCTTGCGCGTTGCGGCTGGGTCGTTCAGGACAAGACGGCCGTCAACCTCTCCGCCGCCCGCGGTGTCGCGGTCTCCGAACTCTCGTTCGAGACCGGCGAACCGGACTACACCCTCTTCGTGGACGGCAGGGCGCTCGGTACCGTCGAGGCCAAGCCTGAGGGCTTCGCGCTCACCGGCGTCGAGGATCAATCTTCCAAGTACGCCGTCGGCGTCCGGCCCGGCGTGGCGCACTGGGCCTCGCCGCTCCCGTTTCGTTACGAGTCCACCGGGGCCGAGACGCGCTTCACGAACGGTCTCGACCCCGAGCCTCGCAGCCGAAACGTCTTCGCCTTCCATCGGCCGGAGACCCTCCTCGCCTGGGTGCAGCAGGAGAAGCAGACCGCCCGGCGACTCCAGGAGTTTCCGTTCCTCGTCACCGCCGGCCTCTGGAAGGCGCAGATCGAGGCGATTCGTAACCGGGAGGAGTCCTTCGCCGCCGGTCGGCCCCGCGCCCTCATCCAGATGGCCGCCGGCTCCGGAAAGACCTTCACCGCGGTGGACTTCATCTACCGCCTTGTAAAGTATGCCGGCGCGCGGCGCGTCCTCTTCCTCGTCGATCGCGGCAACCTCGGCGAGCAGACGCTCAAGGAGTTCCAGCAGTTCGTCTCCCCGGTGAACCCGCACAAGTTCACCGAGGAGTACAACGTCCAGCACCTCACCTCGAATACGCTCGACCCCGTCGCCCGCGTCACCATCGGCACCATCCAGCGCCTCTACTCCATGCTCAAGGGCGAAGAGGCGCCCGCGCCCGACCTCGACGACCTGCCCATCGAGGCCGCGGAATCGCTCTACAAGGAACCGCCTCCGGTCGAGTACAACCCGGCCCTCCCGATCGAGTCGTTCGACTTCATCGTCACCGACGAGTGCCACCGCTCCATCTACAACCTCGGGCGGCAGGTCCTCGAGTATTTCGACGCCTCCCTCATCGGCCTCACCGCCACCCCGTCCAAGCAGACCTTCGGCTTCTTCCAGCAAGACCTCGTCATGGAGTACGGCCACGAGAAGGCGGTCGCCGACGGTGTGAACGTCGGCTGTGACTTCTACTCCATCCGGACCCGGATCGGCGAACAGGGCTCGAAGGTGGACGCCGGTTTCTACGTGGACCGGCGCGATCGCCAGACGCGCAAGGTCCGCTGGGAGCAGCTCGACGAGCCGCTCGCCTACGAGGCCCCGGAGCTCGACCGCGAGGTCGTCGCCGTGGACCAGATTCGCACCGTCCTCACCACGTTCCGCGACCGGCTCTTCACCGAGATCTTCCCCGGTCGCGGTCCCGACGTGCCGAAGACCCTCATCTTCGCCAAGGACGATTCCCACGCCGAGGACATCGTCCACATCTGCCGCGAAGTGTTCGGCAAAGGCAACGACTTCGTCCGGAAGATCACCTACAAGACCACCGGCGAGACCGCGAAATCGCTGCTTCAGAAGTTCCGCAACTCCTACGATCCCCGCATCGCCGTCACCGTGGACATGATCGCCACCGGGACCGACATCAAGCCGCTGGAGATCGTCTTGTTCATGCGCTCCGTCCGCTCGCGGAACTTCTTCGACCAGATGAAGGGGCGCGGCGTCCGGGTGGTCACCGAGACCGAGATAGAGCAGGTCAACCCCGGGATCAAGCGCAAGACGCGCTTCGTGGTCGTGGACGCGGTGGGGGTCTGCGAGCGGGTGAAGACCGAGACCCGTCCGCTGGAAAGCAAGCCGAACGTGACGTTCGAGAAGTTGCTCGACGCCGTCGCGCTCGGGAACACGGAGGCCGCGGCGCTGGAGTCGCTCGCCGGGCGGCTCATCCGGCTGGAGCGTCGCCTGGACGGGCCGGTGGCGGCCGAGGTTGTTCAGGCGGCCAGGGGGCGTACGCTCTCGGAGATCGCCAAAGGACTTCTCGATGCGGTCGATCCGGACCGGGTCGAGGCCGACGCCCGCGCGGGTCTCGGCACGTATGCGGAGCCCACGGCGAAGCAGCGCAAGAGCGCGGGCGAGGCCCTCGCCAGGGAGGCGCTCGCCCCGCTTGCCACGAATCCGGATCTGAGAAACTCTTGGCGAAGATCCAGAAGGCCTCCGAGCAGACCCTCGACGTCATCTCGAAGGACACGGTCCTCTACGCCGGTCCCGCCGAGAGGAGCACGCAGAGCGCCGCGCAACTCGCCGGCTCGTTCCGCGAGTTCATCGAGAAGCACCAGGCCGAGATCGCCGCCCTGCAGATCCTCTACAGTCGCCCGTACCGGCAGCGTCTCACCGAACCGATGCTCAAGGAACTGGAGACCAAGCTCCGCGAGAACCACGCCGCATGGACCGAGGATCGTCTCTGGGACGCCTTCGCCGCCACCGCGCCGGAGAAGGTCAGGGGACGCTCACAGGCGGGTCGATTCGCCGACCTCGTCTCGTTGGTCCGCTTCGCCCTGGAGCAGCAGCCGGTGCTGGCCCCCTTCGCCGATTCCGTCCGCGAGCGGTTCGAGGGGTGGCTGGCACAGAAGGCCGCCGCCGGGACCACCTTCACCCCCGAACAGACCGCGTGGCTCAGTCTGATCCGCGATCACATCTCCACCAGCCTCAGCATCGAGCCGGGCGATTTCGACTACGCCCCGTTCAGCCAGCGCGGCGGCCTCGGCAAGGCGCACCAGCTCTTCGGCGACGGGCTCCCCGGGCTGCTGGAGGAGCTGAATGATGTGCTGGCGGCCTGACCCTGAATAGTACCATCCCATTTCTGCTTTGGGGCTAATCGCATCGTGTAAGCATAGCATGATAGTCTTAGTGTTGACATCTTAGAATCTCGTTGTATACTTTCATCATGCTACAGATCTCGCCACACGACATCGAGAATCGCCTGGCCTTCGACAACCCCTGGTGGGTCGATGGCGTGCCCGACGACCCGCGCTACGAGGGAATGAAGGAGCGGAGCTACTTGGCCCCGTTCATCAATCTCGTGGCGAACCGTGAGGTGCTTCGGGCCGTTGTTCTTCTTGGCCCCCGCCGCGTCGGGAAAACGGTGATCCTCCATCAGACCATCCGTTGGCTCCTGAAGGACGGCGTTCCCGGCAACCGCATTCTCTTCCTTTCACTCGAAACCCCGATCTACTCGGGAACGCCGCTCGAATCCTTCGTGCTCGGCCTCTTGGCCCGCTTCTCACACACGCGCGAAATTCCGCTTACGGTGATTTTCGACGAGATCCAGTACCTGAAAGACTGGGAGGTCCACCTGAAGTCGCTTGTCGATTCCTTTCCAGCGATCCGGTTCATCGTCTCCGGGTCCGCCGCCGCGGCGCTTCGCCTGAAGAGCCGGGAGTCCGGGGCCGGACGATTCACGGAGTTCCTGCTGCCCTCGCTGACGTTTGCGGAATACTTGCGCTTTGTCGACAAGGAAGAGGCGCTGGTGCGAATCGACCCGGGCTCCCACCGGCTTGTGACGCCTGACATCGAGGCTTTGAACCGCGAATTCATCGAGTACCTCAACGTAGGCGGCTTCCCGGAAGCGGTACTCAATGCGTCCGTCCGCGGGGACAGCGCTCGCTTCATCAAGGCCGACATCATCGACAAGGTGCTGTTGCGCGACCTGCCGCAACTCTACGGCATCCGCGACATCCAGGAATTGAATCGCCTCTTCACCACACTCGCCTACAATACGGGGAACGAGGTATCGCTGGAGGGCCTGTCGTCCTCCTCGGGCGTTTCGAAAACCACGCTGATGAGATACATCGAGTACCTCGAAGCCGCGTTCTTGATCGGTCGAATGCACCGCATCGATCAAAACGCGCGACACTTTCAGCGTGCCACGACGTTCAAGGTCTACTTGACCAACCCTTCGATGCGGGCGGCGCTTTTCGGCGCCCCGGCTGAGGACGATCAAACGATGGGCGCACTTGCGGAAACCGCGCTCTTCGCGCAGTGGTTCCACGATCCCCGAGTTTTGGAGCACCTTTGCTACGCCCGTTGGAAGGGCGGCGAGATCGACTTCGTCGGACTGAACGCCCTTACCCAGAAGCCCATGGATGCGACTGAGGTCAAATGGTCTGATCGCCCAGCCAAAGACTCCTCCCTGCTCCGCCACCTTGCGTTCTTTCGGGCGAAGCACCCTGCCCTGAAGCGCATCACCGTCACCACGCGCACCTTGTACGATGTCGGGCGCCTGCCGGATGGCTTTCCAGTCCAGTTCATGCCGACCAGCCTGGCCGTCTACGAGGTGGGGAGATTCCTCCTCGAGAAGAAACGAGAGTGCCTGTCCGCATTCGGGAGAACGGATCTCTTTGCAACCCCGGCGCCTCGCTCCAAGGGTGCGAGCCGCAAGTCCACATGAAGAAGAGCATCGGACGCCGCGTGACGGAGAACATCAAATTTGATGTTGCACGCCCATGGACTTCACGGTAGAGTACTACGTGTCGGCGGCCGGGAGAAGCCCGGTGCAGGAATTCCTGGACGCGCTCAAGACCAGCGACCCGGACGACTTCGCCGCCGTGCTGGCCGGTCTCGCCAAGCTGCGCGACCGGCGGCATCATCGTGAACCGCTGTCCAAGGCGCTCGGCGGAGGTCTGTGTGAGCTTCGTCATGTGGGCAGGCTGAACACCCGCGTGCTGTGGTTCTTCATGAAGGGGCGTCGCATCGTGGCCGTCCACGGGATCCGGAACAAGGGCCAGGCCATCCCGGCCCGCGACCTCGAAACGGCGCGGGAGCGGATGCGCGACTGGCTGGAGAGGACCGACCGATGAAGAAGACCAATTTTGACCGCCATCTGGAAGAACAACTTCAGAATCCGGCCTTCGCCGAAAGATTCAGACAAGCGGGGGAGGCCTGGGACGTCGCCCTGCAAATCGCCGCCCTGCGCGAACACGCGGGACTGTCGCAGAAGGAACTGGCCCGGCGGCTCGGCACCTCCCAGCAGCAGATCAGCCGCCTCGAGTCGCCCTGCTATGAGGGGCATTCTCTCAGCATGCTCCGTCGCGCGGCCCGCGCGCTGAAGGCCCATGTTCGCGTCGTCTTCGAGATGGACACCCGATCTTCCCCCGGCAGGGCGGTCAAGGCTCCTGCCGCGAATCGGGCCCGGCGCATGGTCAGGAGGCGGGCGTGAGACGCAACCTCGACCCGCTCCTGGATGCCGTGAAGAGGCTCGTCGCGGTGCAGGCCGAGGCGCGTGCCCTCGGTCTCTTCGTGGGCGACCATGAGCTGCTGACCTGTCTCCGATGTGGCCTGATGGAAGACGTGACGTTTGCCGGACTGCTCATCACATGTCGCCCGACTGCCTTGGGTGAGGACACAGGCTTGCGGTTTGAGGAACTCTCGGCCGGGAAGTTCCACTGCCCGAGTTGCGGAGCCATGGTGATCGAGCCGCCCGAAGAACCGGCCCGCAAAACCTTGCGGGCGAGGAAGAGGAAACCCCGGAAATGACCCGAGGCCCGAGGATGAGATCAGAGCCCGCCGTTCCGGGGTCCAGCGCCCGACCGCGACCCAGCCCCGACTTGCCCGCCGTAGCCCCCTCAGGGGCGAAGGCGGGAGGGGCGAAAGAAGGTCGCGAATTGCAATCCGGTTGGAGAATGGCGAAACTCGGTGATCTGCTCACCGTCATTCGCGGAGTGTCCTATAGGAAGGAACACGCCTCGAAGGAACCCGCTCCCGACCGGGTCCCAATCCTGCGGGCCACGAATATCCAAGATGGATTGGTCTTCGACGACTTCGTCTACGTCCCGAACGGCTACGTCTCGGAAGAGCAACTCCTTCGCCGAGGCGACATCGTTATCGCGGCGTCGAGCGGAAGTCGCAATGTCGTTGGCAAGGCAGCACAACTCACGACGGACTGGTCCGGTTCCTTCGGCACATTCTGTTTTGGCCTGCGCCCAGAGCCGGGAGTTCACCCCGGCTACTTGGCGTGGTTTCTCCAAACGTCAGAATACCGGCATCAGGTGTCGAACTGTCAGCGGGTGTGAACATCAACAACCTCCGTGCAAGTCACATCGAAGAAATCCCAATTCCCGTCCCCCCCCTCCCCGTCCAACGCCGCATCGTGGCCGAGATCGAGAAGCAGTTCACACGGCTGGAGGCGGGGGTGGGGGCGCTGAAGCGGGTGCAGGCCAACTTCAAGCGCTACCGCGCCTCCGTCCTCAAGGCCGCCTGCGAAGGTCGCCTCGTCCCCACGGAAGCCGAACTCGCCCGCAAGCAAGGCCGCCCCAGCGAAACCGGCGCCCAACTCCTCGCCCGCATCCTCACCGAGCGCCGCCGGAAGTGGCTTGCCCTCCGAAGCCCCGGCGAAGGAGGGCAGGGCCGCGGCAAGTACAAGGAACCCGCACCCCCCGACACCGCCGGCCTTCCGCCCCTCCCTGAGGGGTGGACGTGGGCGACCGTTGAGCAGGTTGGCGTCGTGACTCTTGGACGCCAGCGATCACCCGAACATCATGCCGGCAAGTTCATGCGCCCGTACCTCCGCGTCGCGAATGTTTTCGAGGACAGGCTTGACCTGAGCGATGTGACGGAAATGAACTTCACGCCGAGGGAATTCGAGGTGTTCAGGCTCGAGCCCAACGACATCCTGTTGAACGAAGGCCAGAGCTTGGAGTTGATAGGCCGCCCTGCCCTGTATCGCGGTGAGAATCCCGGAGTGTGCTTTCAAAACACCCTCATCCGTTTTCGTCCGGGCGACGCCGCGATTGCGAAGTATGCGCTATCGGTCTTTCGAGCCTTCATGCACGACGGCCGATTCCAGAGGATTGCGAAGTGGACGACCAATATTGCGCATCTCGGCGCGAGCAGGTTTGCAGGACTCGCCTTTCCCCTCCCCCCCCTCGACGAGCAGGCCCGGATCGTGGCGGAAGTGGAGCGTCGCCTGAGCGTGGTGGAGGAGCTAGAAGCGCTGGTCTCCGCCAACCTCCGGCGCGCCTCCCGCCTCCGCCAGTCCATCCTCCAACGGGCCTTCGCAGGACAATTGACACCACGCGACGACACCCAGTGATCCCCGTGACAGAGGGCCTGATCATCCCGGACAGTAGAGGCGACAGCGAGATGGCGCTCCCCCCTCATGAGGTCCTCCAGCTTCCCCAGCGAGATCTCGAGGTAATGCTCTTGCCCCGGCTGGTTGGACGCGCTTTCCATGTGACCACCAATGCGGCGCTTTCCAGCATCGAGCGCGACGGTGAGATCCGCCCAAGTACCTCCGGGGTCTACCCCTTCCAGTATCCCCAGTCCGGTCAGTCGTTCTTCCGCCTTCGGGGTTGTGCTTCCGTATTTGACCTCCGACGGGTTCCAAATGGCCAGATCGAGCAGTCCCTCTGGAAGTACTACTTCCTGAATCCCTTCGACGGAAACCAGCCGTGTTTTCTGACGCTGTCGTCGCGTGCTGCAAGTCGGCTCGAGCCTTGGACTGCGTGGGAACAGAAGAGAGACTACTCGCAGATGGTCATTCCGTACGTCGAGGCGGGACACCTTGGCCCGATTTCCGTCGGGGACATTGATCGAGTACTACTGGTTACCGTGATTCCCATGCCGCCGGATCTGACTACCCTTCAGGGAATCTGCCGCTTGAATCGCGACATCGTGAGGTAGGAGCAAGCGCGGATCGTGGCGGAGGTGGAGCGTCGGTTGAGCGTGGTGGAGGAACTGGAAGCGGTGGTCTCCGCCAACCTCCAGCGCGCCACCCGCCTCCGGCAGTCCATCCTCCAGCGGGCCTTCTCCGGCGCGCTCACCAACGAGGCGCGAGCAGGATCGCGCTGAATCCGGTCCTCCCGGCCGGCCCATCCCCCGATCTCGGAGGGCCGCTCGCCGCTACGTCCGCGGACGAAATCGCATATGGCGCATGAGCGTTGACAGGCTCCTGACGGGGAGATAGAGTTTCGTTCGGGAGCGGGACAGGCAGAGCGAGTTGGTGCGCGCATGATCAAGAAGATCGTCCTGGACAACTTCAGGCTACACGATCGCACCACGATCGACGCCGCCCGTTTCACGTTTTTCATTGGCCCGAACAACAGCGGAAAGTCCAGCGTCTTTCACGCCCTGCTGTGCCTGAAGCAGGCGGGGCAGACAAACACCTTTTGGCAGCCCCTTCGGCGTCAGCAGACAAACCCAACCAATCAGCCGTACCTGTATCCCCCCAACGCATTTCTGGACATTGGTGGTGGCGAGTTTCTGACTCGCCCCGGAAAGGACATCATTGGACTGGAATTGGAAGGGGAGTTCGAGAAGCCCTCGGCGACGACGGTGTCGTGGAAACTCCAGGTGAACAGCCAGACGCTTGTTGACAGCGCTGGAGTCCTCTCGTTGCCTTTTGAACCGGGCCGAGTGGAGTGGAAGACCACCCAGACGAGTCAACGCACAGACCCGACGTCCTTTGTCACCGATGGGTGCACCATCGCGCTGAGCGCTCCCAAAGGCTACAGACCGCTCTCAGCAGGCATTACGTACCCTCCGGACATGCCGCCCGCGAGGCGTAACGAGATCCAGAATCGAATCAACGCGCTGACGGATACGCCTTTCCGGTTGATCCAATCCGTTCACATGGTCTATCCGACGCGGGGAATAGAGGAATTCTACTACCCGAGTGCGGCGAACTCACCCGGCCACCTTGACCTGGTCTCGCACGCCGATCGGAGTGTCGCTTTCGCGGATATGCTCCTCAGTAATTCCGAACTGAAGTCATGCGTGTCGGAATGGCTGCAGAAGCTCCTCGGTGTCGAGATCGATGCCGAGAAGATGCTGGACCGCATCAATGTCCGGGTGAGGAGGCGAAAGACGCCGTTTGCAGCGGAGGGGTCTGGCGCCAACCAACTGCCGTTCACGCTGATCCCGATCGCCCTCGCCCCTCCCGGGGATACGGTGTTGCTCACGGAGCCCGAGGCCCATCTGCACCCGAAGGCGCAGTACGAGCTGGGGGAACTTCTCATCCGGATCGGGCTCGACGAGGGGAAGCAGCTCTTCCTGGAGAGCCACAGCGAGCACATTCTACATCCCTTTCTCGTGGCGCTCGCCCGCAAGAAACTCTCGCCCCAGGACTTCGCCCTGTACGAGTTCGAGAATCGGGACGGGGTCTCGGTCGCAACGCGGCTTGAGGTGACTCCTGAGGGTCGCATTCGCGGCGGGCTCAAGGGATTCTTCCAGCAGAGCCTTCGCGAACTCTCCGAATACCTCGCCGAGCCTTCCACATAACGTGAAGTACCTTTTCCTCCTGGACGAAAACGTGTTGCGCCACGCCGTCGCCTCGGCGGGGATGTACGGCAAGCCGGATGCTCCAACAGCACAAGTGATCAGGCTGATTGGCCAGAACTGCCACAGCGTTGTCCTTGACCCCGAGATCCGGAGTCGATACAGAAGACACCTCGACGAGATCGGATCTCTCACCTGGGATCATGCCGGATTCGCGCTGTCGGTCCTCACCTCGTTCTTTGGGCTCTTGGGGACAGCCGAGAAGGTCGGGGAGGACCCGCTCAGCCCCCCATTGCTCGAGACTCAGATTGAGGAGGCGATCCCGGTGAAGGATCGCTTCGCCGTGCGCGCCGCCGTGCGCCACCATGCCATTCTCGTCACCAATGACGACACCTTGCGGGCTCGCGTGGACGAATTCGTCACGCCCAGGTTTCCCGACGTGCGTGCTCTGCATCCCACGGAGGCGTGCAGCGGGTTCGCGAATCAGACGTAGGGCGGAACCACCCTCCGTGGCTCTTGCACCTCGCTTTCGCTTCGTCGGCGATGGAACTATTCCCGGATTGCTGTGGGGGACCGAGCCATGAGCAAGTTCATGAGGAAGCGGATCCCCGGAAGTCGTCGCGTGCGGCCCCAAGTTTCGGCGTCGAAGGATGCGGCGCTTGATCCGCGCACCCTGATGCAGCCGCAGGGTCCCAAGACGGGCCTGAATGCCATCTTCGGGCGGTGGCCGGGAACAGAGTCCGATGAGGAGGTGGCAGCGGCACTGGAAGACATGTCCTGAGTCCCCAAAATACCCTCTCCCAGCCGCAGAGCGGTCAGCCACCTCATGAACCCTCACACCCTCCCCCGCGACATCCCCGATCCGGTCCGGCGCGCGGTGCGGCAGCGCTGCAAGTTCTGCTGCGTGCTCTGCATCTGCGGCGTGTACGAGTACCACCATTTCGCGCCGCTATTTGCCGAGGCGCACGCGCATGATCCCGACGGGATCACCCTCCTCTGCGGGACCCATCACGACAAGGTGACGCGCGGCATCATCAAGCCCGAGGAGGTCCGCGCGGCAGACCAACGCCGGAGGAGCGAGGCGCCGGACGCCCTCCTTCACCGGTTGTCCCTGAGGCGTCCGACGATCCACGTCCTGGGATCGATCGTCCTTCTCGGAGAGGGTCCGATCCTCTCGTTCGATGGGACACCCCTCCTGTGCGTCGTTCCGGGCGAAGACGGCATCGCCGAGATCACCGCCCGGTTCCTGGATGGGGAGGGCTGGGAAACCGTGTACATCGAGCGAGCAGATAGTTCTAGCTTACGGAACTAATGGCGCTATCATTATACCTCCATGAGAACGATCCACGGGATCTCAGCGGTCAATCGCAAGCGGCTGGAATCACTGCATCGGCAGTTGAAGGGGCCGTTCTCGGTCGAGGAAGCGGCGACAGTCTGGAAGCTCGACTCCACACGGGCTCGCCGGCTCCTGGCGCAACTGGCATCGAGCGGGTGGCTGAGCCGGGTGCGCCGAAACGCCTACACGGCGGTGCCGCTGGGGGCTACGGCCCCGGGCGAATGGAGGGAAGATCCGTGGATCGTTGCGGCCAAGACCTTTGCCCCCTGCTATCTGGGCGGCTGGACGGCCTGCGAACATTGGGGACTGACGGAACAGATCTTCCGCGAGATCATCGTCGTCACCTCGCGCAGGGTGCGCCATCGTGTACAGGACATCCAGGGAACCCGGGTCCGGATCAAGGTGGTCTCCGCGGCCCGAATCTTCGGCCTGCAGACCGTCCGGAGAGGCCAGAGCAAGGTGCCGCTCTCCGATCCCACCCGTACGGTGCTCGACCTGCTTGACGATCCGACGATGGGAGGCGGGATGCGTCACGTCGCCGAAGTGGTACGGGGCTATTTCGAGGGCTCCGCGAGGGATGATGCCAGAATGGTGAGCGATGCGGATCGCATCGGCAACCGCACCATCTTCAAGCGGCTCGGATACCTGATTGAGACCTTGGGTCTTTCCGCGCCTGACTTGTCTCAGACCTGCCGCGGTCGGCTGAGTGCCGGGATCGGCCTCCTCGATCCCGCGGCGAAGCCGGTGGGACCGATCCTCAAGCGCTGGGGGCTCAGGGTGAACGCGAAGGTGGAGCATGTGGCGTCGTCATCAGCCGGCTAAACATTGAAGAATGGGTGCGTGAACGTGGACTGCGCAAGCACCCGGTCGGGCCACGCTGACATCGAGGACGCACAACAATCTTGCACGCGCGGGCGATTGGGTGTTCAATGAGGCCCTCCTCTGGAACCCACCGCATGTCCGAAGGACGCCGCTACCGCAAGCCGCCCCTGGTCGAGGCGCTTTGCGAGATCTTCTTCGATGGGACGATCTGGAACGACTCGTCCCCGGATCGTTTCTTTGAGCGCTTCAAGGATCGGTTCCCGATCAGACAGACGAAGGAGGTTCGGGAAGCCTCCATCCACATCGCGCCCTCGGGCGAGACTGCATCCGCCATTCGCGATCGTGCCCCGATCCACCAATACCTGACCGAGAAGCGCGACTGCATGATCCAGGTTGCGTCGGGTATGCTCGTCGTCAACAAACTCCGGCCCTACACGCATTGTGAAGATTGGGAGCCGACGATCTACTCCTCAATAGAGGTGTTCTGAGAACTCTGTCGTCCGTCTGCCGTTAGCCGACTGGGTGTCCGCTACGTCAATCGAATCCCCATCTCCAAGCCTCCCCCTGTCCGCATGGAGGACTATTACAATCTCTACCCTAAACTGCCAACGACCCTCAAGGACACGCATGGTGCCTTCATGGTTCGAGTTGAAGTGCCTACCGAAGCCTCGGGGCACACCCTCGTGATAACCTTCGGGAGCACGCCTCCGGAGAGGCTGGGCGAGTTCAGCCACCTGCTCGACCTGTGTGACGTCTGCCATCCACCAGCGCCCTTCTCCCTGGAAGATGTCCGTGCTGAAGTGAGGAAAGGGCACAGCAATGTCGAGAGTGCATTTGAGGGCAGTTTGACCGAGTCCTTCAAGGCCACCTTCGAGCCAGAGGAGTCTCGATGAGTCTACGGAGAGTTGATCAAGCGGGACAAGGTGAACCTCGACATCTTTTGGCTCAAGGACGAGAGCCTCGAAGAATCGGCCAACCTCCCGGCGCCTGAGGTCATCGCGCGTGACATCGCCTCCGACCTGGAGGCCGCGCTGGAACAGTTCCAGGCCATCGCAGAGGATCTGAAGCCGTAGAGGCGGGCACTCCCTGTGCGTGGTTGACTCACGTTGCGGCGCCCCAGGCCTATCCCTCCGGCCTCCCGCATACCCCAAGATAGAGCACTACGTCCGCCTCCGGGAGACGCAGCTCGCGGGCGACGTCACGCTCGAAGAAGCCCCCGAGCGGGAGGGTGCACAGGCCCAGACTCTCCGAGACGAGGCAGAGGTTCTGCATCAGGTGCCCCGCCTCGAGGAGCAGGAACCGGCGCGCCCGCGGGCCGTACTTCCGCTCCACCCGCGCCCCGTCCCCCACGAGCACCCAGAGGAGCCCTCCGCCGGTGAACTGGATCATCGACGGGATCCACCCCGCCCACCGCTCCCGGTCCGCCCCATCCACGATTCGCGAGAGATGGTGCCCGCGCCGGTCGTAGTGATATGCCCCGGTCTCCAGCCATCCCTCCGCCCACGAAACGACATAGAGCTCCAGCGCCTGGAGCCCGCCCCCGGAGGGGACCGGCCCGCGGTCGAGACCGGCGTTCACCCCGTGGGAGTGTTCGAGGATCCGCGCCACCGCGTCCACCGGGGGCAGGACAGGGGAGAGTTGCCGGTGGGATCGCCTGGCCCGCAGGGTCGCCTCAAGCGAGGTGAGCCGGCGCGGACGCGTCCGCGGCATCTCGACCTTCGGGTACCCCGCATACGAGCGGGCCTCGTGAATCACGCCGGCGGCCTCGACCCGCGCAATCCGGTCGCGAAACTCCGGATACGAGGTCCGATCCAGCTCCGTCCAGCGGAAGAAGAGGTCCGCGGCCTCGGGGGTGCGTTGAAACATGACGGCGCCTCATGGGAACGGGTGCGGTTCCATGTCCGCCCACTCCGCGAGACCGCGCGGGGCCCAGAGCGGACCCCCGAGGAGCGGCATCGTGTGATGACCGTGGAGCGGCTGGAGACCCGGAACCACCACCTTCAGGACGTACCACTCCGGCGCCGCCGTCGCCACGGAGGGCGGCGTCACGATCCGGAAGAGGATCGGGCGATCGGGTCCGAGCCTCCGGCTCAGGACTTCGATCCCCTCGCGCTCCGCCGCGGGTCCGGACGATCGCGGCGGCGAGGCTCTCCGCAGAACGGTGCGCCCGAGCCGCTCCGGGAAGAGGGTGTAGAACAGGGCGTGATCCGCGAAGTCATTGGGGGATCGGGCCGCCTCCGCCGCCTCCGGTTTCCGGGCCTTGAGAAACCGGACGTAGTGCCATCCCTGAACGGCCTCGAGGAGGGCCTTTCGCCATGACGCCTCGCGCGTCTCGCGACAGGCGGCCCCCGCGCAGAAAAGCCACCCCTCGCGGTCTTCGCCCTCGACGGTGATGATCGTGACGTGCGCGCTGAACGGCGAATCGACCCGATAGAACCGGTACTTCATATGGGGTCGGACGACTCGTCTTCGCGTGTCTTCGCCGAGGATCTCGAACACCGATTCCGCCGACCACTCTTCCAGACGGTATCGTTTCCACCACGCCCCGATGATCCCGTCCCGCTCAATCACCTCCTGAAGGCCGCGGAGGAGGACCGGGTCTCCCCACCGGCCGCACGAAAGGCCGGTCGAGATCGAGGGGCCGAGTCGATGAAAGCCCTCCGCGCGCGGGAACAGGAATCCGAACTCTTCCGGGACCCAGACCGCCCCGCCGGTGAGGGCCTCCCGAAAGGCGATCCACCGGCAGACCGTGTCGCGCCGGAAAGGGTGGAAGGGAAAGCCCGGCTGGGCGTACTGCTCCGCGTGGAAGAGCACCCACCGGTCGGACGGGACCGCCGGCTCGATCCCTCTCCACGTCTCCCAGGAGGCCTCGATGACGCGATCCTCCGCCAGCGGGCTCGTGTGGAATCGTTCGATCGCCTCGCCGAGACAGGCCAGACGGGCGTCCTCCGGCGTCCAGCCCGCCCCTCCGACGTGAATCACGTCGCCCCGCGTCCCGATCGGCGCGAGCGAACCGGCCCAGAGCGACGCGTCCGGGTCCTGCGCCCGCACCGGCGGCGCCCCGAGGGTGACGAAAAGCCCCGTGTAGGGGTTGTCCAGTCGACAGTCCACCGGGCGCTCCTGGTCCTGCTACGTTACCCTGAAACTGTCATCTCGAGGCCGCCCGCAGGCGGCCGAGGGATCTGGATGCACGGGGCCGATCCCCAAGGATGCCGTGCCGCGTCCAGATCCCTCGCTCCGCGCCCTGCGGGGCGCTTCGCTCGGGATGACAAATCTTCGCGCTTCTCGAAAGCCGGTACTTTGATCCGGAGATGATGTCGGCACATCTTGACCCTATTCACGGGCATCGGGCTCAGCTCATTCTCCCCCCACCCCCATGGCCGTCCGGGCAGTCGGGATCGATGAAGACGGGATAGGCCGTGACCTCGAGGGCGTCGTTCTCGACGACGTGCAGTCGGTAGAGGGCCGACTGCTCGGGATTCTCGCGAAGCATCCGGATCTTCCAGCGGACGAGCCCGGCGACTACCTCCTCGCCTCCGGCCGGAAAAGGGATCGGGACGATCGGCTCACCGCGGGCCGTGTGGTCAAGCAGGCCATCGTAGATCTCGGGCGCCGGGGAGAGTCGATGGAAGTGCCGGTAGAGGCAGGTCAGACAGGGACCCGCCTCGGGCAGAAAGACCGGTCCCACCAGGGCGCGGTTCATCGGGCCGGTGGTCGCCCAGAGCAGGGCGGAGCCCTCCGCCCGGCATCGCCGGCCGGTCGCCAGGGCGGCGGCGTAGTCCAGCCGGTCCTGTGACATGACTACGAGGGTCCGTTCCCGCGACGCGTGTCCCCCGGGCGAAGAGGACGCCGAGGCGAGGCCGGGGACCGGTCCCGGCCCTGGGTCCAACGGCACGGTGAGCGGCGGGTCGCGCAGTCTCTCGTACACGGGGCCCTGGCCCTCGAGTCGCACCTGCCACGGGACGCCGCTCGAGACGGGCGCCGGCGGACCGTCCAGCAGGACCCGTTCGCCGTAGAGACGATCGAGGACCTCCCGGGCGTGCGATCGATGGCCTTCTTCGATCTCCCCGATCAGCCCCTCGATCTCGTGGCCGCCGTCGCACTGTCCGAGCAGGCCAGGCAGCCACCGCTCGACTCCATCGCCGGCGATCGTGTAGCGGAAATCCTCGCCGGCAACGAGGCGGACGGCGCCGGGATCGCGGAGGATCGTGAAGGGGAGGGAGAGCCGGGGCCGCCGGGTCGTCATCGGGAGAGCGGTCAATGGGGACCCGTCTCGGCGAGGCGTCGCCGGACCGCCTCGACGGCGGTCCCCGCCTGCGAGAGGAGCACGTTGTTCACGAGAAAGTCGGGGGTGCCATCGACCTTCACTTCCAGGGCGTAGACGATCAGCGTCGTCTCCCCCTTGGTTCCGATCGGCCGGATCGACCACCTCCCCCGATTGGTCGTGATGGGAGGCGATGCTTCGTCCCACGAGGCGCGGCGTTCCTCCGGGGTCTCCCGGTGCAGGATGCGCGCGTCCACGGGGAAATTTCGAAGCCGGGATGTGATCTCGCCGGTCAGACGGACCTCCCCCGCCGGAGTGCGCTCCACTCCGCTGATTCGCATGTCCCAGAGGTCCGAGGAAAAGATGTCGCCGAAGTGCTCGTAGTCGATGACGACGGCCCAGACGCGGTCAGGCGGGGACGGCAGCACGCAGGAGGAGAGCACCTCCGTACCGCCCTCCGCCGTTCGGTGGAGGTGGGCCACAACGCCCTGCTCCGGCGACGACGCGAGGCGCTCGTCGACATCAGCCCACGTTCCCCGGACCCAGACGACTCCCGCCACGACGACACAGATCGCCAGAACGGCGACGACGGCAAAGCGTCGAATCCGCACGATCTCGAGGCCCGGCGGGGGCGGGGGCTCGTCGGTCGGTGGAGGGGGAGGGAGCGGGCTGTCGGGAGTCGTCATGGGATCCTACCAGTTCCCGATACAGAATCTGATCATGAAATAGGAGGGGACGGCTCCGACCAGAGACCCGATGAACCCCCGAAGCGCGATGCTCCCCAGGGCGTCCATGGCGGCCCCAGGGTCGGGCAGGTCGGAACTTCGAGCCACGGAGAAATAGCCGATGGCCGCGGCGACCAGTTGGAGCACGGGGAAGCCGACCGCGAGAGCCCCTATGCCCCACCAGACTCCCGCGAGAATCCCCACCGTCGGCGGAATGACGAGCGTGAGGCCCAGCAACCACCGCCAATAAGTCTGGGTGGCGCGGCGACGGGACTCCCACGTCGCCTGCTTCCGCGCCGCCTCTTGTTCTCTCCTCCGGAGCAGCTTCCTCTGGGCCTCTTCGTCGGAGAGTTCGGCTTCCGGGATTCCGCCGGGAAGCGGTGTCGAGCCCGGGGCGAGGGGCTTGGCGGTCAACGGGGGGGCCGACGTGGCCACTTGGACGATCCCGATGCCCACGGTCGCGGCGGCGGCGAGTCCGACGAGGATGAACAGGCAGCAGGTGCAGCAGCAGCAGGTCGTGCAACAGCCGCCGGCGAGGATCACGGGGCGGGAACGCCGTTCGGGAGGGTGGGCGATGATCCTCGGAGCCGCGTGCTCGTGGCAGCGGCCTCCGCAGGGGGGCCCGGTCCGGCCGCCGACGTCGGGACGCGCCGCGTCCATGAGCGACTCCTCCGGGGGCGGATTGTAGCGGTCGAGTCTGACCCGGTCAATCTTTCCCTCCCATCCCCTGCGAATCAGGCAGTGGGGGCACGCCGGCGGGAGAGCGGCGGCACCTCGGGGTGCCGGTGGAGGCTCGCTGGTCGGCGCGGCCGCAGCGAGGGGACGGTTCTCGCGAGTGCCGTGCCTTGTTCTGAAAATAGCCCTTGACCCAGCCCATCATCATCATCATCATAATGACGGCTCGTCAGCGTGACCGGGTGGGCAGACCCTCATTCACGGAGGCGGGCCATGGGTGCGAGGAGGAGGGCGGGTGTTCTGGTGTCGGCGGTGCTGGCAGGGATGATGTTCGCGGGGGCCGGATCGGCATCCGCGCAGACCCCGGGCACCGGGGATATCGTGATCATCGGAGCGGACCTGTCCGGCCACTGGGAATTCGAGATGGCGGTGCTCGTGAAGTCGGATCCGTCCATCGGCGACCTGTTCACCGGCTCGTTCGACGTGACCGGCGGGGTTCCCACCTACTCGGGCGACGGCACCTTCAACGGGCTTCCCGCCACCATCAGCGGAGACGGCGCCGTCGATTCGGCCGACGGGACCACGATTATCCTATCCGATCACATCGCCGCGACCGACTCGAGGACGCGGTTCGACGCCACGCTGATGTCGGGCGTCTTCGGGACCGGCACGTTCGAGGGCGGGACGCTGGACGGTCAGCAGAGCTGGTCGGGGGTGTTCAAGATAACGATCACGCGTCCGCCGACGCAATCGCCGGCCGAGCAGATCGAAAGCGCGTTTCAGACGGCGGCCCAGAACATGAGCGACACCGTGGCGACCAGCCGCGATGGCTTCGACCGGATTCTGTCGTCTGTGCAGCTCCAGCTCGCGCTCGCTTTCACAGGTCCGCAAATCCGCAAGATCGCGAAGCAAGCAGACGACTACCTGCGGCAGGTTCGCGAGGACGGCTTTCGGCAGCTCGATCGTGACAGCGCCGGATTCCGGAGTGCTGCCCGGGCCATCATTGACCTTGCTCCTTCCGATGCTCGTCCTGAATTGCGACGACTTGCCGGAGAGCGGGCAGGTGAGCTTGGACGAACTCTCTCCATATCGAAGGTTTCGATCGCAAGGGATGCTCACGGAGGGAAGATGCTCCTCCAGGAAAGGAAGAAGGACGCGGTCAAGATCAAGGAGAAGGAGAAGCGTGAACTCCTCCAACTGTTCAATGTGCTTGCGTTCGCGCGCTTCGGGACGCACGGCGCCACTACGAATGCGTTGAGAGCGGCGCAGGACTTTCTGCAGAAGATGATGGACGCATTCGACAAGGCGGAGGAACTTCCAACTGAGGACTTGAAGGTTCTAAAAGTGCTTTTGGGAGGAGGCAAGTTCACGAATCCTGACGAGGAACTCCCCGGTCTTCTGAAGTTGGTCGACAAGCGAGCACAGGCAGAACCGAACAACCGCGTCGATCCAGATGGAGCCGACGCCAAAGGAGTGGCCAGGATGTTGTTTCGCCAGTTCGGCATTCCGTTCGGCGACGATGACATCAATCAACTTGCGCGCAAGCTCGCCGAGGCGTTCAACGCGAAAGTCAGTCGGGACCAGGCGAAGGAGAAAGCGAACGTCCTGGGAAGTCTGCTGACGAGGATTAAGGAGTTCCTCGGTGACCCGTAGATTCGCCGTGTCGGCAGATCGATGAGCTTGGTCGGAGGTAAGCCGTGGATTGTCGCCGCAGTCTTTGGGCGGGCATGGGCGTCCTGGGAATCGCGGTTGTCGCTTGGACGCGCTGGTCTTCGGACACTTCTGTTCGTCCGCACGAATCCGAGTTGCTTGTCCCGTCGGCAATACCTCCGCGCGGTGTCGATGATGCCGGCCACTCCACTTCGGCTTCTCAAGTATCGCCATCCTCTACCTCCGCCGAACCTGCACCCTCGTTCGATTCGCTGATTGAGACTATCCGGTCAGGTAGGGTCCGCAAGGACAGATGGGGCCGCAACTCTCCGTGGGAAGGGCTGAAGACCCGCTGGCTCAATGCGGCGCCTGATGCCGGACGTCTCGCTCTGTCTCGTCTGGGGGAACCGGGAAAGCAACCCGAGGAGCTTCGGTTTCTGGCCGAGGTTGCCGTCGACTCCGGGCTGGCTGACTTGAGGGATGGGGTGCTGGCGTGGTTGCCCAACGCTCCACGGGAAATCGACCAATACGTGCTCGAATACCTCACGCTTCGGCAGTGGGATCTGGGCGAAACCGTGCGGGAGAAGATAGGGGCCATACTCCTCGCGGATGCGGAAACACTTGCGCGGCAGGATGATGGTCACGAGATCCGGCTGGCTCCCGTGTGGGCCGCTCTCTTGACTCGAGACGATTCCTTTGGCCCACCTCTCCTGAGGATACTGTCGTCTGCCTGTAGTCCGCGCATGCAGAAGACCTGCCTCGAGGTGTTGGCATCCGCCCCGACCGAGCGACGCGTTCCGCTCATTAAAGCGCTGATGGGCAGGATAGGCGAAGGCTCTCCCCTGAGGTATCGTCTGCTTGATGCGATGGCGACGTCACAGTGGCAGGGGATAGTGCAGGAAAACGTGGGTACGCTGCTGACGGACGCTGAAGAATCGAGGTCCGCCGACCGATCCGCGCTCGCCTCACTCGAAAGAGCGATGGTCTACTATCGCGACGTCATGCCGAGCATCTCTGACCCTGTACTCCGAGAGAAGATGCAGGTGCTGGCGACGTGGAGCACCGCCAGCCATGCCGGGAGAGTAGGTGTTCCCAGCGGGATTGTGTCCGTGTTGAGGGAATTCGCCGTTCGGTTTGACTCGGAAATTGGCCGAGGCGATTTCGCGGAGGTGCGCACGATTGCGTCGGCTCTCCCTTCCCTTGCGCCTGCGGAACGGGTGGCGATTCTGACCGGCCTGTCGACTAGGCCCGGCAGTCTGAACGCCTTCGGTGTCGTGAAGGACGCTGCTTCCTCTGACCCCGACGAAGGCGTGCGTGGCGAGGCCGTGACCTTGCTAGGGTACTTCCGTTTCCCGAGCTATTCGGTTCCTCTCTTGGAGTCCATCGCCTTGGGCGATTCGTCGACGGATGTTCGCAGGTCGGCAATCCGCGGATTCGCTCTGCACTTGAGTGGCTTTGGGAGCGAATCGGTGGATCCGAGTTCTTCCAAGGCTCAGGAACGTGAACAGATCAAGTCGGTCATGTTCCGCCTTTTGCACGGCGACCAGCGAGAGGAAGTCCTTCGCGAAATCAAGGACACCCTGACCACGTGGTTCCCTGACGACCCGAATGTTCAGGCTGCACTGCTTGTCGCGCCATCCGCTCCGGAGGGGAAGGAAGCGGCTGGTGTTGGACCTATCCCCGGGGATGAATGACGATCGACTCGCGGAGTCGGGGAAGTGGTTCGGGGCCGGAGTGATGGAATCTGTCAGACGAGATGGACTGCGTTTCGCACCAGCGTGGCGCGCTGTACGCGCGGATGCCGTCAATACGGTGCCCGAAGTGGTTCGAGACGTCCGGGATCGCCTCGGCATCGCACGCATGATCTTCGTCGGCGACCGCGGCATGGTCACGACCGACAACGTCAAGACCCTTCGCGAGGCGAAGCAGGGATATGTCGTCGGCCTCAACCGCCGCCGCCGCGAGCAGGTCTACCGATACATCGAGAGCGCGCAGGGGCCGTGGCAGGACTGCCCTCTCGGACAGGCCGCCCCCGAGGCCGCGAACCCGGATCGGACGCGCGTCCAGGAGGTCCCCTCCGACGAACCCGGCGTGCGCATCTTCGTGGCCCACAGCGAGGAACGCCTCCGCTAGGAACGGACCCAGCGCGAACGCTCCATGGAGCGGGTTCGCCAGAAGCTGGAACTTCTCCAACGTCGAATCGAGAAGGGAAAACTTCGCGCGCCGGAGAAGGTCGGAGCCGCCGCCGCCCGGGTTTTGGGCACGCACCACGGCGACCGCTACTTCGAGCACCCGGTGGACTTCCCTCGGGAACAGGCGTACGAGGGAAAGTACGTCATCCAGACCGAGGAGAAGTCGCTCACGCGCGTCGATGCGGTCCGCGCCTACGAGGAACTCTCGGAAGTCGAGCGCTCCTTCTGCCGCCTGAAGGATGTCATCGAGATGCGTCCGATCTTCCACCAGAAGGACGATCGCGTGAAAGCACACGTCTTCGTCGCCGCCTCGGCGTTCTTGATCGACCGTGCGCTCAAAAAAGCGCTCAAGGCCGCGCATCTGGACGTCTCCTCACGGGAGAGTTGGCAACTGCTCCGGACAGTACGCGTCCTCGATATCGACCTCGGCAACGGCCAGACGAAGAGATCGGTCACCCGAGGATCCAAGCGGGTCGAGTCACTCCTGCGGGCGATCCCGATCGTTGACCTCGACTCGCCGACCGGGGAAAACTGAAGTGTCGTGCCGCCATAGTGCCACAACTCCGGATCCGCCCCTTGCCCAGCAAGGACTCATGGACGCGAGGGGCCAACATGGGCTAGCCCACCGTCAGCACCACCTTCCCGATGTTCTTCCGGTCCTGGATGTAGGCGTGCGCCTCGGCGGCGCGTTCGAGGGGAAAGGTGGCGCCCACGTGTGGGCGGAGCCAGCCCTGCGCGATCCCGGTGGAAAGGGCGGACATCGCCGTCACGAGATCCGCGGGGTCGCGCCACCAGGTCAGCATGTTCAGACCGTAGAGGCCGCGGTTCTCGTACATCAGCTTGTACGGGTCGATCTTCGGCCGCGTCAGGAACTTCCAGGCCGTGCCGATCAGGTTCCGCGTCCTCCCGGTGACGAAATCGCTCGCCCCATACAGCACCATCCGGCCGCCGGGGGAGAGGGTCCGGAGATTCCCCGGGATGGCGGCCGCGCCGGTGGGGTCGAGGATGAGATCGATCGATCCGTCGGGGGGCATCGGATCGCGTCCGCGCACCACCGGGTGCGCCACGCCCCAGCTCCGGATGAATTCGGCCTTCTCGGCGGAGCCGACCGTCCCCCACATTTCCACCTCGTGACGGCGCGCGATCTGGATCGCCGCGAGTCCCACCCCGCCCGCGGCCGTCTTGATCAGGAGGCGTTCCCCCTTCTGAAGGCGCGCCATCCGTTCGATCGCCACCCACGCGGTGAGGTAGTTCACCGGGATCGCCGCGCCCTCCTCGAATGAAAGCGCGTCCGGCAGGGGCGCCATCTGCTCGGGTCGCACGGCGACGACCTCCGCGTAGCCGCCGAATCGCGTGGCCGCCACCACGCGGCGACCGTCATCATCGAGCCCCGCCACCTCGTAGCCGGGGACGTAGGCCCCGCGCGGGGCGTCCGGGTAGAGCCCCATCCGGCCCATGATGTCGGCGAAATTCACCCCGATGGCCCGGACGCGGATCCGCTTCTCCCCCGGGCCCACCGGCGGATCGGGGCGCTCGACGAGACGCAGGACCTCGGGAGGACCGGGTCGGGGGATTTCAACGGCGCGCATGAGGTGGGCGCTCCTGGTGGGCCTTCAGTTGTACCCCCTTCCCGAAGAGAGAGGGGGGCCGTCACGCGCTGGCATGGGGCCAAAGCACCCGCGGATTCGATATCGTACGAGGTTGCCGCATTGTCATCCTGGGCTCAGCCGGCCGCTCCGCCACACAGATGGCGGACAGGCGTTTGGCCGCCCTGAGCGCAGCAAAGGGGAAGGATCGCCAACGTCGGAGTCTGCGAACCGCACACGCTGGTGATCCTTCGGCTCGGCCTGCGGCCGAGGCTCAGGATGACAAGGGACGGGACGGCAACCTCATACTCGATATCGAGGCCCCACTCGTCCGCCCCCACGCGCTCTGAGGGGCGCCCGACGGACGGCTCCGGGGCGTGACTACCGCAGATCGAAGAGCAGGAACTCCGCCGGGTCGATCGACTCGATCACGAGGGCCGATTCCTCCGCCACGGCGGCCCCGTCTCCCGCCTGCACGACCCGGCCGTTCACGCGAACCGAGCCGGCGACCAATTGAAGCCAGTGGTGATGGCGCGGGTCGCACGGTCGGGAGATCCGCTCTCCCGGGGCCAGAATGGAGGCGTAGACGTCGATCTCCTGACGGATGGGGAGCGAGCCTTCCGAGCCGTCCCGCGAGGCGATCCGCCGCAGTTCTCCCCGCCGCCCGGCGACGGGGAACGTCTTCACCGCGCAGCCCGGCTCCAGGCCTTCGCGTTCGGGCAGGATGTAGATCTGAAGGAAGTGGACCTCATCGGTGGAGGAGGCGTTGTACTCGCTGTGGGTGACCCCCCGGCCCGCGCCGAACCACTGCACTTCGCCGGGATGGAGGATCATCTCGTTTCCGAGACTGTCCCGGTGCTGGAGGCCCCCCTCGATGACATACGAGAGGATTTCGAGGTCGTTGTGGGCGTGACTCGGAAACCCGGCGCCGGGGCCGATCCGGTCCTCGTTCAGAACGCGGAGCGCGCCGTATCCCATGTGGCGCGGGTCCTGGTAGTCCGCGAAGGAGAAGGTGAGGCGCCGGTCGAGCCAGCTGTGCTGCGAGCGGCCGCGGTCGTCGGATCTGCGGATGCCGATCATGGGCGTCTCCGGGGTCCCCGCCTCTCGGGGCCGCTGGGCCGGGGTTGGCCCCCGGCCGGGCTGCATCGTGGGGAGAGGAGGAAACCACAGATCCTCCCGGGCGTCAAGGTCTACCGCTGGGTGTCGGCGGCCGCCTTCTGCCACATCTGGGAGCCGAACTCGCCCGGTTCCACATGGCCGTCGAAGAGGAGGACGTTCACGTCTTCAACGCCGGTGCCGCTGTGGTTCGTCGGCAGGTCCGCGGCGATGGCCCGGTTGGGGCCGAGTGCGTCGGTAACGGGAAAGGTGGCGCCCCGTCGCGGACCGGTGAAGTCGATCCGGGTTGGAGAGGGCGTGGAGTTCTTGACGAGGCAGAGGAACAGGCCATCGTTGTCCGGCAACATCGACGTGGCGGGAGTGGGGACCGTGCGGAGGACGTTCCAGAAGGCGCGGCCCGGGACGTCGGGGAACTTGCGACCCGCTCCGAATCGATCGACGTATAGGGCCAGCGAGACGCCCAACTGCTTGAGATTGCCGATGCAGCAGCACCGCCGGTCACCGTGCTCTGACTTCGCCTTTACCTGGATGAGGATGGCGGTGAGCGTGATGACGACCGTCGCGACGATCGAGGCCCGGAGGATCAGGAGGCGCGAGGATGCGGGCGGAGGGATGTCGGGCATGTCGACATTCTATCGCTCAGGCGCGAGGATTGGAAGTTGGGGTTGCAAGTTCCCTCGCGCCGCGGTACCTTGGGCACCAGCATTCGTAAAGTCCATGGCCTCCCTGCCGGATGGACTGGAGGAGTATGCTTCACCCGGATAAGCCCTGAATCTTCCTGCGCCGGGCCGCTCGAAGCGCCACTCGACAGGGGGGCGGAAGCCCCGCCCTTGCGCCTGTATCTCCCCATGCTCACCGCCCGCATCGTCTGCATCCTGGTCTTCCTCGCGGTTCCCGCCCTCTGCCTGGTGGCGGTGAGGCACGGATTCTCCTTTGTGCGGTCCTTGGCCACGGCGTCGGTGCTGCTCGTCGCCGGACGACTGACGGTGTTCTGGGTGCTCCTGTTCACCGAGCGCACCGGCCGGGACGGCGTCTCTCCGATCCTCCAGGAGATTCTGATGTTCCCCGAGTGGATGATCTACGGCGGCATCACCGGTCTGATGGCGAGGGCGCTCATTGGCACCAGTCTCGTTCTCGTAGGGAGCCTCGCGTGGGCCGCCCTGCTGGGGCTTGGGGTGATGGCCTGTCGGCGGGCGGGATCACGGGGCCCGCTGCCGGCGTGAAGACCGGGGCGATCCGCGCTTTTCGGATCACCCGGAGCGGGTGGCGCTCTCCGATCCGCCCCGGCCGGTCGAGGAGCGGCGCCTCATCAGGACGGGGAGGCGGCGGGTCCAGGTGTGGGCGCGGGCGGGCTCCCCGCGGAAGCGGTCGGCGGCGCGACTTTCAGCGTCGGCCAGGGCGTTTGGTGGGGCTTCTTGCGGCTTCGCCGCCCAGCCCTCCGGGCTGGGCCACCCGAAATCATTCGATGATCATCATTGATTCGTTATTCGCCCACTCGCCATTCCGCAGCAGCAGGCGGCCCGTGCCACCCATAGATTCAGGTGTCACGGACCCCTAAGCAGCCCGAAGCAAGTCTCTGCACCCCCCCTTTCGGTGGGGCGCTGCAATTGTCATCCTGAGCCCTGCCCGCCGGAGCCTGCCCTGAGCCTGCCGAAGGGTCCGGCGGGCAGGGCGAAGGATCACCAGTACTGGAGCGTACCTGGCGTATGAGCTCCTGTCCGCCATCTGTGTGGCGGAGGTGATCCTTCGCGTCCGCCTGCGGCGGACGCTCAGGATGACAATTCGGCGTCTCGGGCCTCGCTGAGTCTCCAAGTCCCTGCGGACGGCAGGGGGGTGCAAGTATTTGGTTCGGGCTGCTTAGCTCGCCTCGCGCCGCAGCAGATACATCGTGTGCGGCACGGGCGAGGCGGCGAGGTGCTCCGGCGCCACGTTGTCCTCGATCACCCCGGGGGCGAAGTCGATCCCGATCTTCGCGTAGCAGTGGCGCACGAAGGCCGAGCAGTAGAGCGACGTCTCGTCCTCCTTCACGAACCGTTTTCCGAGTTCCTTCTTCCGGACCGCAATCCACGTCCCGAAGATCTTCGGAATCGAATAGCGGGTCCGGGTGGCGAGGAGGTCCAGTCCGGCCCGGAGGACGGTTCCGACCTGGTCCTCGCGGAGGTGAAAGTCGAGGACCGCCGCCGTGGGGCAGCCGACGTCGTCCCAGTACTTGTCGATGCGGTTCTCCTGCACCCCGAGGCGGACAAATCCCCGCGAGATATCGAGGTCGCACTCCATCACCCAGTTTTCCCCGTCAAGCCGGAGTCCCTCGAAGAGGAGCGCGTGCGACCAGAGGCTCCATCGACCCGCCGGATGGAGGTGACGCTGCACCTTCTGGATCTTCCGGTCGATCCAGGAGGTCATTCCGACGAGCCCCACCCGGCCCGGGGCGGCGTATTTCCCGAAGAACTCCCGGTTGGTCATCGTCTTCGGGACGAGGACCGCGTCCACCTTCGGCGGCGATCCCGGGGGCGGGTTTCGAAGCGCCTGGAAGGTGCCGGAGGTCTCGAGGACCGAACTGTCGGCGCGGGTCATCCGGCGGGTGCGGCGGGTTTCCATGGGATCTCTCCTGACGACGGGCAGAGGCGGGCAGATTCCCGAGACTCCAACGACCGGCCGGTCCCCGCCCCTACGGCGCGTCAAACACCACCAGCTCGTGCCTTCCCAGCCTCATCGGGAAGAGGTCTTTTTTTCGGACCACGCGGTTCGTCTCAATCCGCGCCCCCCGGCAGGAGAAGCGGTTCACGCGCACCCGGTCGCCGGGAATCGGGAGTTCGAGGTCCAGCATCGTGTCGGCCCAGGCGAGCGCCACCGTCGTCGGGCCCACGCTCAGGTCGGCGGAACAAGGTCGTCGGAGGGTGGGGCCTCCCAGTCCCGCGATCGAGCGGAGCCAGGCCGAGCAGGCGTACGCCATCTCCGGATGGACGATCGAGGGATTGAGCCAGATCTTGCATCCCCCCGGCGCATTCTTCAGGGCATAGACACAGGCCCGTGTCTCGGTGAAGGCCGGATCGCCGTGGTCGTCGAGATGCCGGATCGAGACGCCGTTGGCTTCATCCGCGCCGGCCAGGAGGATCCGGTCCCGGGGCAACTCCGTGAGGCCCACGACGTTGACGCAGACCCCGAACCCGGCCGGGTCCCAGCCGCGGAACCGGACCCTCTCACCGCCCACGTTCAGGAACTCGGGCAGGATTTCGGAGGTTCGCGGGTCGCGATTCTCGTCCCGCAGGACTTCCCCCTTCGGGGAGGTGCGGAGCGTGGTCACCAGCGAGGTCTGGTAGTCGCTGGACACCAGGAGCCCCGGGGAGGGGGAAGCGTCGGCGCAGGCGGCCCGGTTTCGGAAGGCCAGCCCGCCCGGCCGGCCGCTCGGTCCCTCCGGGATGCCGAAGTACTGCCGGAAGCGGAACCAGTTGCCGTGATTCGGGAGTCCGGCGATCGTGGAGACGATCACCGGCACCCCGGGCTTCAGGCAGAGGTGGAGAAGTTCATCCGAGAGATCGTCCGCGGCCGCCCAGTGGGGTGGACCCCGCGTCGTCTGGTCCTTCACGATCGTCTCCCCGCCGCCCGCCGTCACCACCCAGTACGCCCGGATGCTCGGGCCTTCGATGGGACGCTCCTCCGAGACGAGGAGGTCGCACCCCGCCGCGCGGATCGAGGCCACGACGGACGGGGCCACGGACTCGCGAACGACGCGATCGAAGACCGCGCAGAAATCGGGGATCAGCTCGCCGTCGGAATCCCGCCCGGCGGGGGAGGGTCGATCGAGGATCAGGTTCACCACCGGCCTTCGCGCCGACAGGGCCGGGGCGAACTCCTCCAGCACCGCGTCGAAGTCGGCGGCGAAATCGACCTGTCCCAGATAGCGCCTTCCCGGCTCCGAGTCCGCCCCCAGCCGGAACTGCGTGACCCCCTCGGCGAGCAACGCGTACAGGCACCGGTTGCGCTGAAAGGCGCCGCAGCGATTCATCACCGGCATCCCCGAGCGGTCCCGCGGGTCGTCCGGGTTGACCGGCGGGAGGCGGGTGGGGAGGAAGGCGGTGTCGGCGCCGAGACGCGGATCGTCGGGCCACGGGACGCGGGTTCCGAGGAGGAGCGTGCAGGGACGATCCACGGCGCGGGCGCGGCCGATGACGAGGGAGGCCGAGGCCGGGAGGGTCCCGGTGGCGCCGAGGGCGGCGAACAGGGCGGCCTCGCCCGGAGAGGCGGGGGTGCAGGCTTCCATCGACGCACCCCAGCGGGTCGCCTCGGCCGATATCCCGTCGCGGGCCACGAGGAGGAAGCCGAGCCGCGTGGCCGTCTTCGCCAGCCGCGCCATCAGCGGGGGGGGGAAGTGGCCGACGGAGAGATCCACCGGTCCGACGGCGGCGCGTAGTTCCTCGAGGATTCTGTCCATCTCGGTTTCGCCCGGCGGAGCGAGGTTTTCGGCCTTCGGCGCCGCCGGGGCGATCCGGAGCCCCTCGCTGCGCGCCTCGGCCAGGGCGCACAGCAGCCCGAGCGACTCCAGGCTGACGACCAGTCCGAGTCCCGCCTTGCGGGCCTCCCGCACGATCGTCCCGAGCGGGTCCCCGAGGACGCAGTACTTCCGCCTCAGCCGCCCCTCGGCCACAATGCTGGGTTCGAGCATCCCTCCGACGTCGCCCGGCCGGTACTGCTTGTCGTAGTTGAACGGGACGCTCTTCCCCTTCGGGTCCTTCACCGGCTTACCGTCGCGCGTGTAGTAGTGCACGAGGCCGGAGAGGGTGGGCGAGGGGAAGAGGCAGCGGCCCTCCAGATCGACCGCCTCCACCACCAGCACGTCGAGTCCGCGGGAGCGAAGCAGGGCGCAATTGGCGGCGATGTTGCCTTCGACGGAGGCGCCGTCTTCCAGCGCGATCGTCACCGCCTGCGGGGCGTTCGCATAGGCGCGTTCGATCTCGATTCGGACGGTGTCCCGTCCGGTGGCGAGATGGCGGGTCAGGAGGGGGGGGGCGGCTTCGAGCAGGCAGCGGTTCGGCCGGCCGGCGGAGACCGGAGCGTTCTGCGCGGCCAGGCGGGAGGCGACGAGGAGACCGGAAAGCGCCAGGAGAGCGAGAAGCACGGGCGGTGACAGGTGAATACGCGCGGTCATCATGCCTCCCCGCGTGCTTCAGCAGCGTCACTGACGCGGCCCGCGTCAGCGGAAGGGCCGCGTAGCGCCGCTCGCGCGGCGCGCCCCAGGGGATCGGCCGGCGCGCCCCGCGGAGTGACTACACGCTCATCCCCAGACGCTTCATCCGCGCCGTGGCCTCGGACAGGGTCGACTTCACCCCCGACTTGCGGGCCATCTGGAGCGCCAGTGGAGCGAAGGCCTGGGCGCGGGGACGCTGGTCGGCTGAAAGCGCCGCGTCGGTGGCCGCGAGGAACCACTTCGCGCCCTTCGCAAACTCCTCCCCGATCTGGAAGTGGTTTGCGATCCGCTCCGGAGGGGTGGCGAGCCCGTCCTTCTGCGACTCTTCCAGGGCGAGACCCGCGGCCTTGTGCAGCCTCTGACGATCCTTGGCCGGGATCTTCTCGTAGACCTCGCGCGCAAAATTCGGCGTCGCCGGCGCGTACACCTTTCGGCGGCCGTCCACCGTCTCCGAGAGGATTTTCTCCGCGACCAGCCCGTTCAGGATGTAGTAGAGGTCGGTGACGCTGTGGCCCGAGGCCCTCTGCAGGAGGTCGAACGTCGTCACGTCCTCCCGGAGGACGGCGGCGAGCCTCAGGAGATCGAGCGATTTCGCCGGGAGACGCGCCACCTTCTGCCGCAGCGCCTCCTCCGTCCCGGCCGCGATGGCCGCGTCCGCGCCCTCGCCCTTCGGCATCCAGACGTCGTGCTTTTTCACGATGAGATGTCCTTCCTCAAGGCGCCGCACCGCCTCGGCGATCGCCCGGCAGTGGTTCCCGGCGCGTTTCACGATGCTCTCCACGAGGACCGGACTCGCCGGCGATCCGTCCAGGAGCGCGCTTACGAACTTTCGCAGTTCGAGACGGGGGAGCGGATCGACCTTCACCAGCGTCGCCTTTCCGGCCGCCTGCAGGTCCTCCATCATCTTCACGAAGGGAGTCGACTCCTCGCGCACGTCGCCCGAGTAGGAGGCGCAGAGCAGGATCGGGTGATCGACCGCCGCCTGGGCGAAACGGCGGAGCACCTCGGCGAGCTCGAGCGTCGCATGCTCCACCGATTCGAGAAACATCAGAACCGGTCTCCACCTTGTGGCCACCTCGACGTAAAACGCCGGGAGGAAGACGGCGAGATCGGCCCGGTCGACCCGCGTGTCGGGCTGGATGCCCATCTCCTGGATCTGCAGGCGGAAGTCGGGGATGATCTTCATGATCTCCCCCCCCCAGCGATCGATCATCGGGAAGAGGAGCGGGCGCTGCTTCTCCGAGAGTTCGCAGATCGTGGAGTAGACGAGGCCTCGGAAGATGCGGAGGGGGGCATCGGCGCCCGGGACGCAGGTGGCGGAGAGGACATGCGCGTTCCGCTCCGTCCCATGCCTCTCCGCCTCGGCGAGGAGGCGCCCCTTGCCCGAACCGGGCGCGCCCCAGAGGACGAGGCAGCCGCCCGTCCCGAGCATTGCCTGGGAGATCGCCTCGTCCAGCGCGTGCAGTTCGCGGACGCGTCCCACCAGCCGCGGTTCCGGCCGCGCGGCCGGGGGGGGGCCGGCCGACGGGCCGAACACCTCTGCCGTGCGCGACCCCGCCGCCCGCGCGCGCGCCTCCTCCTCGGCCAGCTTGGCCTGGGCCCGGTCGAGGCCGGTGTGGGCCGCGGCGTGCGACGGGTCGAGCTGGAGGACCCGCTCAAACGATCCCGCTGCGGCGCGATACTCCGCCTTGCGGAGGTGCTCCTCCCCCTCGGCGCAGCATCGCGCGATCGCCGCCGTCCGCTCCCCGGCGGCGCGACGGGTCCGGCACTCGACGAGGATCTCCTGGGCCGGGGCGTACGACGGATCGAGACGCAGGGCCTCTTCGCAGGCGAGTCGGGCCATGTCGAGATCGCCCGTGGCAAGGGCCACTCGGGCGTTCTCGGTGCAGAGCGTCCGCTTCGTCTCCCGGGAGGTTTTCTCGACGCGCGCGAGCATCTGCATCTTCCGCGCCTCGGGATGGCTTGCGTCCAGGGCGAGCACGGCGGCACAGGACTCCTCGACCGCCTCATAGCGGGTGGCGGCGAGCGACTGACGGGCCTCCTTCAGGTGTCGTTCGATCGCGCCCGCCCGCTCCTTCGCCGCCGCCCGCGTGGCCCGGATCGAGTCCTCGCAGGTGGTGCGCGCGGTCCTCGCCTCCGCATGGTCCGGATCGAAGGTGAGGACGTGCTGGAAGCACTGGAGGGCGCGGTCCCACTCCGCCGCGGCGAGATGCGCCCGACCCTGCCGCACCGCATCCTCCACGACGGCCCGGCGGCGTTGTTCCTCCTCGTGAGCGGCGCGTTCCGTCTCGCCGAGCCGGATCTCGGCGATCATTCGGCTCCGCCAGGCGTCCTTGTGCCGCGGATCGAGCGAGAGCACCTCGTCGAAGCGCGAGATGGCCCGGGCGTACTCGTGGTTTTCGAGCAGGGCGAATCCCTCGTCGTAGGCGCGTTCCACCTGCTCGGCGCGCCTCCCCGGCGGGAGCGTCTCGACGCGGATCGCGGTCTTCGCCGGCGGAGGCGGGGCGGAGGCCGGCATCCCCTCGGTTCCCAGGTCGAGCCCCTGCAGCTCGCGCGCCATTTCCCAGACGGTCAGGTAACGGTCGGCCGGATTCTTGGCGAGCGCGCGCAGGACCAGCGCATCGAGGGGGGCCGGGATCGCGGGGTTGACGGAGCGCGGCGGGTCCGGCTTCGAGGTCTTGTGCTGCTGGTAGATCGCCACCGGCATCTTTTCCGCGAAGGGGACGCGGCCGATGGTCATCTCGTAGAGGATGACGCCGAGCGAGTAGAGATCGGACTGGATCGAGACCACCCCCTCGAACTGCTCCGGAGCCATGTAGCGCGGCTTGCCGAAGGTCTGCGCCGAGTAGGCGTACTCCTCGTGCGCGAAGACGGACCGCGCCACGCCGAAGTCGGTCACTTTCACCGCCCCGCTCGGACGGACCATGATGTTGTCCGGGGCGAGATCGCAGTGGACGATGGTCGGCTGGTGCGCGTGGGCGTAGGCGATGGCCTGGCAGATCTGGAGGAAGATGTCGCGGGCGAAGGGGAGCGGGAGCGCCCCCTTCCCCTTCAGGATCTGTCGCAGGGTGGTGCCGTCGACGTACTCCATGGCGAATCCGAAAAGGCCGCGCTCCTCGATGGGGTGATAGACGCGGACGATGTTCGGGTGGTCGAGCTGCGACAGAACCCCGAGTTCGGCGACGAACTGGTCGCGGAAGTGGGCGCGGGTGACGAGGTGGGGGTGGAAGATCTTGACCGCGCGGGGCTCGCCCGACTCCGGGTCGAGGGCGCGGTAGACCGCCCCGAAACCGCCGACAGCCACCCGCTGCGTGAGGCGGCAGCGGCCGAGGGTCTGACCGACGAGGGAGTCCAGATCGCGCATGGCGGACCATCATAGGCCCCCCCGGCGCCGGGGGTCAAGGAATGGGCGGGCTGCGGGCCAACGGCGGGCCGCGGGAAACGTATCAACGGCAATGTCCGCATCCCTTTTCGAACACACGGGAGGAATCCGATGAACCGTACGCCTCGTCTCGGGGCCGTTCTCGGCCTCGTCCTCGCCTCCACGGCGCTCGCCGCGGACAAACTCGAGAAACTGGCCGCCCCGGCGCTGGTCGCGCAGGCGATCGGGAACACCCAGAAGCAGCAGGGGTATCACACCACTCTCGCCATCGAGGTGATGCAGCAGCCGGTCTCGCTCGACGGCGTCGTCCGCGGCGACCTGCTCCACACCACCGGCGCCGTCGAGGCCTTCGCCCGCGGGAAAGCCACCCTGGTGAAGAAGTCGGACGGGACGTGGGTGACGCCGGACAAGGCCGAGGGGCGCGAGGGACAGATGGCCGCGGCCATCGAACACCCGAATTTGCTCCTGGCCCTCATCCTGAAGGCGTCGAAGTCGGCGAAGTTCGACGGCGAGTCCACCGAGGAGATCAACGGCGTCGCCTGCCGGAAGATCACCTGCTCCGCCGACAAGGAAGCCAAGAAAGCCGGCGTCGAGGCGCTGATCGACATGCGCCGGAACGCCGGGAATCTCGGCGGCATGTTCAACGCCTCCCTCTTCGATCTGGAGCGTACGAGTCTTACCTACACCATCTACGCGAGCACGGCGGACGGACTGGTCTATCAGGTGAAGTCGGATCTCGATGCCGCGATCGACAAGAACAAGTCGCGCGCCGGGGCGGCCGCGATGATGCCGGGCGGACTCAGTCTGAAGCGGACGATCGACTTCAAGCAGTATAATGGGGAACTCGAGTTCGAGGTGCCGCCGGAGGTGAAGGCGAAGCTGGGGGGGAAGTGGGGGGGTAGGGGGGTAACAGAGTAAGAGAGCGGAAGAGTGAGTGAGCAGAAAAGCAGGGATTGCCGGGCTGGGAGGAGGATGTAGCAGGTGGGATCCAGGGGCGGGGGCCGACCGGTCGCTGGAGGGTCGGCGGCTCTGATCGCGCACGGTGTACGGTCTGGACCCGCCCGAAGACCTTTCCCATGCTGACCCCTGCCCATCGCGCCCGCCTCGAATCGGAAGTCGAAATCGACACCTACAAATCCTCCGGCCCCGGCGGCCAGAAGAAGAACGGGACGGAAAGCGC
>JACPTZ010000166.1 GCA_016192525.1 Planctomycetota bacterium
CCCGAGATGTACGCCTTCCTCGCGGATCGCATTCGTACTGATCCCGATCCAGAGGTCCGGGCCGAGGCGGTATCCGTTCTGACGCGATACGCCTCCGATCCAGACTTCCTCTCGAAGATAACCCCGCTCTGGAGTGCGAACGAGTCACCCATGGTGCAGAAGGCCTTGGCCGGCGAGTTGGGCACGTACCTCAACTGCATCTACTGCACCGACCCCCATCCCGGGTATCAGCTAGGTCTGGGATGGTACTCCTCGGTGACGGACGAAAGCGTTCGCGTTGAACTGCTCTCTGCGTTCCAGCACAGTCTGAAGTACGCCCGGAACGGAGCGAGCGGCGCGAGGATCGACTGGGTGAGGGACCTCAGCCCATTCTACCGCAGCGAAACCTCCAAGCGCGTTCGATCGGTGATGGCTTGGACCTTCGCCGAATCGAACTGCGCGAGTGCAATTCCCGCGCTGGAGGAGATACTCCAGTTCGAGGTCGAGCAGAGCATCAGAATCGAGATCGAAAAGAGCCTCTTGGCCCTCCGGGAGCGCGAGGACCCGCTCCCTGGAGACACTCGCGCAAGGAACGGCAACGGGAAATAGATCGCCCGATTCCACAGCATGCCACTCTGTATACCGTTTGACATGGCGGCGAGCCCGCCGTATTCTCCCCGCTCATGACCGCCCTCGTGCGCGCCCTCCTCGCCGTCCCTGTCCGCTTCCCCCTCCTCGTCCTCGCCGCCGCCCTCGCCCTCACCGCCGCCGCCGCACGCGAACTCCCCCGCTTCGGCTTCGATGCCGGGTCCGACTCCCTCGTCCTCGAAAACGATCCCGATCTGAAGATTTACGACGACTCCCGCGTCGTCTTCGGCAGCGACGAGTATCTCCTCATCGCCTACCGTCGCGACGACTTCTTCAACCGGGAAGAGATCGACCGCCTCGCCGCCCTCTCCGGCCGGCTCGCCGCGATCCCCGGCGTGAGCGGCGTCATCTCGCTCACGCATCAGGCGCCGCTGTACCGAAACGTGCCGGGCCGGCCGAATCTCTTCCAGGCGGCCCAGCGGATGGCGAATCCGGCCCGGCTGACCGACCCGAGCTGCGACCTCGATCGGGCCCGGACCGAGTTCCTCCAGCATGAGATCTTCTCGAACAACATCCTCTCCCCGGATGGAAAAATCACCGCCCTGATCGTGAACCTGTACCAGAAGCCCGAGATCGGAGAGACGCTGTTGAAGATGAGGAATCTGGACCGGAGGATCGAATCCGCTCCCGAGGGCACGGAGCGCGAGGCGCTGCGGGAGGAGCGCGCGGAGGTCAAGGCAACCTATCGCGCGATGGAGGACGACCGCAAGACTCAGCGGATCAAGATCGTGGGCGACGCCCGCGCGATCCTGCGGCAGTACGAAGGCGAGTGGGGCGTGTCCTTCTACACCTCCGGCGTGCCGCTCATCACCGTGGACATGATCGACTACATCCGGAACGACACCTTTTCGTTCGGCTTCGCCGCCGCCGGGTTCGTGGCGGTGGTGCTCTTCCTGATCTTCCGCCGGATCCGATGGGTGATTCTCCCGCTCTCCGCCTGCGCCCTCACCGTCGCCTGGGTCCTCGGCACGATGGCCTGGCGCGGGACGCGGGCGAGCGTCCTCACCTGCAACCTCCCCTGCCTCCTCCTCATCCTCGCGATGGAGTACGTCATCTACCTCATCGTGCGGCATCGGGAGACGTGCGCGTCTCACCCGGAGGCGCCCCGGAATGAGAATGTCCGGGAGACGCTTCACGGGATGTTCGCGCCGATCCTCTACTCCGCCCTCACCACCGGCGCGGGGTTTCTCTCGCTCATCATCTGCGATCTCCGGCCGGTCATCGAGTTCGGGCAGTACATGTCGCTCGGGGTCGGTTTCGCCCTCGTGGCCGCGATGAGCCTCTTCGCCTCCGTGCTGGTCCTGCTGCCGTCGCTGCCCCTGGCCTCGGACGGCGCGGGCGCCGCCGATTCCCCGCGTCTCGCCGGTCTGGCCCGGCGTGTGCTCCGCCTCCGCCGGCCGATCCTGCTGGCCACGCTGGCCGTGGTCGGAGTCTCCACGGTCGGAATCAGCCGTCTCGGGGTCGAGGCCCAGTTCATCGACTACTGCCGGGACGACACCGACATCCACCGCGGGCTCTCCTTCATCGACAGGGAAATGGGCGGGACCACGTCGCTCGAGATTCTCCTCACCGGGCCGAAGAAGGACTGCTTCATCGAGGAGACCGGCATCGACATCATCCGGGACGTGGAAGCCCATCTCCGGGGCATCCCGGAGGTCGGGAAGATCATGTCCGTCCGGAGCTTCGGGGTCGAATTCGGCAAACTGCTCGCCGGAGAGGACGCCACGGACATCAAACTGGCCCCGCTCCTGAGAATGGCGGCGCACGGATCGCTCTCCGAAAGACTGCGGCCGCTGGTGAAACCGTACGTCAATGAGGACTGGTCGCAGGCGAGGATCTTCATCCGGATGAAGGAGACGGCGCCGACCCTCGACCGGAACGCCGTCATCCAGGATGTGAAGGCCTATCTGGCGGAGCGACTGGCGAAGGAGGAGGTCCGGGCGGAGGTGACCGGCATCTTCGTGCTCTACACGAACATGCTGAACAGCCTCCTCTCGAGCCAGATCGACTCGCTCCTGATCGTGTATGCGACCATCGGACTGATGCTCATCGTCCTCTTCCGGTCGATCGTGCTCGGCCTTCTGGCGCTCCTGCCCAACATCCTGCCGATCTCGCTTGTGCTGGGGACAATGGGCTGGACGGGGATCACCCTGGACATGGCGACGGTGATGATCGCCAGTGTGGCCCTGGGAATCGGGGTCGATGCCACGATCCAGTACATCGTGCGGTTCCGGGCCGAGCTGGCGGGCGGAAGGCCGGTGGAGGAGTGCGTCGCCCACACGCACGCCACCGTGGGCCAGGGGGTCCTCTACTCCTGCGCCACGGTCTGCTGCGGGTTTCTGATCCTCGCCCTGTCGAACTTCAAGCCGATCATTTACTTCGGGCTCTTCACAGCGCTGGCGATGTTCGCCGCGCTGATCGGAACGCTCACCGTGCTCCCCGGGCTGCTGGCGTGGTGGGGGAGGTGGAGGCGACGCGACGGCTAGCCCGGATTATTCATGAGCTCTTGCGCACCCCCGCACCCGCAGCACGTGCTGCGGGGCCGCAACGAGGGGCCCGTCCTGCGCGCGGGATACCTTCGCTTGGCCCGCCCCTCGTTACGCGGCCTGCGGGCCGCTCCTCGGGGCTACGGTGTTCAATCCATGAATGATCCGGGCTAAGGTGCATCAACGAAGTTCGGGGCCAGGCGCCGGTGAATCGGCCCGTCCGCCCTGAGCGAGGCGCCCGCCATCTGTACGGCGGGCGCCGAGTCGAAGGGCGCGCCCGCGGTGCCGTCCTTCGACTCGCCCGCCAAACGCCTGTCCGCCATCCGTGTGGCGGAGAGGCGGGCTCGCTCAGGACGGGCGGGTGGCTGGGTACTTTCCCGATTCAGCTTAGGCGCCTGTCGGACAATTGCCCAGGCGATGTCGGTCACGGTAGGACAGACTTTCCAGCCTGCCCCGCACAGGCTGGAAAGTCTGTGCTGCCTTTTGTCCTGAATTGTCAGACGCGATCCTCGGGATCGCACCTGCAGCAGGCTGCGCCTGAGACCGGGATCCCGCTCCGCCCCGCAAGGAACCAGTCGATGCCCACCACCCGCATCGCCGCCGTCCAGTGCGATCCCCGGCTCGCGGACGTGCCCCACAACCGGGCGATGATCCTCCAGGGACTGACGCGGGCGGCCCGCCGGGGTGCGCAACTCGTCGTGTTTCCGGAGTGCGCCCTCTCCGGCTACGGATTCGCCTCGAAGCGCGCCGCGTGGCCCCATGCCGAGACCGTCCCCGGCCCGTTCAGCACCGTCGTGTCGGAGGAGTGCCGCCGACTCGCAGTCTGGACCGTGTTCGGGATGCTGGAACGGGACGGCCCGCGACTCTTCAACTCAGCGGTGCTCGCGGGCCCTCGCGGCCTGGTCGGTCGATATCGAAAAGTCCATCTCCCGTTCCTCGGCGTCGACCGCTTCGCCACGCGGGGGGATCGGCCGTTCGAGGTGCACCGCCTTCCGTTCGGCCGAATCGGGATGCACATCTGCTACGACGGATCGTTTCCCGAGGCCGCGCGATCGCTCCGCCTGCTCGGGGCCGATCTTCTCATCCTGCCGACGAACTGGCCCGAGGGGGCCGGGATCAACGCCCGTCACACCTGCCTCGTCCGGGCGCACGAGAATCACGTCCACTTCGTCGCGTGCAATCGCGTGGGGACGGAGTCGGGATTCCGCTTCATCGGTCGATCGCAGATCATCGACTGCAACGGCCGGGCCCTCGCCACAGCACGCCACGCCCGTCCGACGACGATCCTGGCCGACCTCGACCTGCCGGCGGCCCGCCGGACGCGGGTCATCCTCCGGCGCGGGAAGTACGAGCTGGACCGCATCGGGCACCGAAGGCCGGAGTTCTACGGCGCCGTCTGCAAGCGCCGATCGCCGGATCATCGTTGAAGACGCCGCCCGGGTATGCTAAGCTGAGTCGAGAAAGTACCCAGCCACCCGCCCGTCCTGAGCGAGCCCGCCTCTCCGCCACACGGATGGCGGACAGGCGTTTGGCGGGCGAGTCGAAGGACGGCACCGCGGGCCCGCCCTTCGACTCGGCGTCCGCCGTACGGATGGCGGGCGCCTCGCTCAGGGCGGACGGGCCGGCTCATCGACGCCTGGCCCCGAACTTCGTTGATGCACCTTAGGATTCGTAATATGGCCAGAAAGGCAA
>JACPTZ010000196.1 GCA_016192525.1 Planctomycetota bacterium
CGCGGAGGCGGCCAGGAACAGGCTTCCTGTCGTCCCGCAGCACGTGCTGCGGGACGACCCGGCCCTTTGGGCCGGGCCACCCCTCATCATTCGGCCTCCGCGCGAGCCTTGATCTCTACCCACACGAAACCCGGTAGCGCCGTTTCTTCCTCTGTTTCTGTTTCTGCTTCTGTTTCTGTTTCTTTTTCTGTCTCTGTGGGTCTTCAGGGTTTCGTGCGGGTTGAGAAGGCGGATCGCCGTGACAGGGCCCATCTTCGGCCGTGGGGCGGGACCCGACCTCGTCGCGCGCACGTGATCGGCCGGCGTCCGGTCATCGGCCGCCCGATCAACCCGTTTGTTTGACACCCTTTCCCTCCAGCGATACCCTACCCGGCCTCACACATCTTCCCGCGACGATCCAGAATCACGCACAGGGTTTTCCCATGAGCGAAGAACAGACCTACGGCGACGTCGAGAAACCGCACGAGGAGAAGATCGAACGCGTCACCGTTCCGGCCCTCGACCCGCTTCTCGGCCGGCCGTTCAAGGTGCTCGACGACGGCTTCGTCCGCGTCGTCGACTACCTCGGCGGCGACGAATCGATCGTCCAGGCCGCCCGGGTGTCGTACGGTCGCGGCACCCGCAAGGTGCACGAGGATCGGGGCCTCATCCGGTATCTGATGAGGCACCGGCATACGACCCCGTTCGAGATGTGCGAGATCAAGTTCCATGTCCGCGCGCCGATGGACGCGTGGCGGCAGTGGATCCGGCACAGAACGGCATGCCTCGCTGAGGGCACCGAGGTCTACTTCGACCTCCCCGGCGGGATTCAGAGACGGGGAAACCAGCTCTACAAGGTGAAGATCGAAGATCTCTGGCGGAAGTTTCAGCCTACCCGGAATCTGTCCGACCCGCGACGCCAGCGCAATCCGTTCTTCAAGGCGAACCGCGTAGCAGGCATGCGTCTCCGCCAGATCGACGAGCAGACGAGACGTCTCCAGCACACGCGAATCGCGACCGTCTACAAGAATGGTCGCAAGCCGGTCTTCCGCATGACCCTTGCCGACGGAAAGACGATCGAGTGCACTCGGGATCACCGCTTTTTCTTCTCGGACGGATGGCACACCCTGGCCGAGCGTGTGGGACTCGACTGCTCGGCCGGCGGTGTCGCCCATTGGACGGGAGGAGAGACTTTCCTGTATGTCAATGGATGCAGGGCTGAGGCCCCGGCGCCCTACCGGGATGCCGCGTGGCTCGACCATCATTACAACGTCGAGAAGGTGAAGATTCAGGATGTCGCGGACCGGTGTGGCGTCACCTACCACACCATCAGAAAGTGGTTGATCCTGCACGGGCTCACTCATCAGAAGGGAGGGCGCAGCCAGCCGCCCTGGAATCGCGGCCGCTCCTATCGACTTGGCCCTCGACGACCCTCGATCGCCTGGAAGGAGGCGAATCGGCGCGCCCGGTCGGGGGCTGCATCCAATTTCTGGAGGGGGGGAATTGCAACCCAGAGGAGCAGCATCGGGAGATGGACGACACAGCATGCCCACATCATCCACGAGCTGAACCGATGGACCTGCCAGTTGTGCCATCACCGGGCACCGGAACTGCACTGCCATCACATTGTCCCGGTCTGGGCGGACGCGAGCCGCGCGTGGGAGGAGAGCAACCTGACCACTCTCTGCGGTGACTGCCATCGTTCCATTCAAGGGCGGGAACTCGACTTTGTGGAACGGCTGGGAGGTCCCCCCGTCCGGGAGGAATGGAAGGCCCGGTCACTGCGGACCCCACGAAGGTGGCTCGAGGAGGCCAAGCTCGTTCGTGTCGAAGGATTCGAGTTTGTCGGGGAAAAGGAAACCTACGACCTTGAGGTGGAGGGGCCCTTTCACAATTTCGTGGCCAACGGCATCGTTACGCACAATTCAGTGAATGAGTACAGCACACGCTATTCGATCGCCATCGACAGCGCCCAGAAGACCCCGTCCGGGAAGTGGCGGATGCAGGCCGCCGGGAACCGGCAGGGGAGCGAGGGATACGCCGAGGCGTCGCTCGGAGGAACTCTGACCGCACGCGAGGAGGAACTCCAGCGGCTCGCGCGGGAGGTCTACAACGAGCGGATCGGGAAGGGGATCGCCCGCGAGCAGGCCCGGAAGGACCTCCCGCTGTCCACCTACACCGAGGCCTACTGGAAGGTGGACCTCTGGAACCTGCTGCACTTCCTCTCCCTCCGGATGGATCCGCACGCCCAGGAGGAGATCCGGGACTACGCGACGACGATGGGGGAGAAGATCGTCGCCGTCTGGGTCCCGCACGTCTGGCAGGCCTTTCTCGACTACAACTTCCGGGCGGTCCACCTCTCCTGCCTCGAGGCCGACCTCCTCGCCCATTTTCTCGCCGGACGGACCGACGAGGCGACGAAGCAGGCGGCTTCCTTCGGCTGGCTCGAATGGGACGACAAGAAGGAGAAGTGGAAGCGAAACCGCGAACGCCAGGAGTTCGAGGAGAAGATGAGCGAGCGCTTCGGGTTCGAGATCAGGTGGAAGAGGAAGTGACGGGGGGCGCCGGCGGGTTCGGCGGGGGGGGCGCCGGCCACCAGCGGTCGAGGAGGGCGGCGGCCAGGACCAGCAACAGGCCGTGGACCAGGAGGTCGAGGGTGGAGAGACCGGGGAACCCGTTGTACCAGACGTAGAGGATCTCGGCCACTCCGAGGGCGCCGACGAAGACCCCCGCCGCGCCGCAGGCCCCCAGCGCCAGAGCGATCAGGTCCTTTCTTCCGAGGAGGGCCTCGCGCACCTTCGAGAGGCCGAAGATGGTGATCGTGAGCACGAGGACGAAGAGGATCGCCTTGACGGCGGTTTCTTCGTTCACGGCGAGGAGGAGCAGAGGGTCACTTCCCATCGGCCGCCCCTCCGCGAACTGAAGCGAGACCGGCCAGCACGATCATTCCGCTCATCCCCCCGAGGGCGAGGGTCGCCTCAGCCCACTCATGAGGCTCCTGACAGAACTGCCAGAGGCCGCAGGCGGCCGCTCCCGCCGCCCCCAGGGCCGCCGCGGCGCCGAGCATCCGACGACGCCGGTCCGGATCGCCCCACGCCCGACCGAGCGCGAGGAGACCGATCCCGGCCCAGAGCGCCAACACGCCGCTGTTGAGTTCCACAGGGACCCGCGTTCCCTCGAAGAGCCTGTCTCGGCAGGGCGCTGCTCGTAGTGCGCCCGTAAGGGCGCGTGCCCGGCGGGCCGCCTTGCGGCGGTACTACGAACGGCCCTTGGGCGGGAGGCGCCTCCACCGGCCCTCCGCCCGGCGCAACTCTTTCCGACCCTCGCGCGCCGGGCGGGGCACGGGTCGGCGAACGGCGCCGGCCCGTGCCACCCCGCGTGCTGCGCCCCCGGTTCCCGGCGGGGGCGCCCCCCTGATCGTTTCTCTAGCCTCCCGCCGGACCGGACGCGCCGGGCGCGCCCGGTGTCCCCGGTCCCGCCCCGCGCTTCCGCTGCGCGACGGCCTGTCTCAGCAGGTATTCGATCTGCCCGTTCACGCTGCGGAGTTCGTCCGCGGCCCACTTCTCCAGCGCGCGCCAGAGGGCCGGGTCGATCCGAAGCAGGAAGGTCTTGCGGGAGTCCATGGCTCAGTTGTGCAGCGTGCCCGCGTTGATCACCGGCTGTGCCTCGGACTCGCCGCAGAGGACGACGAGCAGGTTGCTGACCATCGCCGCCTTGCGTTCCTCGTCGAGGTTCACCACCTGTTTCGCGGAAAGGTCCTTGAGCGCCATCTCCACCATGCTCACGGCGCCGTGGACGATCTTCTGCCGGGCCGCGATCACGGCCTCGGCCTGCTGCCGGCGGAGCATCGCCTGCGCGATCTCGGGGGCGTAGGCGAGGTGCGTCAGCCGGGCCTCATCCACCACCACCCCGGCCTTCCGGAGCCGCTCGGTGAGTTCCTTCCGCAGCGCCTCGGAGACGACCTCGACGTGCCCCCGGAGCGTCACCTCCGCCTTCTCGTCCTCCCCGTGGTCGTACGGATACTCGCTCGCCAGGTGCCGCACGGCCGTCTCGCTCTGGAGGTGGACGTAGTCCTCGTAGCGGTCGACGTCGAACATCGCCATCGCGGTGTCCTCCACCCGCCAGACGATGACGGCGGCGATTTCGATCGGGTTCCCGCGTTTGTCGTTCACCTTGAGCTTTTCGCCGTTCAGGTTCCGGGCGCGGAGAGAGATCTTGTGCTTGGACATGAACGGATTCGTCCAGTGGAACCCCGGGGCCCGGACCGTGCCGCGGTAGTCTCCGAACAGGATGAGCACCCGCGCCTCGTTCGGCTGGAGCGTGAAGTGCCCCAGGAGGAGGATGAAGCCGCACAGACCGGTGAGGAACCCGAGGAACGCGATCAGTCCCCCGGGAAGATCCGTGCGGTGCGAATCCGCGAAGATGATGCCCAGGATGAAGAGCACCGCCCCACCGAACAGGAGCCCGAGGTTGACCGGGAGCATGACCCATCCGCTCGTCACGCTCAGGGCTTTCTCTTTGTTCATGACCGTCCTCCTTGTGGCATTGAGGGTCTCGACTGGCCGTGCGGCCCCATCTATCTCCTGAATATTACTGTGATATCATTCAGATGTCAAGCGTTTTTTTCGATTCTGTTCCTTTTCTTCGGCGACCGGCGTTCGATCCGGCTGTTCCGGGCTGGCCTCGTGACCTCTTTTCTTCTCCTCGTCCGGCACCCGAGGTACATTCGCCCCCATGCCGCCCGTCCGCCTCCTCCTCTTCGATCTCGACGGGACCCTCGCCGACACCGGTCGCGACCTGGCCGCCTCCGCCAACCACGCCGTGGCGCAGGTGGCGGGGCTTCCGCCCCGGCCGGTGGAGGAGGTCACCGGCTTCATCGGAGACGGGGCCCGGATGCTCGTGGTGCGCTGTCTGGGTCCGGCGCACGAGCACCGGATCGGCGAGGCGCTGCCCCTCTTCCTCGAGCACTACGACCGGCACCTCCTCGACACGACGGCGCTTTATCCGGGAGTGATGCCGATGCTGGAGGCGCTTGCCGCCACACCCAAGGCTGTCCTCACCAACAAGCCGGAGGGGATGTCGCGGCGGATTCTCGACGCGCTGGGGATCGCCCCGCACTTCCGGGCCGTGATCGGGGGGGACTCCCTCCCCGAAAAGAAGCCTGATCCTTCGGGCGCACTGCTGCTCTGCCGCGACCTCGGCGTGCCGCCGGCGGAGGCGCTCCTCATCGGCGACAGCGCCACCGACGTCCGGACCGGAAAGGCGGCCGGGATCCGCACCGTCGGTGTGATGGGGGGATTCGGAACGTTCGAGTCGATGCGGGAGGCGGGGGTGGACCATGTGATTTCGGACATTGAGGGGCTGGTTCCTCTTGTCGACTCGCTGGGATAGCCGAACGAGGAGCCACCCACGGACTGCGGGGCCGTCTCCTTTCCGGGCGGGCGGCCGGAGGAGACCTGGTGATCCGTCACGGCTAAACCCGCGGGTAGAACCGTCCGTCCTGAGCGAGGGCGCGGCTCCGTCGCCGCGCCCGAGTCGAAGGACGAGTCGAAGGTCGCGGCCCACCCACCCTTCGACTCGCCCGCCAGAAGGAGGCGGGCTCGCTCAGGGTGGGCGGGTCTACCCGCTGGATAAGCGTTGACGGATCACTAGCCCGGACTATTCATGAGAGGAACACCGCAGCCCCGAGCAGCGGCCCGCAGGCCGCGTAACGAGGGGCGGGCCAGGCGAAGGTGTCCCGCGCGCAGGACCGGCCCCTCGTTGCGGCCCTGCAGCACGTGCTGCGGGGCCTACTCGGGGCCTCGGGGATCCACTGGAACGCTCTCTCGTACGGGAATGCGCAAGAACTCGTGAATAATCCGGGCCAGTGATTCGTCAACCCTGATCGTTCGAGTGGTGGGTCGTTGCTGTTTCCCCCTCCCCGCCGGGGAGGGGGCGAGGGGGAGGGAAACAGCGACGGACCCCCCGCTGAACCGGTCTTGGCTGACCCCCGGCCTCTCCAGTCCTCCGCCTCTCCTTCGTCCGGAAACGCTGACGAACCTCGGTCGTCCTCCCGCGTAGAGATGGCATGCCCAGCATCATCGGCCACGCCCTCGTGGGCGCGGCCCTGGCGGAGGCCACGCCGCGGATCGGGCGCGGGGCCGGGTTCGGCCGCGGCGGGTGGACCCTGATCCTCGCCGCCGTCTCGATCGCCCCCGATCTGGACTCATTTCCGCTCATGCTCGGACTGATCCGGTACGCCAGTCCGTTCGGTCATCGCGGCGCCACACACTCGCTCGCCTTCGCCCTCCTCTTGGCCGTCGCCGTGACGGCCCTGGTGGCGTGGAGATCGAGGGGGAGCTCGGAGAACCGGGGGGGGTGGCGGGTCGGGTCGGTTCTCGCCCTCGCCGGCGCCTCCCACGGTCTGCTCGACATGCTCACGGATGCGGGGCTTGGCGTGGCGTGGGGGTATCCCTTCGCCTCCACGCGTCACTTCTTCGCGGTGCGCCCCATTCCGGCCGCCGCCGTGGGGTTCGAGTTGTCCGCGGGCGTTTTTCTGACGGAGGTGCTGCTGCTGGGCCCATTGCTGCTGGCCGCCGCCGTTTCTCGCCGGACCGTCCTGCGTCCCTGGCCCCGGGCGGTCCTGGTCGCCGTCATCCTCGCCGAAGCCGGGGTATGTTGGGGGGTGAGGTGCTGACGACTCGCCCTCCGTCCCCCTCGGAGGCGTCGCCTGGAATGTCTCAATCGTATCCGACCTGCAACCCAAAACCCGAAACTCGAAACCCAAGACCCGAAACCCGAAACTCGAAACCCGAAACCCGCCGCCTACGTCCGGACCGCCGGTTCGCATACGAGCCGGATCCCCAGCCGCCAGTTCACGTTCTCAGGGACGTCGCCGAACCGGACCGCCGCGCGGGAGTAGGTTCCGGCCACGTCCCACGCCCCGCCCCGGATCACGCGACCCGGCTTGTGACCCACCTCCACCTCGTCCAGGCACCAGGTCCGGGCGTTCCCGGCGAGGTCGCACACGCCGTAGGGCGAGATGTCTTCCGGGAAGGTGCCCACCGGCAGGAGCCGCGGGCCCTCCTTGTGCGAGCTGCTGACGTTGCAGAAGGTGGCGTCGAACTTGTTCCCGAAGGGGTAGAGCCGTCCGTCGGTCCCGCGGGCGGCCTTCTCCCACTGCTCCTCGTGCGGGAGCGAGAAGACGCGGCCTTCGCGCCGGCTTCGCCAGTCGGCGTAGGCCATCGCGTCGTGCCACGAGACGCCGACCACCGGCCAGTGGGGGTGCCAGTCCATCTTCGTCCCGATCTTGCGGGTGGCATCGCCCCGCATCGGAATCCGGAACTGCAGGAAACGCCGCCGGTCGGCCTCCTGGGCGATGAGTTCGCTCCAGGCCGCCGGGCCGTCGGGCGATTCGCGCGGGACGCGCTTGCGGGCCTCGTCGGGACGTTCCCGTGCGAGATCGTTCAGGAATTCGAGATAGTCCGCGCAGGTGACCGGGTAGCGGGCGCAGAAGAAGTCGGGCGACTCGCGAATTCCGGATCGTCCCCCTCCGGCGCGTTCGCCGCCGAAGGGGAAGGAACCGGCCGGGACGTGCAGGAAGTCGGGGCCGATCTCGTCCTCGCGGAAGAGGGTGACCTGGAGGGCGACCATGGACTGTCTCGCGACGGCGAACGGGACCCGACATTCGCGATCCCCCGACCGTCGCACGACGAGGCAGTAGGAGCCCATCGGCAGGGAGAAGGGAGCGATCGGGGTCTGGCCGAGATAGAGGCCGTCGCCCGCCACCGGAGCGGCCGGCAGCCCCCGCTTGCCCGTGCCACCCTCGGCCGCCGCGCCATCGCCCTTCGGCCCCTTCACCCCCTTCGGTGCGGTCAGCACCAGCCGCCGGTTCCATTCCGTCCAGGAATGGAGCCAGACGTCCACGCCCCGCACCGGCACCCGCACGCACCCGGGGCCGTGGGCGCGCGACTTGCGCAGCCGGTCGGTCTTCCGCGCCGGGGCGCCCGGGGTCGGCGGGCGCAGGCAGTCGCACGCGTACGTCGATGTCTCGACGGAGAGCGTGCCGTCGCCGACGAGGCGGGCCTTGTACCATCCGTCGTCGTAGAGCTCGACCATCTGACGGTTGAAGAGCATCGCCTTCTCGTTTCCCGCCCCCTCGGCCTCGGCGAACTTCTCCCAGTAGAGGTCGGCGAGGCCGGCGCGCGCGCGCGGATGGTCCTTTTCGAAGCCGAGCGCCATCGTGAAGCGGGCGGTGGCGCCGGTGAAGTGGGTGATGACCTCCTGCTCGAGGGCGTCGATGCGGTCTTCCGTCTCCCAGAGCGGGTGTTTCTCGTTCGGCGTTTCCCATCCGGCGTACCGGCGCGCGATATCGGCGCAGGTCTGGCGCGCCCTGGCCAGATCCGCCTTTCCCTGGCGGTGTTTTGCCACGAACTCCTCGCCGGCCCGGACCTGTTCCTCGGCGAGCTGGTGGAGCCGTTCGCGTTCGCGGGCCCCTTCGAGGAAGGCCTGGATTTCATCATGGAGGGCGCGCGCCGACGGGAAGCGATCCTCCCTCCGGAACGCCATTGCGCGCATGCAGATCGTCTCCAGTTCGCGCGGGATCGGATCGGCCGACGGCATGTTCGCCGAGGAGACGATCGCCGGCGGCGTGTAGCCGGCGGGGGGAGGATCCACCCGCTCGCCCATCACCGGCTCCCGGCGGGAGATCTCGCTCAGGCGCCGCGTCGGCGGGGTGAGGGCGCCGTCGCGGACCATCTGGAGGACGTCGAACACGCTGCGCCCCTCGTAGGGGGGGTGCCAGGTGAGGATCTCGTACAGGATCGCGCCGAGGGCGTAGATGTCGCTCCGCTCGTCCACCTGGGCGTTCTGGCCCTGCGCCTGCTCCGGCGACATGTAGGTCGGGGTCCCCACGATGTCGCCGTCCTGCGTGAGCGTCGGCTCGGCGGCGGGGGCCAGAAGCGCGGCCCGGGCGGGGTCCTTCTGCGGGTCGTCGGTGCCGATCGCCTTGGCGAGCCCCCAGTCGACGATGAGCGTCTCCCCGTAGTCTCCGATCATGACGTTCTGCGGCTTGAGGTCGCGGTGAATCACGCCGTGGTCGTGGGCGAAGGCGATGCCCATGCAGATCTGCTGGAAGATGGAGAGGAGGCGGGGGCGCGTAAAGGTCTTTCGCGTGGCCTCGTCGCCCCGGACGCACGCGGCAAGGATTTCGCCGAGGTTGCGACCGCGCACGAAGCGCATGCAGAAGTAGGGCTGGCGGCCCGCCTCGGCCTCCTTCTCGCCGAAGGGAAGGACCCCGAGGTCGTGCACGGTGACGATGTTCGGGTGCTCGAGCCGCCCCGTGAGCCGCGCCTCCCGGAGGAACCTCTCCATCATCTCGGGCGGCGCATCCTCGCCCAGCATCTTGATGGCGACCACCCGGCGGATGTCGTTGTCGACGGCGGCGACCACCCGTCCGATTCCTCCTCGCCCCACCTCTTTCTGGAACGTGTACTTGTCCGCCGCCGGGCGCGACAGGAGTTGCCCGCCGGACGACGCGCTGACCGGCAGGGCTCGGAGGGTCTGCCGCATCACCTCGTCCCAGCCGAGTCCGAGCAGGATGTCTTTCACGTCCGGAGAGATGACGATCGCGTCCAGGGATCGGACCGCGTCCCCGTCGTGCGTTTTCAGATGGGCCCGCACGACCGCCTCGACCGCCTCGCACTGGAAGTATTTCAGGTAGCCGAAGTCCACGCAGGTGCGCGCGAACTCCGATTCCCCCTCCCCCCCCCACGCCGCGCACACGGCCGCGAACTGCTCCTTCGAGAGAAAGCCCATCTCGAGGGCGATCACCCCGAACAGGAGGTCGGTCATCTTGCGTGAGGTGATGCCGGAGGACATGGTCGGAACCGCGTTTGACGCCAGTGCTCAGTTTCTCTCCGTTCCGTCTCCCCTTCTTCCTTCTCCGCGTCTCCGCGCCTCCGCGCGAACGAGTTGTTCTTCTCCCCTTGCTCTATGTTCTTCTCTCTGCTGTTGCTTCTTCTGTTGTTTTTCTCGTCGTTGTTTCTGCTGTTGTTTCTGCTGTTGTTTCTGTTGTTGTTTCTGTTGTTGTTTCTGTCTTTGTTTCTGTTGTTGTTTCTGTTGTTGTGTCCGTCCCCGGCTGCCACGCGCATATGAACCTGTGCCCGAAGTGGACCGTGATCGTCGGCTCCCTCACCCCCGCCGCCTCGCAGTAGGCTCGCATCTCCTCCGGAGTGAAGGAGCGCAGGACCGACACCGGCCCGTCGTGCGCCGCCAGACGGCTCTTCGAGAGCGCGCAGAAGAACTTCGCCCAGAGGTAGGCGCGGACCCGCCGGAGGAGGTCCCCGACGATCACCCCCCGGCGCGCGATCCGGTCGAAGACCCGCAGCGTCCGGACGATCCCCTCGTCGGAGAGGTGGTGCAGGAACATCCCGGTGAGGACGTAGTCGAAGGCGCCCTCGCGGGCGGGCAGACGATAGACGTCGCCGCGGACGACCCCGATTTCGGGATAGGCGCGCGTCTCCTCCCGCGCGAACCGGCAGCAGGCCCAGGCGAGGTCAAGGGCCACGATCCGGACCCGGTGGCCGCGCTCGCGGGCCCAGTCGGCCACGGTGACGGGCAGGTCGGCCGATCCGGTCCCCACGTCGAGGAAGGTGCGCGTTTCCCCGGGGCGCCAGTCACGGGCGAACTCCTCGAGGGTCCGGACGAGCGCCTGCCGGCCTCCGAGCCGCCGGTTGACGAACTGGATCATGCGATGGGCTTCGACCATCGCTTCGTACGGCTGGGCGGGATCGTCGATCAGCTCGGGATGGGTGGCGGGATCGGCCCGATGCAGGAAGAGCATGGGTGGAGTGTAGCACGGTCCGGAAGGCGCGCCAAGGGTTGGCCCGGCTATTCATCCGGCGGCGGCTGGACCGGGTGCAGGCGTTCCTGGTCCTCCTGCTCCTGGACCGGGTTGTAGTCCGGTCGCTTCACCGCGGCGGGCTCGTTCAGCCCCTCCTCCTCGCGAACCCCGTCGAGGTAGCCGTGGATCGCCTTCTGCACGGCCCTCGGCGCGGTCACCGCGAGGTAGCCGTCCTGCATGGCGATCTCGATCCCGATCTCCTTCTCCCAGATTTCGGGGGTGACGTTCTCGCGCACCAGGGCCAGCACCTTCGCCTCGTCGCCGCGGTAGGTGATGACCAGATCGCGGACGTCGTGATATTCGAGGAACGACCCGGGGGAACGGGCCGACGGCTCGCCCGGTTTCTTTGCTCCGGCCGGTCCGCCCCCGGAGTTGCATCCCGCGGCCAGCAGGGCCCCCGCGAGGGTCGTTACAACCAGCAGAGTCAGGCCGCGCATCGTGTCCTCCGTGCCGGTAATGGCGATCGTCTCCTCCCGGTGCCTTTCCTCCCCGTTCCGCTCTTACTCCGTTACTCTGTCATTCCATTACTCCTTCACCCCCAGCATATCAGCCGGGCGCCGGGCGGGTCAACGAGGATTCCAGTTGACGCTTCCGGCCGCCCGGGCTACGCGCCCCGCCGGGCCATCCGCCGCCCGTTCGTCGTTGCCGGCCGCCGGCCCATCACCGCCGGCCGCCTGCAGGCGGCCTCGGGATGACACGTCTATTCAGGGGCATCGCCCTTAGCCCCCCCTCACTTTCTCCCGAGGCTCACCGCACCTCCCCCGCACCGTTCCCGCCCGGTCGCTTTTCACGGTGACCGCGAGAGGGCCCGTGCCGCGCACGCACCACTCGAGATACGCCTCCGCCTCGCGGGAACTGCCGCCGAACCAGGTCGAGGAGTTGCACTCGTCGCACAGCGTCGTGGCGGCCCCGGCCAGATGCCCGGTCTCCGTCCGCTTCTTCCCGATCTCGAGGCTCTGACCTTTCGCCAGTTCCAGCGTCACCTCCACCGGCCGCACCACCTTCCGCTCGACGGCTTTCTGGGAGACGTTCGTCGGGAGCCAGCCTTCGTTCTCGATCCGCAGGA
>JACPTZ010000214.1 GCA_016192525.1 Planctomycetota bacterium
GTGACCCACTCCTTCAGCGACTTCGGGGTGGGCGGTACATCGACCGGGAGCAGCGTGGCGACCCCGTCCAGCCCGACTTCCACCAGCACCGCCGAGGCGGCGGTCCCCTTCGATCCGGGCGACTCGGGCGGCGGGGGGTGCTTCATTCCCTCGTCGGTCGGATTCCCCCTGTCAGTGGGTGCGCTTATCATGCTGCTCGGGGTCCTCGCGCTCTCCCCGAACAAATCCCTTGCCCGTGCGTAAGAGGAGACGTAGCATCGCCGGCCCGCCCCCCCCGCCGGGGGGAGGCGGGCGTCCGTTCGTCGATCGGCGTTGAGACGTGTCTTCGCGAGGGAGTTCATGGACCCGACTCCGAGTCCCACACCGGTTGGACCGTCGGCGGATCCGCGCTCCGTGCCGCCCTCCCCGGCCGCCGGTGAACCCGTCATCAGCACCTCCGGCCTCACCAAACTCTACCGCGATTTCTGGGGTCGCCCCCGTCACCTTGCCCTCGACCGGCTCGATCTCCGCGTCGAGCGCGGCGAGATCTTCGGCTTCCTCGGCCCGAACGGGGCCGGGAAAACCACCACGATGAAACTCATCCTCGGGCTCATTTTCCCGACCGGAGGATCGGCCCGGGTGCTCGGACACGACCCGCGCGACGTGGAGACCAAACGCCGCATCGGGTTCCTCCCCGAGGAATCGTATCTCTACCGTTTCCTCACCGCCGCCGAGACGCTCGACTTCTACGGCCGCCTCTTCAGCATCCCGCGCCGGGAACGGAAGAAGAAGGTGGACGAACTCCTGGCCCTCGTCGGTCTCGCCCAGGTGCGGAACCGGCTCGTCCGCGAATTCTCGAAGGGGATGGCGCGCCGCATCGGCTTTGCCCAGGCCCTCATCAACGACCCGGAGGTGGTCATTCTCGATGAGCCGACGAGCGGCCTCGACCCGATCGTCTCGCGGCAGATGAAGGACCTCATCCTGGATCTGCGCCGCCGCGGGAAGACGGTGTTCATGTCGAGCCACCTGCTGGCCGACATCGAGGACGTCTGCGACCGGATCGCGATCCTGTTCGAGGGTCGGCTGCGGAAGACCGGAACGGTGCGCGATCTGCTCTCGATCCGGGACGCGCTCGAGGTGCGGCTCAAGGGCGTCCCCGCGGATCGGGTGACACTGCTGAAGGAGACGCTTTCGAAGGCCGGCTTCGACGTGGCCAACATCGCCCCCCCGAGCGACACGCTGGAGAACCTGTTCCTGCGGACGATCCGGGAGAGCCGGGAGGGCGAAAGCCAATCGTAGGGCCGCCCCCTGCGGGCGGCCGTGCGCGGGACGGCGTCAGGATATGGCCGTGTGAGGCATGGGTCCCGTCTTCGGCGTGATGCGACTGACCTTTCTCGAATGCCGCCGGAAGCGCGCCTTCCTGGTGCTCTTCTGCGTCGTCTTCGCGTTTGTCGCCGGCTCCATCCTCCTCCCCGCCACGAAACCCTCGGACCGGCTCTACCTCGTCATCGCCTGGGCCCTCCGGGCGATCGGCTTCTTCGGGATGCTCGTCACGGTCTTCGTCACCGCCGTCTCGATCCCGGACGACATCGAGGACCGTCGCGTCTTCACCCTGCGGGCCAAGCCGCTCAACACGCTCCAGTGGTGCGGCGGCAAGATGCTCGGCTTCGCGGCGGTGATCGCGCTCTTCGTCGCCGCCAGCGGGGCGATCAGCCTGGCCTATATCCGGCTCGTCGCCGTGGTGGCGGGGACGGACGAGACCACCTCGCGCCTAATCGCCGCCCGCGGCCGGGTGGCCCCCGTGGCGATGTCCTACGCCACCAGCGACGCGCACGGCACTTCCTGGGGCGTGGTCGAGGGGGACGGTCTGGACGGCGCCGGTCTCCGGTGCCGCCTCGCCGGCGAGTCCCGCAGCCACCAGTTCTTCTGGCAGTTCGGCTTTCTCTTCTCCTACCCGGTGGGAGACACGCTCCGCCTCGGTTACCGATTCAAGGCGGCCTCGCCGGACAACAAGCCGGTGACCCTGCAGTTCCGGTTCGTGGCGCCCGAGACGAAGCTGGAAGCGCGTGATGTGGCCGAGGTCCTCGGAGAGGCCACCGGGAGCGTCTCTTGTCGCCGCGAACTGATCGACCCGAACGGCGCCACGCAGGTCTACGTCCGCCGCACCGATTCGGCGAGCACCCTGGAGGGCGGCCCGCTCGATCTCTGGGTGGAGACGACCGACGGAAGGCGGGTGACCGCCCTCCAGTTCCAGCACGGCGGCGACCAGGAACCGGCCTACGTCGTGGCCTCCTGGACGCCCGAGCGCGGGACGCTGGTCCGTCTCCACGGCCCGGAGGGGGGCTCGCTCACCTGGCACTTCCGCGGAATGGACCGCTCCGAACTGCCGGGTCGCGAACTCGACATCCCCTTCCGCCTCCGGGTCGGCGGGCGCGGCTACGCCGCCTACACGGACGCCCTCCTGGAGGTCCGCCGGCCCGGCTCGGACGACGTGGAGCGCGAGATCCGCCGCCTCAAGTACGGAGTCCCCGGCACGCTCCAGGTCCGACCCGGGCTGGTGTCGCCGGACGGAGACTGCGACATCACCCTCCGTCGCCGCTATCCCAACTCATACGCCGAAGTCCAGGTGGGCGACGTCGCCTTTCTCACCCGGCCGCGGCTGTTCGAAGTCAATTTCATCAAGGCGCTCTGTCTCATGTACTGTCAGCTCACGCTCGTCATGACGGTCACGGTGATGGGATCCACCTGCCTCTCCGCCCCGGTGAGCCTCTTCTGGGGCGGCTTCTCCTGGCTCTGCGCGAGCATGATGGCCTTTCTGCGGGAGGCGCAATCCACGGTGGAGGCGACCCTCCGGCACGCCGCCGCCGAGACGGCCGGGGTCCTCCCGACCGCCGTTCATTCACACGATCCGACGGAGATCCCCACCTGGATGCTGCAGTTCTCCCAGAACGTGGTCGATCTGCTCCTCCGCATCGTGCCCGATTTTGACCGGTTCGATCCCGCGCCGGCGTTGCTCAAGGGGTCGATCCTGACCTGGTCCCAGGTGGGCGCCGCGGTGGAGTTGCTCGCCCTGTGGGCCGGGATTTCCTTCGTCGTCGGATGCCTCATCCTCTGGAGAAGGGAGTTCAACTGACCATGCGGTTCCTTCGCGGTCTCCTCCTGGGAACGGCGGCCTTCGGCGCCCTCGTGGCGACGCAGCTCGCGATCGACGCCTCACCGGAGAAGATCGAGACGGTCCGGGCGAACCCGTATCAGGAACTTCCCCCCACCGACTACCTCACGGAGTACCTCGGCACGATGCTCATCGGGGGCTTCAAGCCGATCGCCGTCGACTTCCTCTGGATGCGCTGCACCACGCTCGAGGAGCAGAAGCAGTTCCAGGAGATCAAGACGATCCTCTCGCTGATCAGCCGTCTTCAGCCCTGGTCGGAGCAGGTCTGGTCCTACATCGCCTGGAACCTCGCCTTCAACATCGCCCACCAGGCGGCGACCCCCGAGGAGCGCTGGCGCTGGGTGAGCGAGGGGATCCTCACGGCGAAGGAGGGGGCCCGGCGGAATCCGGGATCATTCAAGCTGAAGCACGATGTCGGCTTCCTCTACTATTACCGCGTCCCCCAGCAGAAGGACCTCAAACGGCGGGTCTACGCCGAGACGCAGCTCGACTGCTACGAGCATGCCCGGAACTGGTTCCAGATGGCGAAGAGCCAGGCGGAGGGGTCGGTCGGTCGGCGGTACGAGTTCGACTCGTTCATTCTCGATTGTCTGCTCCACCACATCTTCGAGGCGGCTTCGCGGCACCAGTATGAAGAGGCGCTCAGTTCGGCGGCGAGCGCGTCGAGCTACGCCCGCTCGATCGCGACGACGTACGGTCAGCACATCCTCTTCTGGGAGCGGCGCGGCGAAGTCCCGACGGAGTCGGTGCCGGCGCTGGAAAGCGAGCGGGCGATGTGGGAGGCGGAGCAGAGGGGGGACCTCGAGGCCGCCGCGCGGTACCGGGTGGAGGCGTTCGGCCGGTACGCGATGCTGTTGAGACGCTTCAACGGGCTGAATCTCGGCGCGGTGGAGGACCGGATGGAGGAACTGCTGGAGGCGCACGTGATCGGGGAGGCCTTTCCGAGGTGCGACCGGGGGGAGGTGGCCGGGGCGCAGGCCGCGCTCGACTGGGCGATCGAGGTGGCGCGACAGACGGTCCCGGCCGACCACTTCTCCTACCCGTACTGGATGGGGACCGCGCAGCAGTGGGTCGATTTCAAGTCGTGCCTGACGGCGGAAGTGACGGCGCAGGCGGCGACGCTCGCGAAGTCGCCCGACGCCGCCGCGAAGTGGACGGCCGCGGTGGAGCAGTACAAGTACTTCGGCGAGAACTACGCCGGGACGGACATCGACTGGCTGGACGACCGCCACCGTCTCATCGAGAGTCGCGCTCTCGCCGCGGGCGCGGTGCTCGACGCCCCCTCGCTCGCCCCGCCGCCGCCGCCCCCGCCGCCGTTGCCGAAGCGGAGATGAAGACGCCTCCGCTTGCAGCGCCGTCCGCCCGCGGCTATACTGCCTCCGTGAGCGAAGCCTCCCCCTCCCCTGCCGCGGCCGGACCCCGCAAGGCCGCCGCTGAAATCCCTCCCGCGCCGGTGCGACACTGGGTGGGCGATCCCGCCGGAATGGAGGCGCTCCTCGCCCGGCTCGTGGCCCGAACCACGCCGTGGGGGCTCGACATCGAGAACACGCTCACCGGGCTGCACCACTGCCAGGTGGCGCTCTGCCAGATGTCGGACGGCGTGGAGGCGTGGCTCATCGATCCCTTCTCGGTCGACATGGGACCGATCCTCACCGCCCTCTACGCCCCCGCGAAACCGCCCGTCATCGTCCACGACGGCAGCGGGGACTTCATCGTGCTCAAGCGGCTCTACGGCGTGCTTCCGTCGAACGTGATCGACACCCTGCTCGCCGCCCAGCAGATCCGCTTCCCCACGCCCAATCTGCGCGACCTCGCCGGCCACTACCTCGGCATTCGCCTCTCGAAACGCGCCCAGCACTCGAACTGGCGGGCGCGGCCGCTCTCGAACGAGCAACTGGCCTACGCCGCCCTCGATGCCTTCGTGCTTCCCCCGCTTGCCTCGAAACTCCTCGCCGCGGTGAAGACGTCGAAGAAGGGCGAGGCGCTCGCCTCCGCGACGGCGGGGCTCCTCGAAAGCGTGCGCGAGTACGAGACGCCCGAGCGACACCCGCTCGCCGTCGGCTTCGCCCATCACTGCCGCGACCGGGCCGCCCGGGCGCGCCTCGACCGCCTGCTCGACTGGCGCACGACGGCGGGGAACCGCGGGGACGTCGAGGCGCTCATGAATCTCTCGAACAAGATCCTGACGACGATCGCCCGCGCCAATCCCCGGACGCTCGACGCCCTGCGCTCCATCGCCCGCTTTTCGCCCCGGCTGATTCAGCGCCACGGGGCGGCCATCCTGGAGTGCTGCCGGTCGGGCGGCCCGGGGACGAAGACGGGCGCGGGGTCATGAGGCGGAGTCGCGCTCGACCGACGGCGCTGACGCCCCGCGCCGGGTGAGCCTGCAGCATCCGGATCCCCCGTCGCCGCCCGGACGGAGGGCGGCGACTCGGGATGACACGTGCAGACGAGGACATCCATGGATCCCCTCCCCCCCCAGCGCGCCCCTCGCGGGACCGCTCTCTCGTGCCGGTCGTGGCAGACCGAGGCCCCCTACCGGATGCTGCAGAACAACCTCGATCCCGAGGTGGCCGAGGATCCGTCGCGCCTCATCGTCTACGGCGGATCGGGCAAGGCGGCCCGGAATCCGGACTGCGCCCGGGCGATCCTGCGGACGCTCCAGACGCTCGGCGATGACGAGACCCTCCTCGTCCAGTCCGGCAAGCCGATCGCCGTCTTCCGCACCCACCCGTGGGCGCCGCGCGTCCTCATCGCGAACTCCCTCCTCGTCCCGGCGTGGGCCACCTGGGAGGAGTTCTGGCGGCTCGAGGCGCTCGGCCTCACGATGTTCGGCCAGATGACGGCCGGGTCGTGGATCTACATCGGCACGCAGGGGATTCTCCAGGGGACGTACGAGACCTTCGCCGCCGCGGGCCGAAAGCACTTCGGCGGGTCGCTCGCCGGGCGACTGGTGGTGACCGGAGGCCTCGGCGGGATGGGCGGGGCGCAGCCGCTCGCCGCGACGATGAACGGCGCCGCGTTCCTGGGGATCGAGGTGGACCCGGCCCGGATCGCGCGCCGCGTCGCCACGGGGTACTGCGACGTCCAGGTGTCGTCGCTCGATGACGCGTTGCGTCAAGTTGATGACGCGAAGTGTCAGAAACGTCCCCTCTCGGTGGGGCTGGTCGGAAACTGCGCCGACCTCGTCCCGGAGCTGGTCCGACGGGGGGTCGTACCGGACCTCGTGACGGACCAGACGAGCGCGCACGATCCGCTGAACGGCTATGTCCCGCCGGGGCTCACGCTCGCGGCCGCCGCCGAGCTGCGAAAATCATCACCGGAGGAGTATGTCCGCCGGTCCCGCGAATCGATGGCCGTTCACTGCAGCGCGATTCTGGACCTGCAGAAGGCCGGGGCCGTGGCGTTCGACTACGGGAACAACCTCCGCGGGCAGGCGAAGATCGCGGGGGTCGGGAACGCCTTCGACTATCCCGGGTTCGTCCCGGCCTATGTGCGCCCGCTCTTCTGCGAGGGGAAGGGCCCGTTCCGCTGGGCCGCCCTCTCCGGCGATCCGCGCGACATCGCCGTCACCGACGATCTCGTTCTGAAAGAGTTCCCGGACAACGAGGGGCTCCGGCGCTGGATCACCCTGGCGCGGGAGAAGGTGAAGTTCCAGGGGCTCCCGGCCCGGATCTGCTGGCTGGGCCAGGGGGAGCGGGCCCGATTCGGGGCGGCGCTCAACCGGCTCGTCGCGGACGGGACGATCCGGGCCCCCATCGTCATCGGACGGGATCACCTCGACACCGGCTCGGTCGCCTCGCCGAACCGCGAGACAGAGGCGATGCGGGACGGGAGCGACGCCATCGCCGACTGGCCCGTCCTGAACGCCCTCCTCAACACCTCCTCGGGCGCCACCTGGGTCTCGGTCCATCACGGCGGCGGAGTCGGGATCGGCTACGCGATCCACGCCGGCATGGTGATCTGCGCCGACGGAACGGACCTCGCCGCGCAGAAGCTGGAGCGGGTCCTCACGAATGATCCGGGGAGCGGCGTGGCGCGCCACGCGGACGCCGGCTACCCCGAGGCCCTCGCGACCGCGAAGGCTCAGGGATTGAAGACGCCGCTGGTGTGAGAAAACGGAGACACGATCGGCCGGAGGGCTACGCCCCCACCTGATGGGTACCCCGCCACCCGCGGCCGCAGGGCATGAGAGAGTGTGATCCCGTCCGATCCCAGTCCCGCACGGACGGTCCGAGGTCTACGCCGATCCATAGGCAGAGCGGGATCATGACGAGGGACGTCGTTGGCCCGTCGAGGTGCAGGTACCCCTTCAGGAAGAAGGGCGCTCCGACCCCCATCGCCAGGCACGCGAGCGGCGCCAGAAAGACCACGTCGTATCGGGGCATGATCCAGCGGCCCAGGCGGAATCGGCCCCACAGGCTCAACGGGGCGGAGTACACTCCGAAGTAGATGAGGAATCGAACAGCGGCGATGCAGAGGGAAAGAAGCCCGAAGGCCGCGGACAACTCCGACGCGGGGCTCTCCTAGGTCAAGGTGAACGCGGCGATCGGCAGGACCGGGAGGTATCCGTGGAAGAGGACCGGAAGAGAAAGGGCGCCCACCCAGAGGAAATCGCGTCGGTCGAGCGTCACGGACCCGAAAGGTAGGGGCCGGCGCGAGGACCAGGGGGTCTGCAAGAGCCAGTCCACGTACCCCGGAACGATCCGGGGATGGGTGAACCCGAGGCGGAAGAGTCCGTACATGCCGGCCATGAGGGTGTAGCAGAGCAGGAATGCGGCCTGGATGTCGAAGGGGCGCTCCGGGTGCGGGCTCATCTCTCGCAAGTAGGGAGCTGAGGCCTCCAGCAGGAGGCAACTGGAGAGGCACATCCACTCGAATCCGCGAGTCGGGTTGGGGGAAGATCGCTTCACCACCGACGCGCTCCTGACTAGGCCTTCACGGAGACCCCGACCCCCCCCGCCATGGGCGGCGCGATTCGGTGTCCCCCGGTCAGATGCCAGTCCGCCGACGTCGGGCCCCAGTCTTCGGACACCCAGAAGAGAAAGACGAAAGTGAGGGCGATCGTCGCCGAGAGGCTGAAGTTCAGGGGTTCCCGCAAGACCCACGGCAAGGCCGTTCCTCCCACGACCGAGACGAAGGGCGCGACGAAAACGACATCATAGGACGCATCGATCCACCGACCTGTGCCGTACCGGCCCAGCAGGCCCAGGGACCAGGGGTACCCCGCGCAGAATCGTCCCAGCCGCTGCACGGCCAGAATCAGCCCGATGACCCCCATCGCCACCGGGACCGAATGCGACGGCAGGAGTTCGAAGTCTTCGACTCCCTTGAACATGATGTCGGCAATGCCCCCGTTGGCGCCGGCATAGATCCACCCGCCGATGAGACCGCCGATCGCGAGACCCCGGAGACGGCGCTTCGGCGCCCGCGGCCCCGTGGGAGACAGCACCTCGAAGGGCCACCCCATCGCGGGTCGACCTGCAGCAGCCATCACCAGGGAATCAATGGATCTCGTGGCCGGCGGAAACTTCGCCAGGGCCCGTCGATGTTCAACGGCGGCGTAGGCGACGAGAATGACGGCCCCAACGAACACCCGTGGGTCGGGCCACACCCAGACCAGGGCCCCCAGAAGATAGAAGAGGAGGATTCCCGAGGAGCGTCCCATCGCGCCGAAAGTCCCGGCCGAGGCGAGGAGGTATCCGAAGGCCGCCGCCGAGGGCGAAAGCGCGGGCGATCCGCCGTGCAGCGCGGTCGCCAGAGTGAGGAGTCCGATCCACAACGCGTCCTGCCAGGCGGGAGTGACGGGGTCATGCCGTAAAGGAGCGCGAACACCACGTGCGCCAGGCGCATCTGCGCGTGCATCGTCGCGGGCTTCGTGCTTTCGTCTGGAAACAGGACCGACGCCAGCCAGATCGCCTCAAGCAGCAGCAGCGAGAGGAGCCCAGCCCACAGAGCGACGCCGATCAAGGACCAGCGGATCCTCCTCACGGCTGCTTCCCTCCGAAGTACGACTCGATCTTCCGGGAGGACTCCGGGCTGACCAGTCGCTCGTACACCATTTCCAGCGGCCCCTCCACGCCCGCGATGCGCCTCAATCCGTCCAGCGTGTCGCAGACGGTGACTCTGCCGTCGAGGATGATGGCGATCCGGTCCGCCAGACCTTCGACCAGCTCGGGGACGGGAGTCGCCATAACGATCGTGATGTCGTCCCGGGCGGCAAGACTCTGGAGCACCTTCCGCAGCGCCGCGATGCCGGAGGGATCGAGTCCGCCGGAGAACGGCTCGTCGAGGAACATCACCGGGGCCTCGACGATCAGTGCGGCGCCGAGCGCCACCTTCTTCCGCTGTCCGCCCGAGAGCGACTCGATCGGGCTGTCCGCCTCTTTCTCGAGATCGAACAGGTTCAGCAGGCGTTCCGTGTGTTCGAACAGCCGCTCGTCGTCGATTCCCCACAGCCGTCCCACGGCGGGGAGCCATTCGCGCGGAGTTCGGCCCTTTGGGAGCCAGGCCTCTGCCGGGAGATAGACCACTTCCTGGCGGATCGCCAATTCCTCCTCCGGCGTGCGACGCCGGCGCCTCCCGTGGATCTCAACATGCCCCCGATACGGCGCGAGGATCCCCGCCATGATGCCCAGAAGGGTGGACTTCCCCATTCCGTTCGGGCCCATGAGCGCGACGACCTCTCCCCGGTCGATGTGGAGCGATACGTCGCGGAGCACCGGACGCACCCCGTAATGGTGTGTGACGTTGACGACGTCGATCATTGAAAAGTCCCTCGGTGGCACGGGCGGATGATTCGACCGCTGACGACACTCCCCTTTCCGGCTCACCGCGTTCCCTCGGGCGGCTTCGACTTCGTTGCCCCTTCGGTCCGGGCTTGCATCTCCGCCAGCGCCTCCTCGGCGCGGACGGCGAGGGACGTGTCGCGCAGCTCGCGTCCCATCACGGCGATGTAGGTGAGCACGCCGGTGTCCTCCGGCACCGCGTCGAGGGCGCGACCGAAGGCGGTGATCGCCTCGACCCGGCCGGGCTCGCCGCGCATCGAATGGTACTTGCCTAGCAGGTAGTGCGGGCGAAAATCCCGTGGCGTGCGCTGCGTTCGGGGCGCGGGCGCCGCGGGCGCCGCTTCCGCGGCGCACTCCAACACCGCAGCGCCTTCCAACCCGACGGCACGATCGAGGAGTTCTCGCGCCTCCTCCGGCCGGGCGTGCTCGAGACAGTGCATCGCGAGCTGAAGGAGCGCCTCCGGGTGGTCCGGGTGCGCAACGAGCACCTCTCGCCAGAGCGTCTCCGCATCATCGATCTTTCCCTCGTCCCGGAGCGTCATCGCGACCTCGACGCGGAGCCCGATGTCGTCCGGGGCAATCGTCCGCGCGCGATCGAGGCAACGATGCGCCTCCTCGAACCGGCCGGCCGCCCGGAAGTACGACCCCATCTTCGCCAGCGTCTTCGCGTGCTCGGGTCGCTGCTGGAGCTGATCGAAGAGACGCGACTCCAGCTCCTTCCACCGACCCGCGTGAAAATAGACGGTGGTGAGCGTGTCCAGGGTCTCCCACCGGTCCGGGAAACGGCCAATGGCCTCCTCCCCCTCCCGGACGGCCGCCTCTGCATCGTGGCATCCGATCTCGGCGAGGGCGAGGGCGTCGTACAGTTCGGCGGAGGCTTCGCCGCCGGCGCGGGCGCGTCGGAGCCAGTCCCGCGCGACGGCGAAATCCTTCCGGTCGATCGCGCATCGGCCGGCGTTGAGGAGACACTCCACGTCGCCGGGCGCGAACCTCAGGGCGCGGATGAAGAGCAACTGCGCGGCGTCGAGCTCGCCGGTGTTGGCGAAGGCGACGGCCCGGACGTACGCGTGGCGGAAGAGGAGCGGGTCGTAGGCGTGGTCCTCCGGATGCTCTTCAACGTAGTCCTCCACGCACTGGACGAAGAACTCCAGCGGGGAACCGGGGAACGCGGCCATCGCCTGTTCGACGTCGGTGGGGAGCGGCAGCCCCTTCCCCGGAGGGAGGCAGAGTTTTCGAGCGGTCTCGGCATCCACCGGCTGGAAGTGGAATTCCATCACGCGCTCAGAGCTTGTAGACGACGACCGTGCCGCAGAGCCGGTCGTGGAGGGCGCGGCGTCTCGGATCGAAGGCGGCCAGGAGGTAACCGAAGGTGAAGGCGGCCCCGACGGCGACGAGAAGGTAGAGCAGAACGCGCGGGACAGGGATGTCGCCGAAAAGCGCGATCGGGATGACGAGGAAGTAGGCGGCCAGCGTCCGCCCGAGGGCGGTCTTGAAATTGATCGGGAAACCGTCGGAGCGCACGACGCACAGATTGAGGAGGTACTTCCCCACCGACTGACCGAACCGGCCATGCGCGTATGAGAGATAGAGGATCAGGAGCGACATGGCGCGCATCGAATTCAGGAAGAGTTCGGAGAGCTCGAGGAAGGGCGGCCGGCCGCTCGTAATCACCGTTCCGAAACTGAACCGCGCGAGCACGCCGGCCGGAACAGCGATGCCGCCGATGAGAAAGAAGTCGATCGCCGCCGCGACGAGTCGACTGACCGGAGAGGCCGGGGTGAGAGGGCGGGGTCGGAGGCCATCGAGGGCCGCGATCAGGTCATCGTAGTTGGCGTAACGGTCATTCGCGTCCTTCGCCATCATCTTCTCGACGACGCGGCGGACGTCCCGGCGAGATTCGAGAACGGTGTCCTTCGGAACCGGGATCGGATCACTCACGTGCTTGAGCATCACTTCGAGCGGCGTACCGCCATCGAAGGGGACTCGACCCACCAGCAGGTGGTAAAGCGTGACACCGAGGGCGTAGATGTCCGCCCGGTGGTCGACGATTCCCCCCTTCCCCTGTTCCGGGGCCATGTAGAACGGCGTCCCCACCACCATCCCGGTCTTCGTCAGGCCGAGGTCGGCTTTCACCACTTTGGCGAGACCGAAGTCGGCGATTCGAACCGTCCCGCACGAGTCCAGCAGGATGTTCGAAGGCTTGATGTCGCGATGAATGATCCCCTGCTGGTGCGCGGCTTTCAGGGCGAGGGCGGCCTCGCGGATCCAGGCGACGGCCTTCTCGACCGGGGCCCGTCCCTGTTCCTGGACCTCCTGGCCGAGCGATCGACCCGCCACGTACTCCATTACGAAGTAGGAGCGTCCATCCTCCTCCCCGCGGGTATATATGTGGACGATGTTCGGGTGAGTCACCTTCGCTGCGCTGCAGGCCTCCTGCTTGAACCGCTTGACGGTCTCCGGGTCCTCGGAGAGTTGCTTGCTCAGGACCTTTATGGCCACCTCGCGCTCAAGCGCCTCGTCGTACCCCTTGAAGACGGTGCCCATCCCACCCCGGCCGATGGTGCCCGTGACCTTGAAACCGCCAATTCGATCTCCCTCCAATCGGACGAAGGAGCTGGAGCCGCCGACTGGCGTGGGCAGATCCTGCGCAGTAGTTCCATCCGCACGGGAACCTGATACCAGGACATATGTCTCAGCAGAACTCGGGATCTGTCCTGCTGACCTCACGCTCTCCGCCGATATCGGCACGATCGACTCGGGCGTCTTGTGCTCCGTATCACAGAACGGACATCGAAATGATTCGCCTGATCTCATGTTCACGAGACCCAACATCTTGCCGCACTTACACTTGAACAACGGAAGATCAGTAGCAGGCATCTCAGAGCCTCACAGCTTACCCAGATACTCGGAAGCATACACCTGCCAAATTGTATTCTGGCCGATCGTGATGCACTCCTTGAAGGCCTTCTCAGATTTATCGTTTATGCCCATCTTGATACAAGCGTAACCGAGGGAGAACATAGCTCTGACATCGGTCGGGTCCATCTTAACGGCAAGGCTTAGCTGGGAGAGGGAGTCCTGAATTCGATTCTCGGTCCAGTAGATGATGGCCAGCTTGTAGTGGTCCGTGGCCAATGCCTCGCCCTTGTTGATCTTCGCGCGGATGCGCTTTAGTTCTTCGAGCCTGTCCTCCGGCGTTATAGGCGTTAACTCTTTTGGAGCAAACAGTTTATCTGATGATGGTCCGATCTTGCTCTTGAAATAGTTGAATCTCTCCTTGTCCATGGCCCCACGGAACCCCTTTCCGATCCCAAGCACCCAAGACTTGTAGTCACGGATGAAGTTGCTCCGGAAGTCACCGGCACCGAATTCCCGCTCGTAAGAGCGCTTCAGGATCTGATTATTGTGAAGATTGTCAATCATGATCCGGTAGTTGGCGAGTCCGACCACGATAGATTCATCTTCTCCACGCGTTGGTATCATGGGGATGAAGACAGTGTCACGGTCCCATTCGAAGAAACCGGTGCCAACGTATGGGGCTATCAGGATGATCTGGCTGCTGGACACGCTGATGTCTGATTGTTGGATCAGCCTGATTTGCTCCGCCAGAGATCCTTTGGTGGTTCTTGGTGATGCATCGGTCAGTGTGCTATGAGTTTTGGTGATTCCTGATCCTGTTGTTCCAAGCCGGAGCAGTGACCTGACTAGCTTCAGCTCACCTTGCAGGAAATCCAATCGCTCCTTGAAAGACAGCGGGCTGTTGGACCTCTGCTCGGCTTCACGCGCCGCCTTCGCCTTGGCATTCCGGGCGACCTCCGCATGCTCCGAGATCGCGCGATGAACTTGGAGATCGATGTTCGCGAGAGCGTCGAAGAGGGCGAGTTGCTTCTGCGTCTCACATCGTGACTTGGCCTTCGCCAGGAGGCGACGCCTGATATCCAGAAGTTTATCCCTCTGTTCCGCAGCCGCCTCCGAATGCTGGATGAGGCACTGGATGGCAAGATCCTGCCAGGAGCGGTCGAGTCTCCCATCGCAGAGCAGGTCGGTCACGGCCGCGGAGAAACCCGGCAGATTCTGAAAGAAGGGCTTGAGGGCGAGGAAGATCTTCTTCGACGCCGCATTGAGTTCATCAATCTGCGAGGTCGCGGGAGCCGCCTCGGCCGCCTGCTGGGAAGCTGCGTCGAGCCTGGCCAGGGCGAGGTGATTTCGATAGCGATCTGCCAGCCACTGGCTCAGGTAGTGGTGCTGGGGGTGAGCATCAGCATAAAGCTCGCGGATGAGCGCGGTCTTGACCTGGTCGGCTTGCGGTCCCAAGAGCCTCTCATCGAGCAGGCCCGCATCAAGAACGAGGCGCTGATATTTGTTAAAAAGCAAACGTTCTTCATTCTCGTGGAGCACCGCCTGGACGATTTTCGCTGACTCCGCCCAGTACTCGCCGTCAATCTTGGTGAGGAGTTTTATCTTCTGTGGGGAAGTGTCTGAAGTCGCATCTTTGGACGGCAGGAGGCCCAGAAACTCCTGGATCAGCTGCTCCCGCGCGGCTTCAACCGGCATGTCGCAACCTCAGTCTGTCTGGATCCGGCTGAGGATCCTATTCAGGTCATCAGCATTGGCGTAGTCGATCACGATACTCCCACCTCTACGGCGGGGTAAAATCTGTACTCGAACTCCAAGCGCCTTCCGAAGCCGGTCCTCGACTGAGATGAGATACGCATCGCGCTTCGTCGGCGACCTCTGTTCCTTCGCCTGCTGGGTGAGTCTCGATATGATGTTCTCCACCTTCCGAACCGACAGGCTCTCTGAGATCACCCGATGGGCCAGGCGAAGCCGTTCCTCGGACGAGACGACCGATAGGAGCGCCCTGGCGTGGCCCATGCTCAATGTTCCACGTGAAACCATCTCCTGGATCTCACGCTGCAGGTCCAGCAGGCGCAGGAAGTTCGTCACCGTAGTTCTGTCGAGCCCGGTCCGTCCCGCAATATCCTCCTGGGAGAGTCCGAAGCGCTGAGCCATGTCCCGAAAGGCGTGCGCCTTTTCGATGGCGTTCAGGTCGGTCCGCTGCATGTTTTCGATCAAGGCGAGCTGAAGCATCTGATCGTCACTCGCCTCCCGAACCACCACACTGGCCATCCGATGTCCCAGCGCCTTGAGCGCCCTTAGTCGACGCTCCCCAGCGATGAGTTCAAAACCAGACGGGACGCGCCGCACGACCAATGGCTGGAGGAGGCCGTTCTGCCGGATGGAGCTTGAGAGCGACTCAATCGCCTCGGCGGCAAACTCCCGCCTGGGCTGGAAGCGGTTGGGAACGATGCTATCCAAGCTAACCTCGTTCCGAGGCTCAGCTTCAGTGACGGCGGCCGGGGCGGACAACAGGGTGTCCAAGCCTCGACCCAGCCTATGCGCCTTTGACTCGCTCATAGAGTATCTCCCTAACTACTTCTATGTAACTCCTTGTTCCAACTGATGTTGGATCGTATTCAAATAGTGACCTTGAGTGGCTCGAGGCCTCGCTGAATTGGATGTCTCGGGGCACATAGACCCGCAGAGTCCGATCCGGGAAGTGTCGGCGCACCTCCTCAGACACCTCCGCGCTCAGCCTGAGCTCCGGGTCGTGCATCGTAAGCAGCAGGAGAACCTCGGGCCGGGTCCCTGCGGTGGGACGCTCGATCGACTCCAGGGAGCGCAGGAGCTGACTCAGTCCTTCCATCGCGAAGTACTCGCACTGGACCGGGGCCACAACGAGATCGGCCCCGCGGAGCGCGGCCCGAACGAGCGGACCCAGCGAAGGAGAGCAATCGATCAGGAGGATTCTCGCCTGCGCCTCCGAGGTCTCCTGGAGCCGCTTCAGATGCGAGCGAAAGAGATCCTCCCGATCCCGGGCATCCCACTCGCGGAGCCCCGGACTCGCCGGAATGACGGAGAGGCCCGGGACGTGCGTGGGTCGGATCGGCGCGAACGGATGCGCGCCTGAGTGACCGGCGACGGCCTCCGCCACGGCCCCGGGTCCGCCCAGCAGGGCGCTGGAGGCGTTTGCCTGCGGATCCAGATCGAGGAGCAGCGTGGCCGCCCCCGCGTGGGCGAAACAGACTCCGAGCGTGACGGCCGTCGTCGTCTTTCCGACCCCGCCTTTCTGGTTCGCAATGACGATCGTCTGCATGGAGGGACAGGCGATTATAGGCCGGGCGGGGGAGGGGAACAACAGTTTTCCGGATCGCCGAACCTTGACGGCGTTCGCGCGTAGTGATTGTATGGTCCGCCGGCGCGGCGGAGCGGGCCGTGCGGAAGAGGTGTCGATGCCGCAGGCGAGGGTGGAGATCGTCTACACCGGTCTCGTGCAGGGCGTGGGGTTCCGGATGACCGCCCACCGTTTTGCGGGCGGACTCCCCGTGACCGGCACCGTCCGCAATCTGCCGGACGGAGGCGTGGAACTCATCGCGGAGGGAGAACGGACCGATCTGGACCGGTTTCTGGCTCAACTGGAGACGTATTTCCGCGGCAACATCGCGGGTCGGGTCTCGCGATGGGGCGAGTCGCAGGGCGAGTTCAACTCCTTTGACATTGTGGCGTGAATCCGATGGGCGTTCTCTGGGTCCTGGCGAGTACGACGTACCGTGAAGCGGTCCTGCAGCCGCTCTACCACATCGTCCTGTGGCTGGGCTCGGCGCTCCTGCTGCTCGCGCACCCCTTCACCCAGTTCTATTTCAACCAGGAGCAGTATGCCGTGCGCGAGGTCGCCCTCGCCACCATCTCCCTGAGCGGCGTGGTGCTCTCCATCCTGTCCGCCTGCCTCGTCATCACGCGCGAGATCGACAAGCTCACCGTCCTCACGATTTTCTCGAAGCCGGTCGGGCGGGGGACCTTCCTGTTCGGAAAGTTCCTGGGAATCGTCTGGGCGACCGGACTCGGGATGCTCTTCCTGTACATCGTCTTCCTGTTCACCGCCTGGTTTCTCGGGGAAGGACTGCACTCCGTGGACGAGGCGATCGCCGATCCGCGCGTCTTCGTGACGCACGGACAGTACATCGATCCGGTCGGCGCCGCCGTCTGGCTCTTCTGGGCCGAAACGGGCGTTCCCATGCTCAAGGCGGTTCTCCTCGCCTTCGATCAGGCGTGCATCCTCACCGCGGTCGCGGTCTCGCTCGCCGTGCACCTGCCGCTGGTCCTCACCGCCTCGGTCTCCTTCCTCTTCTACATCTTCGGGCACCTCTGGAACTTCCTCTACCTCTCGTTCCCCGACAGCCCCTCGCGTCTTTTGCACGGGCTCGGCGTGGCGATGTACTGCCTGCTGCCGAACCTCACCAACCTGAACATGGCGTCGATCATCTCCTCCCCGCACGCCGTGGCGGCGGTGGATTTCACCTGGGGGTACGTCGGCCTCTCCGCCGGTTACGCGGCGGCCTACGTCCTCCTCGTCTTCGCCCTGGCCGTGGGCTCCTTCGAGCGGCGCGACGTCACCGCCTGATTCCGACTCATTCCAAATTCTGCCTTGACTTTTGCGCCCGATGGGGTACGATCCCCGTTCTATGCGCTACGGCATCTTCGGTGACATCCACGCCAACCTCGAAGCCCTGGAAGCCGTGCTGGCGGGGATGAAGAAGGAACGTGTCGATGTGATGGTCTGCCTCGGCGACATCGTCGGCTACGGGGCCGATCCGGCCAAGTGCATCGACATCGTCCGCGGCCTCGGCTGCACCACGGTAGCCGGAAACCACGATTTCGCCGTGGTCGACAAGATCAACGTCGACTTCTTCAACACGTACGCCCGCGAGGCCGCGCTCTGGCACCGTGAGATCCTGTCCGACGAGGACAAGCGTTTCTTGAGCGGCCTGAAACTGGTCGAATACGTGGACAGCTTCACCCTCGTCCACGCCACCCTCTACTCGCCCGAGCTCTTCGAGTACATCCAGACCTCCTACGACGCCCACCTCGCCTTCGAGAATCTCACCACCCCGCTCTGCTTCGTGGGCCACTCGCACGTGCCGGTCACCTTCGTCCAGAAGCGGACTGTCTCTTTCACGATGGACAGCGCCGTGAAGGTGGAGCTGAACGCGAAGACGATGGTGAACGTGGGGAGCGTCGGTCAGCCGCGCGACGAGAATCCGGACGCCTCGTTCGGACTCTGGGACACCGAAGAGAAGATGGTCTGGATCAAGCGGGTGAAGTACGACGTGGAGAAGGCCTCCCGGAAGATCATCAAGGCGGGCCTCCCCGAAATCCTCGCCGAGCGTCTTCGCTACGGGCGATAGAGCCTCCCCCCGGACGTGAGGGCACGGGCGGACCCGCCGCCCGTGCCACCCGCACCTCCGCTCCCGACCGCCCGCTACGAGGCTGTTTCAGAACCGCCCAACCGTAGGGGCGGGGCTTGCCCCCGCCCCCCTGTCGACCGGCGTACACGCCCCTCGACAGGGGGCGACCGCAAGGGTCGCCTCAAGACTCGCCGTCCGTAGGGGCGCGGCGCCGCCGTGCCCCTACGGCGGGCTTCTGAGATAGTCTCTACGGCACGCTCGTCATCGTTGCCTTCACCAGCAAGACGACATGTCGCCGCCCGGTCGCCTCCCCGACCGGCCGCGTCGAGAGACCCATGAGCGCCGTTCCGCCGTCGGGCACGAGGAGCGTCGTCCGCACCCGCTGGAGGTCTACCGTCGGCAGTTGAAGGGCGCCGATCCGGTCCGCCTTCGTCTGGAGCGAGGGGATCGGGTGCTCGAGTTGGGCGAGCGTCGGGGCCAGTTCCACGATGATGTGCTTGTTGTCGCCCGCCAGCACGGGCCGGGTGTTGAGGACCACCCCTTCCATCGCGTGGCCGATGATCGGGTCCGCCACGCTCGACTGCTGCGCGATCTGCACGTCGTAGTCCATCACATACGCCGTGGAGCGGAGCCGGCTGACCGTCACCTGCTGACGGTTGTAGCCGGTCACTTCCCCGTAGGCGATCAGCCGCGCATGCTCCCCCGACCGGGTCGCCGCCAGCAGCCGCTCCGTCCGCTCCGGGGTGAGCAGCGTAGCCTCCTTCCCCCCGAGTCCGCCGCCCAGTTCCTTGAGCGTCGCGTCGTCGATGGCCAGGAACCGGGCCTCGACCGTGATCATCCGCCAGGTCTGCGATTCCATCTTCGTGAGATACTCCTGGATCTGATTCAGGACCTCCGGCGTGTGCTGAATCGCCAGGAAGTTCCCCACGACCTCGATCGAGTTCTTCTCGTCCTGCCAGGAGTCCGGAGCGATGTTCCGCTGCAGAATCTCGACGAGCGACTCGACGCCCACTACAAGCCCCTGCGGATACCCGGCGTCCTCGAAGATCATGCCCACCTGAGCCCCGCCGCCGCCCTCGTTCCAGTCCGGGTCGGGTCCCGCGAAGTCCGGGATGGACCCGACGATCCCGGAGACATCGATCAGGCGCAGCTCCCGCTTTTCCTTCACCGCGAAGGGGGCGGCGCTGGTCCCGAGATCGACGAGCGAGGGTCGCAGAAGCGCCACGGCCACGATCTCCCCGCCCGTCTCCTCCGGGCCGGCGAGCGCGGCGCCGCACACGATGGCCGTGCGGCCCGCCGGAACGACGATCGTGGTCTTCACGTCCTGCGCGTCGATCACCGGAAGCTGAAGCGTGCCGAGCTCCGGCGTCTTCAGCTCGAACGATTCGATCGGACGGACGAGACTCACGCCGCTCAGACGCACCTCGATGGAGAAAGTCTTCCCCGTGGCGTCCACCCGCGGCCAGAGATCGGCCACCACCCCCTCGATGCAGCGGCCGACGATGGGGTCGGCGATCGCGGATCCCGTGGCGATCTCCACGTCGTAGTCCTGGATGAAGGCGACCTGCCGGATGTCGGCGACATGGACGCGCTGGCCATTGAACGCCGTGAGGCGCGTCGCCTTGACGATGCTGACCTTTCCGCCCGCGGTGGCGGCGTTGAGGAGGGCCCGGGTCGCGGCCTCGTCGAGAAGGGCGTACTTGCCCGGGGCGGCGGTGCGCTTCGTGAGTTCGGAAATCACCGTGGCCTCGGCGGAGAGGATGGTGCAGTCGATCGAGATCACCCGGCTCCGCGCCTGCCGGACGGCAGCAAGAAACTGGACGATCCGTTCATGGACGTCGGCCGTCTGAACCACGAGAAGGGTCCCGTTCTCGAAGGTGATCGAGTTGCGGTCGTTCTCCCACGAGTCCTCGTTCACGTTGCGCCGGATCATCTCCACGAGGACGTCGCCGGAGAAGTCCTCCGAGCCCGGCTCCGGCTCCATGGTCACCGTGGGCGAGTCGGACTGGATCCCGATCGCCGGCCCCGGGTAGTTCTGGATCGGCCAGGTGATGGAGCTGACGTCGTAGACGCGCATCTCGCGCTCGACCTCCTGGGCGGACGCGCAAACCGGCGCCGCCATCAGCACGCACAGCATCGCGGCGAGCCTCCTGAAACACCTTCGGATACTCATGAGCGACTCCTTTCGAGGACGGATGGGACAACCCCCCTGATGGTTTTCGTTTCAAGACACACCGCCACCACGCCCGGGCGCTTTCCGCGCTCCTCCGCCTCGCGGGCCTTCCACCAGCGCGTCCACTGCGCGGCATCGAGACCGAAGTCCTCCTCCGTGATGCGACGGAGCGCGTCGAGCGCCCCGTCCCGAACCTCACGACGGCGGAGGGCCGGAATGAGGACCGGGATGGCGCTCGTCTCCTTCATGGCGCCGAGGGCGGCGATCGCCTCCGGGGCGAGCCGGCGATCCGAGACGACCGAGAGGAAGAGGGGGGCCGCGCGTCCATCTCCACACCGGGCGAGGGCGGCGACCGCCTCGAAGCGCAGCTCCGGATCCCGGGCCGCCTCGACCAGGATGGGCGTGGCTGAGGCGTTTCCGAGCCGGCCGAGGAGTCTCACCGTGCGTCGCTGGAGCGATCGATCCGGCCGGGCGAGCAGTTCGCGGCAGGCCTTGACGGCCGGCGCCCCAATCGCATGAAGCACGTGGAGCACCTCTTCCTCCGCGGCCGGATCGCGCGCGGCGACGACGATCGCCTCCACGCACGCGGGGTCTTTCAATCTCGCGAGGGCGCCGGCGGCCCAGCTGCGGGTGGTGCGTTCCGCAAACGCGGATTCGAGGCCCGGACGCACGGCGGAGTCCCCGCATTCCACGAGGATGGCGACGGCGGCGTCGCGCATCCGCTCCTCGGCGGAACGTAGCGCGGAGTAGAGCGGACGCCGGGCCTCCGCCGGAGGAAGCGGCCGGATGAGGCGGGCGGCCGCAGCCGGGGAAACGGCCCCCTCACCGGCGGCCTGCGCCAGCGGCTCAACGAGGGAGGGATCGGGCCGGAGGGCGAGGGCGGCCAGCGCGGCCTCGCGCAGCGACTCCCTCCTCAGCGCGCGGATGCAGACGGCGCGGGCGATCGGGTCGGCGATGGCGCCGAGGGCCTGCAGCGCCGCGGGGGCGAGCAGCGGATCGTCCAGAACCCGCGCGAGCGCGCGGCTGGCGCGCGGATCGCGGGCTTCAGCGAGAAGGACGATGGCGTGGCGTCGCCGCTCGGGACCCGGCGACGCGAGGAGGCTCAGCAGGTACGGGACCGCCTCGAAGCGATCCGAGAGCACTCTGGGGATGAGGGCGCGGCGGGCCTCGTCGGACGCGGCCGAGGAGTACTCGGAGAAGGCGAGTTCGATGTCTCGCGGCGCCGCGGCTGGCCGGTTCTCCGGAATCCCGGCGGCGGGAGACGCGGAGTCGTCCGACCTGATGCCGGTCGCCCCGATCCCGGACGGCGACGGCGCGCCACCCGGGCCGGGCGTCCGATCGTCGCCTCGCACCAGTCCTGGCCCTGGAGGCAGGGGGCCGGTCGCCTCTCTCCCGGTCGGGCCGCGAACGGGAGAGGGCGGGACGGCGGGGCGCGAAGCGAACTGCGCCGTGCCGATGACCGCGAGCATCGCCGCGGCCGCGACGGCCCAGGAACGCCCGGTCGCCCGGGCCGGCGAATCCGTCCTCCCTGAACGAGGCCATCGCGCATCGTTCGCCGTGTCGAGGGGCGCGGCGACGGGCGGCTCAACGATCGCGTCGCGCACCAGCCACTGGACCCGCTTCGCCAGGCCCTCGGAGGCCGCGGCGGCGGGCATCTCGATCCGCATCTCCCGTCCGACCGCGTCGAGTCCCCTCCACTCGTCGGCGCAACTGGCGCATCCGGCCGCATGTTCCTCAAGCCGGACCCGATCCGCGGGCGTGAGGTCGCCGTCGCAGGCGGCGTCGATCAGGGGTATCCAGGACTCACAGGGCACGAGTGTCGATCCAAGGATGTTGCAACACCTTCTTGCGCACCGGCCACGGCCGCCCGCGAGGGGCGGCCCCGCGGCTTCGCTCAGAGCCTGAGAAGAAGTGCCACAGGACGACGGACGCCGCAATCATGTCATCCTGAGCGTCGGGCGCAGCCCCGCAGCACGTGCTGCGGGGCGCAGCCCGACGCATACGGCAGGTTTGCTCCAAGGCTGGTGATCCTTCGCCCTGCCCGCCGGAAGGAGGCGGGCAGGGCTCAGGATGACAATTCGGGGCACCGCTCGCCGACGCTTTTCTTCTCAGGCTCCTGGCGCAGGGCGGGAGGGTGAGGACTCGCCGTGGCCCGGTCCCTGCTTCTTCAACCGCTCCCTCATCCTCCGCCGCGCGTGCGACAGATTCATCCGGACGGCCTCGACGGACGACTCCACCACCCCGGCGATCTCCACCGGTTTCATCTCGTGGAAGACCGAGAGCGTGAGGACGAGCCTCTGCCGCTCCGGCAGTTCCGCCAGCGCGGCGGCCATTCGCGGCGGCAATCCGGGGTCCGGGTCGCGCGTGGCGCGGGCCGATCGCGGCCCGTGCCGCGCGTCCGCCGCCGGTTCCGGCACGCCCTCGAGCGGAAGGGGCGTCTGCCGGGCGGCGGGATCGCGCCGACGGTCAAGGCAGGCGCGGGTCGCGATGCGAAAGAGCCAGGTACGGAAGGAGGCCTCGCCGCGGAACTCGCGGAGGGCTCGCATGGCCCGAAGGAAGGTCTCCTGGGTGGCGTCCTCGGCCTCATGCGGATCGCCGAGCCATCGCCGGGCGAAGGCGTGGATCGGGTCGAGGTAGCGCTGCGCCAGTGCCCCGGCGGCCTCCGCCTCCCCGGCCTGCGCCCGGGACACCAGGTCTCGATCGTCCATGCGCCGGTCCGGCTCCGCACTGGAGAGGTAGACGGGGAAGAGCCCCGGAAAGTAAAAACATTCTCGGGCGAATGGCGAAAAAAGTCAAAGGGGAGGGGAGAGGCGACCCGGCGGGTCCCCCGGTGGAAGTTGCGATCACGCGTCGCCCGTGCTATCCTGACGGCAGCTCCGAGGGAGAAGCGCGAGCCGTGAGCAACGAAGCCGATACCTGCCGAAAATACGTCCTGCCGAAACTCCTCGCCGCCGGGTGGGACACGGAGCCGCATTCGTTCACCGAGCAGCGCACCTTCACCGACGGCCGCATCGTCCCCGTCGGACCCCGCGCGATCCGCCGCAAGCAGAAGCGCGCGGATTATCTCCTGCGCTACTCTCGCGATTTCACCATCGCGGTCGTTGAGGCCAAGGCCGATTACAGGACTCCCGGCGACGGCCTGCAGCAGGCAAAGGACTACGCGGAAGTCCTTGGCCTCAAGTTCGCCTACGCCACGAACGGCACCGGGATCATCGAGTTCGACTACACCACCGGTGTAGAGCGATCCATCGACGCCTTCCCGACCCCCGCCGACCTCTGGTCCCGCCTCGCCGGCAAGGAGCCGTTGAGCGAGGAGGCTGGCCGAAGGCTCCTCACCCCCGCGCACCTCCTCATCGGCAAGACGCCCCGCTACTATCAGGAGATCGCCATCAACCGTTCGGTCCAGGCGGTTCTCTCCGGCCGAAAGCGCATCCTGCTCACGATGGCCACCGGCACCGGCAAAACCGTCGTCGCCTTCCAGATCTGCTGGAAACTCTGGGAGGGAAAGTGGACCCGTTCTGGCGAACCCCGCCGCCCTCGCATCCTCTACCTCGCCGACCGAAACGTCCTCGTCGACGATCCCAAGGACAAGACCTTCGCCCCGTTCGGCGACGCCCGGATGAAGATCGAGAACGGCGAGGCGAACCAGGGTCGCGAGATGTACTTCGCCACGTATCAGGCCATCGCCCGGGACGAGCGTCGCCCCGGCCTTTACCGCGAGTACGCACCGGACTTCTTCGACCTGATCATCGTCGACGAGTGCCACCGCGGGAGCGCCCGCGACGAGAGCAACTGGCGGGAAATCCTCGAGTATTTCAAGCCGGCCGTTCAACTGGGCATGACCGCCACCCCCCTCCGGAACGACAACCGTGACACCTACCGGTACTTCGGCAACCCGATCTACCAGTACAGTCTCCGCCAGGGAATCGAGGACGGATTCCTCGCCCCGTATCGCGTCCACCGGGTCATCACTACTCCGGACGCAGCGGGGTGGCGCCCGAGCGCCGGCGATCTCGACCGAGACGGCCGCGTCATCCCGGACGAGGAGTATCACACGAAGGACTTCGAGCGCGTTGTCGCCTTGCGGGCCCGCACGGAGGCGATCGCGCGCCACCTCTCCGGGTTCATGCGGGAGACCGGCCGGTTCGCCAAGACCATCGTCTTCTGCGTCGATCAGGAACATGCCGACGAGATGCGCCGCGCCCTGAACAACCAGAACGCAGACCTCGTTCGCGACCATCCGGATTACGTCTGCCGCGTAACCGCCGAAGAGGGCGGAATCGGTCGCGGTCACCTCGATCGCTTCATGGACGTCGAGACAAAGACGCCGGTCATCCTGACCACATCGCTCCTCCTCACCACGGGCGTCGACATTCCCACCTGCCGCAACGTCGTCCTCGCGAAGACGGTCGGCTCGATGACCGAGTTCAAGCAGATCATCGGGCGCGGCACCCGTGTCCGCGACGACTACGACAAGCACTTCTTCAACATCGTCGACTACACCGGCGACGCCACGCGGCACTTCGCCGACCCCGAGTTCGACGGCGAACCGGCGCTCGTCTCCGAGGTGCACCTGGACGAAAAGGGGGATCCGCTCCCCGAGACGCGGCGGGAGATCGTCCCCAACCCGCTCGAATACGCGGAAGCGGGAGAGGAACTCCCGGCCATCCCCCCAACGGGTTTCAGCGATTCGGCGGTCGGCCCGCCACGAAAGTACCACTTCGACGGCGGCACCTTCGAGATCGTCGCGCACCTCGTCTACGAACTGGACCCGGACGGGAAACAGATGCGCGTCGTCAAGTTCACCGAGTACGCCGCGGAAAAGGTGCGCACGCTCTACCTGTCGGCCGGCGATCTCCGCGCCCGCTGGGCCGATCCCGAGAAGCGTCGGGGGATCCTCGAGCAACTGGCCGAGCGGGGGATCGATTTCGACGCCCTCGCGGCGTCGGCCAACCAGCCCGACGCGGACCCGTTCGACCTGCTCTGCCACCTCGCCTTTAACGCCCCGCTCCGGACGCGTCGCGAGAGGGCGGATCGGTTGCGCCGGGAGAAGAAGGATTTCTTCGACCGCTACGGCCCGCAGGCGCGTGAGGTCCTGGGCGATCTCCTCGAGAAATACGCGGCGCACGGCGAGGCGCAGTTCGTTCTGCCGGACGCGATCAAGGTGCCGCCCATCTCGGAGCGCGGCACGGTCCCGGAGATCGCCGCCCTCTTCGGCGGCGCGGAGCAGTTGCGGCAGGCGGTGAACGAGTTGCAGACGTTGCTCTATGCGGCGTAGCCGGACGCCGTTCGTAGTGCGCCCGTCAGGGCGCGTTGTTTCTGTTGTTGTCTCTGTTTCTTGCTTCTGTTTCTTGCTTCTGTTGTTGTTCCCTCTGAGTCTTCATCGGAGTCCGTGGATGGCCCAAGCCCCGCCCCCCACCACCGCCCAGTCCCTCGGCAGCCTCGTCAAGTCCGCCCGTGACATCATGCGGAAGGACAAGGGACTGAACGGCGACCTCGACCGCCTCCCGATGCTGACGTGGGTCCTCTTCCTCAAGTTCCTCGACGACATCGAGCGAACCCGCGAACAGGAGGCGGTGATGGCCGGGAAACGCCACCGCCACGCCATCGAGTCCCCGTACCGCTGGCGCGACTGGGCCGCGAAGCCCGACGGCATCACCGGCGACGCCCTCATCTCCTTCGTCAACAGCGAGGAGGCCGTCCGCCCCGACGGCAAGCGCGGACCCGGACTCTTCGCGCATCTGCGGGGCCTCCAAGGCGCCGAGGGGGGCGACCGCCGCGATGTTGTCGCCGCCGTCTTCCGCGGCACCGTGAACCGGATGATCAACGGCTACCTCCTTCGCGACGTGATCAACAAGGTCGACGCCATCCACTTCACCTCGAACGAGGAGATCCACACCCTCGGCCACCTCTACGAATCGATGCTCAAGGAGATGCGCGACGCCGCCGGCGACAGCGGCGAATTCTACACCCCGCGCCCCGTGGTGCGGTTCATGGTGGAGGTCGCCGGTCCCCGGCTCGGGGAAACCGTCCTCGATCCCGCCTGCGGGACGGGCGGGTTCCTCGTGGAATCGTATCGCCATTTTGAAAAGCAGTGCAAGACCGTCCAGGACCGGCGCGTTCTGCAGAGGGAAAGCCTGCGCGGCGGGGAGGCCAAGCCGCTCCCGTACCTCCTCGCGCAGATGAATCTCCTCCTGCACGGCCTCGAATCGCCGGAGATCGATCCCGGAAACAGCCTCCGCCACAATCTCAAGGAGATCGGCGATCGCGACCGCGTGGACGTCGTCCTCACGAATCCCCCCTTCGGCGGCGAGGAGGAACGCGGCGTCCTCTCCAACTTCCCGGAGGACAAGCAGACCGCGGAAACGGCGCTTCTGTTCCTCCAATTGATCATGCGGAAACTCCGGCGCGGCTCGAAACCGGGCCGGGCGGGGGTGGTGGTCCCGAACGGGACGCTCTTCGGGGACGGCGTCTGCGCCCGGATCAAGGAGGAACTGCTGCGCGAGTTCAACCTCCACACCATCGTGCGTCTCCCGAACGGCGTGTTCGCCCCGTACACGAGCATCCCCACGAACCTGCTCTTCTTCGACCGCTCCGGTCCCACGAAGGAAGTCTGGTACTACGAGCAACCGCTCCCGGAGGGGCGCAAGAACTACACGAAGACGCAGCCGCTCCAGTACGAGGAGTTCGCCGGGTGCCTCGCCTGGTGGAAGAAGCGGAAGGAGACCGAGCGGGCGTGGCGGGTTCCGGCTGCAGAACTGCTCGCCGCCGGCTGCAACCTGGACCGGAAGAACCCGCGGGCGAAGGAGGACCTGGAGCACCTCCCGCCGGAGCAACTGGTGGAGGGCATCATCGCGAAGGAGCGTCGGATCCTGGAGATCATGGAGGAGGTTCGGGGGATGGTGAAGTAGGGGGACAAGCTATGAAGCGGGAGATTGCGGCTAAGAACCTATCTCAGTAGATGTCCTGCTCGCAGGGGCACGGCGGCGCCGTGCCCCTACTGAGATGGGCTCGAAACGAAGGAGCCGAGGATATCAATGAGACTGCAAAGCCGACCGGGATGTGCAATGGCCGATGAGACGAGTCCGAGCCGCGGAGCGCCGATGGATTCGAGCCCACGGCGCAAACCGTGGGTACGACCCACCGCATTCCCATCGCCGGCCCCGGAGGGGGGGCAGGGAAGACACGCTGCGGTGAAGGCACAGTCGCACCCCCCAGCGTGCCTTTCTGCCGCCTCCTGCGGAGGCCGGCACCCCTCGTCCCGCATCACACCCACGGCTTGCGCCGTGGGCTACGATCTGGCGCGCCCTTCGGGCGCTACAGAAGCGCACACGTTTCCCGGATCCCCTGTGGTGAGGCTCCTCTGCTCCGGCTGGGAGACTCCTCAGACATCGTCTGAGGAACCGGAGGTCCGGACGAGATGCCCGACGCCGTCGGGCAAATCGAGGGATGAGAAATGGCAGACACCGTCTGCGGAATCTTCGCGTCACCGGGCGCCCCGGAGGGGCGCAAAGAGAATAGCCCAGGGCAAGCCCCGAGCGAAGCGAGGGGCGCAGCCCTGGGTTGCTCGCACCCCAAAACATCAAGCCCCGGAGGGGCGGCAGAGTCGTTGCACGCGCCGCCGCTTCTGTCGCCCCTCCGGGGCTGGATTCCGGTTGCGCCGCAGTACCGGGGGTTTCACCCCCTCCGCCTCCGCCCCTCGGGCTACGGCGGACAGGGGCTATTGTCTCTCCGCCCCTTCGGGGCGGGTCGTGCGGCGTCTTCGCGCCCTTCTCTCGGGCAGGCCGAACAGGTCCGTCACCCCCTGCGCGTTGGACGCCCTTCCCAACCAGGTCCTCGCCACCGAGTACCGCCTGCGTCTCCCGGACGAGAAGATGCTTGCCGCGGAACGGGTCCGGATCCGCCATCGGCTGGATCGTCGTTTCCTCGCGCCGACGAGGAAGGGGGCAAGACGATGAGCGGGAAATGGCCCACGGTGCGGTTGGGGGAGGTGATGACGCCGGTGGAGCGACCCGAATCACCCTTCCTCGGCACAGCCTATCGCCAACTCGGCGTCAGGCTTTGGGGCGAGGGCGCCTACGAGCGGGAACCGATTGACGGCGGTGCGACGAAGTACCACACACTATCGCGAGTCGAGGCGGACGACATCGTTGTGAACAAGATATGGGCGCGAAACGGGAGCGTTGCCGTCGTTCAGGCCCCCCTCGCGGGTTGCTTTGTGAGTGGCGAGTTTCCGACATTCTCGGCCGACCGGCGGACGCTTCTCCCGCGATGGATCCACTGGCTCACGAAAACACCCGTCTTCTGGGCTCAATGCGACGAGAAGTCACAGGGGACAAGTGGCAAGAACCGCATCAAGCCGGAACAGTTCCTGAGCGTGACAATCCCCCTCCCCCCGCCGGCGGAGCAGCGCCGGATCGTGGCGCGGATCGAGGAACTGGCCGCCAGGATCGCCGAGGCGCGCGCCCTCCGCGAGCAGGCCGTTGAGGAGACCGAGGCGCTCTGCCGCGGGATCATCGCCCGCGATCCCACCTCCAAGCCGACTCCGATGCGAGAACTTGTTCAACTGCGCCAGCCCGACGTGACGGTGCTGCCAGACGGGTCATACCAGTTTGCCGGTGTCTACTGTTTCGGACGTGGAGTGTTCCGCGCGCAGACGAAGACCGGCATCGAGTTTGCCTATCGGAAACTGACTCGGCTGAGAGCGAGAGATTTCGTGTATCCGAAGCTCATGGCATGGGAAGGTGCGCTCGGGGTTGTACCTCCGGAGTGTGACGGGTGCGTTGTCTCGACCGAGTTCCCTGTCTTCCAAGTCCATGAAGACCGCGTCTATGCGGAGGTCTTGGACACCTACTTCAGGACGCCCGCTGTCTGGCCGGCGCTTTCCGGCGCAAGCACGGGAACGAATGTCCGCAGGCGGCGCCTCAATCCGGACGATTTTCTGAACTACAAGATGCCCTTGCCTTCCCGTCGGACGCAGGACCGACTGCGCAAGGTGAGGGCGCGGACTGGCGCGCTAGCGCCGTGGCATTCCGAAACCGCCACCGCCCTCCACGCCCTCCTCCCCGCCGTGCTCGACCGCGCGTTCAAGGGAGACCTGTGAAGCCCGCCCCCACGGATCGTCAGGGCCAGTTCCTGGCCTATATCCACAACTACAGCCTCTTGAACGGCCGACCGCCGGCCGAGGCGGACATGCAGCGGTTCTTCCAGGTGTCACCGCCGAGCGTGCATCAGATGGTGCTCACGCTGGAGCGCCGTGGGTTCATTCGCCGCGTCCCCGGTGCCGCGCGCCGCATCACCCTGCTCGTGACAGATGGGTCACTGCCTCCCCTGCAGCCTCATCAATTCCGCAACAAGCGGGAAGAACCCTGACATCCGGACGGTCGTCAGTCCACAACCAATCACGGAGGACTGGTCATGGAAGATCCCTTTGCCCCTGAAACTCCCGATCCAGAAGGGCGCCACAAGTTCCACTTCGACAAGGCGGGTAGGGCGCTCGACGAACAGTATCGAGAGGGCCTTGGGACTCACGAAATCCTCCGCCTGCAAGCCCGATATATCTTTGAGGCCGCTCGTTGTGCCTCCGGGTGGCTTTCGGAGGATCTTCGCATTCGCCGCTACCGGCTGCTCTGTGAGCAGGAGAAGATGCGCCTGAGCTCCGCGGAGGCGAGCAAGCAACTCGTCGACGAGATCCGGCGACTCAAGGAGTCGTCGGATCGCCGGCAAACGTGGCTCGTCATCGGCACGTGGGTTCTTGCGGCGGCCACGATCGCGCTGGGCTGGATCGAGCACGCTAAACTGTGAGAACTCGTCGCGGCGGTGACGCTTCCCCCCGCCATGATCGACCGGGTTCCCTGTCGTGAGCCCCCGCTCAGAGTAGAAATTTCTCGATCCGTGCGCCCGAGATCGGGATCCGGAAGCACTCTCCCGGCTTCGCCGTGCGTGCCGCTTCCAGGATCGCGTCCCAGAGATGAAGGAGGCGACTCGCCTGCTCCCGCGGAGAGATGCTCATGTATCCCTTGGCGAGGAGGAAGATGTTCAGCCCGGTTTGCCGGAGGATCTCGCGCTGGGCGGGCGGCTTGTGAATGCGATCGAGCGAAATGACGAACCACCCGCCCCTGCGGGCGAGATCTCTTATCCAGACGATGTCCCCAGGGTCCTTGGAGAACTCCTCCAGAAGGTGGCGAACCTCGCATGACTCCTCCTCGAGGATCCGCAGGGCCTGCGCCAGACGCGGCGAGAGGCAATTGTCGATGAGGACCTTGATCTTCACGCCGCGAGCGATTCCTCGAAACGCACGGCATCCCGCACGGCGCGAACGGGGATCCCGTACCAGCCCGCGACGAGCGACTCGGAGTGGCCGCCCCGCACCGCTTCGGAAAGCACGATCGTCGGGACCGACTTCGTCTCCACGATCGGGGCCCCGAAGGAACGCGCCGGATCGATCACCACGCAGCGGTCGCGCCCCGTCGGCCACCACCTCTGCGGATCGCGGGCGCCAAAATCCAGATTCTCCAAGAAGGGATCGAGGAGTCGATGGAAGTGGAGTTGATGACTCACAAGGTCCAAGAGCGCCCGATCCTCGGTGGGAAGCAAGGCATCCAGGAGCAGGGTGCGGCCGAGCGTCACGAATCGCTGGGTGCAGAAGGGGTGATTCGTGCGCAGTTCTTCGGCGGCCTTTTTCCCCACGTCATGGATCGTGGTCCAGGCGACCCGGCGCGACCTCAACTGGTCGACCACGAACACCTCAAGAAGATCGAGGAAACTCAGGCATACGCCCCCATCAGTCGTGCCGATGTCCGCGCGCCAGACGGGAGGACGATCGACACGGCCCTTTCCGTAATCGTAGTGATAGCCGGCGATCCACCGCCTCACACGCCCCAGGGAAACGCCGGTGAGGCGAGCCGCCTCCGGGATCGTGTAGATTCCGATTCCGAGGATCGACGGCGTCTCTTTCGAGTTCGTCATGCGGGATTCCGCGGGAGGAGAGTGATGGCGTTGATGCTCTTGCCAGGGCACGAGAACAGTAACACGAGGGGGCGGAAGTGTCAATCTCGCTCGGGAACGTCGATCCCGGTGTCGCCTGCTCGGAATCCCGTTACCGGCTGCGTGAAGGTCAGACGCGGATGCGAGCACTGCTACACCGAGCGACTCTCCGGGCGACTTCGGGGAAAGCCCGGGCGTCCGTTCGGGCAGGGGTTCGATCCGAGGCAGGCACATCGTTGAACTCCGGATCAAGGCAGGCGAGAACTTCGTCAGCGGAACTCGACGCCTGATCCAGACCTTCCACCTCCGCACTCACCGAAAACATTGACCTGGTTATCGTATCCCGGTATGGTAGCCGTAGGGAAAGGGAACAGCCTGGCGCCCCTGGATGCGCCAAGGCCGCCGCCGCCGACACGTGTCGAAGGAGCATCTCCATGCCGAGAGACCCTCTCTCTCGCTGCGTTCTTCTGCTCGCCTTGTGGGTGCCTTTCGCCGTCGGAGCGGCGGATCTCCGGGCCCAGGACGCCGCGCCTCCCACGCGTCTCGTCACCGTGAGCGGGGTCATTCACGACGTCGCTGGAAACGCGCTGGCGCACGCGATCGTGGCCTTCCCCCACCCGTACGGTTTGAGCATGACGTCGACGGACTCGAATGGGGAGTACAGAATCAAGGTGGAGAGCACGTGGAACACGATCGAGATCTACCCGGGTGGAAAGGACAGCCTCTCGGGAGCGCCGCTTGTTCGAGTGACCGGGCTGGTGTGGGAGGGCGACCAGGAACAGTTTTCCTATCCGGTCCAGGGAAGAACCGATCTCCATCTCTCCGTGGTGAACTCCAGCGGGGCGCTTGTCCACGGGCTGAAGGCGCTCATTGAACCGGCGATCGGGGAGCGGGAGTCTCGCGTCATTCAGTTGGCTGTATGCCTCGACGACCGATTCGTGCTCCCTCAGAAAAAGGTCTACGTCGCGCCTTCCCTGGGGGCCGGGAGATTCAACTTGAGAGTGTTGGACGGTTCGGGAGCGGTCATCCCGGAAGCTGCAGGGAAGGGGCTGACTCTGGAGATTCCCCCATCGGCCCAGGGAACGCACCTGATACGCCTGAACGCCTCGCCGGCGGAACGGGAACTTCTCGCGAAGGTCGTTACAGGAGACATGCCCGGACCGGGGGTCGACGTCGGCGTCTTCAGCATTGAGGATGTGCTGGCCGCCGTCGAATCCGGCGCTCTCCCCGGCCCGGCGAAATCAGACGCGCACGGGACAGCCTGTTTCCGCCATCTTCAGGCTGCTTCTTATGTCGTGGTAGCCGGATTCGGAAACGGCTCCGCAGACGCCGCGGAGGGTCGAGCGCCCGCGTGGATCGGACTTGTGGGCGGGCTTGATCTGAGTGTCGAGAACAGGGCAGAGTGCCGAGTCCAGATGCCTCCGTCCGGGCAAGCCTGCGGAACTTTGGCCGGCCAGGTCCTTGACGAGGCGCAACGAACCCCCGTGAAAGGAGCCAGCGTACTCCTTTGGGAAGGGCCTGCCGGACGGGTCCTGTGCGAAACGAAGCGCCTGAACGGCACGGCTGGAGGGCCCCTGCTGATTCCGGTGCCGCTGAGCCGGGAGTCGGACCTCAACGGCAAGTTCCGACTCGATGCGCTCCCTCCGGGCGCCTACACACTCCTTGTCTTCAGGGATGTGTCTAGTTCCGCCGGAAGTATTTGCCGCGTCTCGATTGAGGCCGGCCGCGCCGCGGAGATCTCGATCGGCCTTCCTCCGGGGACGCCGGGCGGCACGATCTTCGGCCGAGTGCGCCGCAGCAGGCCGATTCCCGCGGGCCGCGCACCTTGCGATGCCGTCTACGCCTTCTCGTCCGATGGCAAGAGCGTGGGACGGGCTCACGTGGACGCAAAGGGGGACTTTACCATGTCTCGGATGTCCGTTGGCGAGTATAGCCTTCAGCCGACCGACTATCACTCGCTGCTCATGTGTGTTGCGAAGAGCCCGCGTCCTGCGAGTGTGGAAGACGGGGTATCCACGAACGTCCTCATCGAAGTCGAATAGGGAGGAGCGAGATGAAGCGCTTCACCATCATAGCGGCGGTGCTTCTCTTCTGGGGTAGGGCCGAGGCGCAGAGCCCGGCCGCTCCGGAATCCCCTTCCTCGGGCAAGGTTCGGGGCAGGCTGGTGGCCGAGGGCGGTGCCCCGATCTCCTCCGTCCAGGTGCGCCTGCTACGAGGTCAGCACTCCGTAGGGGAGGCTGTTGCCGCGGACGATGGGAGGTTCACTTTCGAGGCCCTGCCCGACGGGACCTACACGCTGAGCGTGCCGGAAAAGGTCCACGACCCGACCAAGTGGTACCGGCTCGGGACGCCGGATGATTTCTTTCCCTTCGTCCGGGTCAAGGGGGCGGCAGAGGTCGATTGCGGGGACATCAACCTGATCCGGTACGGGGTGGAATTGTGCGGGCGCGTCGTCGACCGGGACGAGAAACCCGTGGTGGGGGCCCGCATCTTCGTCGCGCGTTCGGATGGATTTCACTGGGGACCGGGTGAGACCGATGCGAAGGGTGAATACTCCCTTCTGGTGACCCCATGGAACCAAGGCTGGGGGGTGACCGCGTTGAAGGTCCTGGTGGACGGAAACACGCTCTTCGTCGAGGAACACGCCGGGTGGACCGCATGGCAGAGCCATCGGATGGAGGTCAGGATAGATCGGCGGACCGTGCGCCTTCACGGGAGGGCAACGATGAACGAGAAGCCCGCAGAGGGGGCCAAGGTGTATGTGTACCAGAGTTCCCAGAAGACCGACCTCACCTTCTATCCTCCTGAGGAGACATCGGCGGAAGGCGTCTATGAGTTCGGTACCCTCCCGCGTGGCGCCTATACGGTGGCCTGCGTGTTTCCCGGCGCGCCCACGGTCTACGCGGAAACCGACCTTCGCGACGCGGAGCGCGACAAGCGAATCAACTTCCATTGCGACGGTCCCTATGCAGGCGGCGTGACGGGGCGAATCGAGGTCATCGCGGCGGGACGCCCCTTTTCGGGGAGCGCGCGCCGACTGAAATCGGCGGAGTTACGGCGAGGCGTCTACCTGAAGATCCTGGACGAGGACCGCTACGTTCGTCCCCTCGCGCCGGCTGCCTTTCTGGAGGAGGATGGCGATGCATGGACGTTTTCGGCAGACAATCTCGATCCGAAAGCGTACGGGTGCCGGATCGGAATTGTGTGCGCAAATCGACCGCCGGCCGGTCTGGAACCGTTGGCCAGTCGAGCCGCCACGGCCAGTCCCTTCTGGATGCTGTATGAGGCATGGCGTCCGCTGCCGTCCGATCCTCTCGCCGACGAGATCTCGAAGAACCTCATCATGTACGTGCAACGCGACAAGCCGGAGAGTTTCCTTTGCCGCAAAGAATTCACGCAGACCGACCTGAAGGTGCTCCTCGGTCGGCGGTCCATCGAGTTTGAAGAATGAACGATCGAGGGGAGGTGTGCTGTGCATTACCTGAAGTCGACGACGCTCGCGTGGTTAGGCCTGGGGCTGGTCGGGATCGCCCACGCGCAGAGCATTCGCAAGGAGATGCACGAGGATGAGAGGGTGGTTACGGGAAAGAATCTCCTCTGCGTGGACACCTGGGAGGAGACTCCCATGGTCCTGACCCTCAGTGCCCCGCTCGGCTCCATCGATGGACACTGCTGTGCCACGTGCAACGAAGGCAAGCCGTGTTCCGACTGTCCCAAGAATCACTCCGAGGCGTGCTCCAAATATCGGGACAAGGGTGAACACTACCGGGAAATCGACTACCAATCCGTCACGGAATGGGCGGAGAAGGCTGCACAGACGCTCCAATCCGAGTACGCCCTCAGCGCGGAAGTGCCGGTGAAGGGCGCGACTGTCAACGCCAGCACGAAGGGAAGCGGCGAGTCCAGTGAGGAATCCTCGTCGAAGATGTCCCTCACCGTGGATTCGAAGCTCCCGATGGGCACGAGAGAACATGCAGGACCCCACACCTGCTGGAAAGTGAGAGGAGAGGCGGCGCTTGTCGTTACCCTCCACCTGACCAGCAAGGAGTACTGGTGCACCATCGGGTTGGACATCTTCTATACCCGGGAATACAAGGTCACCATTCCGCCCATCGTAAGTGTCAACATTTCAAACGACCTGACGGAAGTTCATTGTCCCTGCGTGCCCGGGGCACCGACCGGAGGCGGGGGGGCGTCGGGGAGCACTGGGGATCGGCCCGGCGACGGCACAGTGGTGGAGCCGCAGAGGCCGTCGTCCAAAGAACCGTCTGGACCGTCGCAGGAACCGCCATCGTCTCAGAGAGTCAACGTCTTGTCTCCTCCCGCCCTCTATTCCGCTGCCATCCTGGTAACGCCCGACAGGGAACAAGCGTTCGCGGCACCAACGCGACTCATCTCGCCCGACGGCCAGCCGATCGAGATCACGGAGGTGCTCGTCATCACGAACGAAGGCGAGAAGCCCGTGGCCAGGAGCCTGGATGGGCGATCGTTTCTCGGGACCCTCCCGCCGAAGCCGGCCAAGGTGATCATGCTTGCGGGAGGGACGGTGGCGGCCGTCGTCTCGATCCTTGGACCGGCCGGGAACGGAGAAGGGGGATCGACTTCGCCGACGGCCTCCCCGGCAGGGCCCGGTATCCCGGAGGTCCCGCTCGGGTCCGACCCGGCCAGCCGCGCGCCTTTCGTGGATGTCTCCGGGCAACCGACCTCTCCTACGCCCATCGTGAAGATAGCGACTTCAACCCCTGTGCCGGCACCGGCCGCCGCCGGCTCTACGCCCCCATCGCCGGGCGCCTCGGCTTCAAGAGTTGATGCGCCGACGTTTGTCCGCGCGAGTGACACGCCGCAGGCGTTGAGTGTCGAGGGGACGTTCGACCCGGGAAAGATCGACCAATACCGCAGCCGGATCGACTATCCAGCATCAGGCACCAGCACCAGCCCTCAGACGATTCTCATGACGGACGACCACGCGGTCCTGGTGAACGATGCAAGCAGGGATCTGACCGGACCCATGAAAGTCATCGTCACGGATCCCGATGGGGTGCAACAGTCCGGAGCCGTGACGGCGTATCACGGCCGGGTCCTCGTGACGAAGGAGGTGGTCGGCCCCGGCGAGACCCTCGTGGCGAAGGCGGCGGTCTTCGGCCTTGATACGGCGCAGGCGGTCTCGTGGAGAATCGTGCTTCCCGAGGACGGGATGTTCACCGCGCCTCCGGGCAAGGGTCGAGTGGCGGAGGGAGTGAATACGGTGGAGGAGCTCACGAGTCTCTCGTTCCCGCTTTCCTTCAGCAGCACGGGGCCGAAGCAGCTTGAGTTCTTCCTGGAACCGGCGACCGCGCGGGAGGAGGCCGCGAAAACAGAGAAGTGATGCGGGCGGACGACTGACGACGGACGACGGACGACTGGCGACGGACGACTGGCGACGGACGACTGGCGACGGACGACGGACAACTGGCGGCGGACGACGGACGACTGGCGACAGACGACAGAGGACAGAAGCGGAGCCAACGGAGAAACAGAAGAAACAGAACAAACAGAAGAAGCAGAATAAGCAGAATAAGCAGAATAAGCAGAAGAGAACTTCATCTGAACCCGGCGGGCACGGCTGCTTCGCAGCGCGGGATCAGCAGGCAGACGATGCCTCGGAAAGCGGCGACAAGTCGCCGCACTCCAAGGGGTGGTAGGGGAGGCCGGTGGGAGACCGGCCGTGATGCGCACCCTCGATCGATCGTTCACCTTCGCGGCGGCCGTGGGGCTTCTGCTGCTCGCCCCTCTTTCCCTCCGCGCCCAGGTCTCCGTGGCGGAGATCCTCGTCGTGGAGCCCGCGCGGGCGGGCGAACCGACCGTCGTCGAGACCCGTGGAATCGAACCGGCGGACCTGCGGAGGGCGAAGGTCTCGCTCGGCGGATTCGAGGTCCCGGTCGTCGGTGCCGTGGATGCCGCCCTCGTCATCGTCCTTCCGCGTGAGGCGCAGGCGGCCGACCTCGTCGTCACGGTGGGCCAGATCCCGACCCGACCCGCTCCCTTCACCCCGGTCGTCGATCCGCCTCCCGCCCTCCTGCCCTTTCGAACGAGCGTCGTTCGGCCCAATGCGGTCGATCCCGACACGGCGACGGTCGTCATCGTGATCCCGACCGACGACTCGCCCAGGCGGCTGCGCGTGCTCTCCATGAGCCCGGCCCTCTCGCTCGTCCGCCCGATCGCCGTACCGTGGGGGGAGGACAAGCCGGCGGCGGAGAACGTACCGGTGCCGACGGTCATCGTCACGACGACCGGCGGTTCCCCGAATCGGGCGGAGGTTCGCGTGAAGCGGGCTGGACCGGGTTCCCTGGCCTGCCTGGTCCGCGACCTGGATGAACCCCGCCGCACGGCGATCGTCGACCGCATCGAGTTCGCGCTGCCGGAGACACCGCTCCCCGCGCCGGCCCTCCTCCGGGAAGGGACATCGGAGCCCGGGCGACCGGAGAGCGATCGGCGGCCCGAGTTCGGGGCCGAGATCGTCGTCCGTCCTGAGGAGCGGCCGCCCGACAGGGAACGACTCCCGGCCCGATGGTTCATCCAGGTTTCGGCCACGAGCTGGGTCCCGCAGCACAAGAGCGACATCGAACGCGCCACGCTCGTCCGGACCCGGATCGGGGTGAAGCCCGGTCCCGAGTGGATCTTCTTCGGCGACTTCACGGCGGGCGGCACTCACGCCGTCCGACGCTTGCCCGCGACGTTCACGGAGGTCTTCGTCCCGGCTTCCGTCGGAGGCGGAGGCGGGGGGGGAGGGGGAGGAGGAGGGAAACGAGGGGGCGGTGGAGGCGGAGGCGGGGGCGCGGGCGGAGGCGGCGGTGTGACGACGCGAGTGGAAACACCGGCGCGCAGAGAGATCGAAAACATCGAGGTCCTCATCGGACGGTTCGGAGTCGGGCGCGAGATCCTCGCCCTGGAAGACGTCCGGATGGTTTTGTTCGCAGAGGGCGGTCACGTCTGGATCCGGGGCAGGGATGTCGACGGGGGAGCGATTGCGGACATCGGGCTGGAAGTGGACCTGAAGCTCGCGCGTCACCTTCATATGTTTGGCGCCGTGGACGGCGGCGCTACGACGGCCGGGAATGGCACGTCGGCATTGTTCGAAGCTTCCCTGGGGCTCAGGTGGGACTTCTGAGCAGTTCCACCGGCCATGCATTCGGGACAGCGTGGCCTGGCCCGCCCCTCGTTACGCCCCGTAGTACGGGCTACGGGGCTCCTAGGGGCTAGGGACGCGAGCAAGCCCGTCCGCAATCACCTCATCGCTGGACTGTTTCCTGCCCGCCACAAGTCCGATAACACTCTCGTGTGCAGACCCTGGTTTGTCCGATAATCATCACCCTGACTCGGCCACGTTTTTCTGTGGAAGAAACTACAATCTAATGCACAGTGTGATTGACACATCGCAACTGTTATGGTATAATAGCTTAACATGCTGTATCGCGTTCAAGCCCCGTTGCCTAGTTTTCCAGGATGGAGGAGAATGACCTTGACTTCAAAAGTATAAAGTATAAAATATAACTTATGGATTATGGGACTCAGCACACCTCATCCCCTCGTCAGGAGGTCGCCATGGACGAACGCAACATGGCCGCACGACTCTCGTCCGAGCCGGAGGCCGCTGCCTCGGCGGCCGTCACGGTAGGACACATCACCCCCCCCCCGATAACGAGTTCGCGCGAGCGACCCCAGAAGCTCTACAAGATCGGAGAGGTGATGCGCTACAGTCGACTCTCCCGCCAGACCCTCCACAACTACACCATGATGGGACTCATCGAGGAGTCCGAGCGGACGGAGGCGGGCCATCGACTCTACCCCGAGGCCGTATTCGCCACCCTCGAACGCATTGAACTTCTCAAGCGCCACCGCCCGCTCCGCGAGGTGCGCGCCATCCTGGAAGCGGAGCGAACGACGGGCGTACGCGCCTAGCGGCGTCGGCCTTGTCATCCGGGGACAATCATGGCCTGGCCGGACTGGATTCAGGCGGAACGCTGGCGTGAGCGCCTCGATGCCCACGCGGGGAAGGCGCTCTTCGTCGCCGCCGTGGCGTCACTCTTTCTGCTCTATTTTGAATACCCCCCAACGTCGGAGCGCGCTCGCGTCGCCATCGAGCGGGAGTACGCGCGAGCGAAAGCCCCCGGTGAGCTCCGCCAATGGTCCCTGGCGCTCGTACGGCTGCGGGCCTTCGTTCGCAACCATACTCCCGAGGAGACCGAGCAAGTCTACGATGCGCACTACCGGATCGCCCTCGCCCTCGAGGGGCAGAACACCGATGCCGGGCGGATTCCGGACAGGGGCGCCATTCAGTCCATCCTGTCGGAGCTGCGCACCGCTTCCGAGAGCCGGGCGATTCGCGCCGACGTCGATCTGAAACGCCTGGAGTACGCTCTCCGGCTCCAGGAACTCGGCGACATCACGGGATCGCTTGAGGAATTGCACCTCCTGGACAACGCCAAGGCCATGCTTCCCGGACTGAACGAGACCATTGCGCGGACGATCTCCCGGCTGCCCCGGCCCTCGGCCTCGGAGCACGCGGAGATCAGACGCCGGCTGGCGGCAAGTCGGGAGGCGGCGGGTCGCGCTCCGAAGGACGCCCCGTTCGAGCGCGTGCGGCTCTGGCTGGAGGAATCCGCCTTCGACTGGACCTTCGATCAGCGGGCGGAATCGGCGGCCGCCGCGGCGGCCGCGCTGGAGGGAATCGAGGAAATATCGACCGGGAATCTGAGCGAAATGCAGGCCACCACGCTCGGCGACAACCGGGCCGAAGCTCACTACGCGCTCGGTCGATGTGCCCTGGCCGACAACAAAGCGGAGGAGGCCCGCGGTCACTTTGCCGTCGTTCTCGCGGCGCCCGAGACCGCGTGGTCGAACCACGCCCGGTTCGGAATCGCCGGTGTGGAACTGCTGCAGGGGCGGCTCCGGGAGGCGCTGGTTGGATTCCACGCCCTGGCGAACCCCAGCGTCGATCCGCACCGCCCCCTGGTGCTCGATGAGATCCGGGTGGCGGCCGCCTTTCGCTGCGGAGACACGTTCGCCGATCTGGGCGATCATGCGTCGGCCCTCGAGATGTATCGCAAGGCGCTCACCTTCGTCCCTCCGTTCCCCGCGAAGGATCTCTTTGACCGCCGCGCGTGGGAACAACGGCTCCAGCAGATCCGGACGTCCGCCCAGGAGTCGCGGGTCCTCGACCTCCTCGAAGGGGTGGGGATTCTCCTCCAGAAGGCGGACCCGACCTCGATCGCCGGCTTCTCGGTGGCCGGCGGCGCGGCCGAGCGGGAACGTGAACTGGCGGAGGTGCAGGCGAAGGAAGCGCGGGAGAACGACGACGCGGCGGCGGCGGCCGCGGCGATGGCGCGCGCCGACACGGCCTCCCGGCGGGCCGGCGAGCACTACCGAAAGGGCGCGACGGGGGACATCTCCCCCCGCCGGCCGGCCGAGTATTATTGGCGCGCCGGTCGCGCCTTCGTCCGGGGCGGTTTCTGGACCGGGGCGAGTGAGATGCTGACCGCCTACGTCAACACGGTCGGCCGGCAGGATCCGAACAACCGCCGGAACGAGGCCATCTATCTGCTCGGCCGGGCCTGCCAGGAGACGGGGGATGTCGTGGCGGCCCGGCGGTGGTTTGAACGCAACCTGAGCGATCCGGACATGGCCCGCCTTCCGTACTCCAATCACTGTCGTCTCGCCCAGGCGGAAGGGGATCTGGCCCGCGGCCAGTACGAGTCGGCCATCAACGAACTGAATGCCGTGTTCACCGCGGGACACCTCGGGCCCGAGGCCCCGGAGTATCGGCGAGCCCTCTTCCTGCTCGGCGAGGCGGAATACGAGGCCTCGCTGGTGTTCGAAACGCAGCAGGGAAAGACCCCGCTCGCGCTGGAACGGCTGCGTGACGCCCAACGCCACCTCTCCGAGGCGTTGAAGCGCGCCCCCGACGACCTTCCGCGCCGGCTCCGGGCCCGCTTCTTCCTCGCCGCGATCGCCCGCGAGATCAATCGGATGGACGATTCACTCCTGCCGGGGCAACTCCGGCGAAACCTCGAGGTCGCCCGTGATTCCTGGCGGGAAGCCCTCGACGTGGCCGAAGAGATCGAGCGACAACCGGTTCGATCCCAGCCGGAACGCGGGTACGAAGAGCGCGAGATCGCGCCGGAGGCCCTCGACGCGCTCACCCGCAAGGCGGCGTTCCTCCTGGGAGATGTCCACTACGAGATCGCCCTCTTCCTCACCGCCGGGCCCGATCCGGCCCGGGCGCGGCAGGAGTTCACCGCCGCGCTCCATGTCTACGGGACCGCGCACGCGAAGTACTTCGCCACGGCTCCGCGCACCGACCTGCTCTGGGCCCTCATTCGGATGGGACGGATCGCCGTCCGGCTCGGACAAACGAACGACGCCCAGGCGCACCTGGAGCAGGCCCAGTTTCAGCTCGATCAGCTGGTGCGGGCCCGGCCGACGCCCGGATCCGGAGCGGCCTTCGACCCCGAGGAATGGCAGACCCTGATCGACGAAGTCCATCAGCACCTCCACCCGTCCAGCCCCGGAGGGGTTCCGAGATGAGTCCGGCTCCGCTCGACTTTGAGGCGTTCATCCGCGACTGCGCCGCGCAGCGGACGCTCTACGCCGACATGCTGGAGCTCGCCCGCCGGCAGGATGCGCTCATCGGCTCCGGCGATCTCGACGGGCTCCTCGAACTCGTCGCGAAGAAGCAGTCGCTCCTTCACCGGGTCTCGTCGCTCGATGCCCGGAGCGCCGCCTTCCGCGCCGTCTGGAAGGAACGACGCGGCGAACTGCCCGCCGGCGCGGTCGAGCGGGTGGAGGCCGCCGCCGCCGGCGTGGAGGAGACCCTGCGCCGGCTCGTCGAGCAGGAGAAAAACTCGTCGGCCCTCGCCGAACAGGAACGGGTGCGGCGCCACCCGGAGATGAAACAGGGCGCCACGGCGAAACGCGCCCTCGGCGCCTACGTGGTCCGGCCCGCGGCCCCCGGCGATCCGCGGTTCGTGGACAAGACGCAGTGACCCTTCTCTCCCCGTTCAGGAGACGCCCGTGCCCCAACCCCAGACGCTCGATGTCGAGGCCCTGACCGACCTCCTCAAGGCGTTCAACGACACGACGGAAAAACTCCAGCGCTCTCACGAACGGCTTCAGGCCCGCGTGGCGGACCTCTCCCGCGAGCTGGAGGTCAAGAACCGGGAACTCGAACGGAAAGACCGCCTCGCCGTCCTCGGGGAGATGGCCGCCTGCCTCGCCCACGAGATCCGGAATCCCCTCGGCGGGCTGGAACTGTTCGCGACCCTGCTCGAACGCGATCTCGCCGGCGATCCCGAGAAGCTGAAACTGCTCGGCAAGATCCGCGCGGGTCTCCGCGGGCTCAACGGAATCGTGGAGGATATGCTGACCTACACCGGCAACATCTCGCCGGTGAAAAAACCGTGCGACCTCCAGGTCGTCTGCGAGGAGGCCCTCGCCCTGGCGGAGCGGGAGAGTCAGGAGAAGTCGATCGTCGTGCAGCGTCTTTACGCCCAGCCGAGGGTCGAATTGACGGCCGACGCGGCGATGCTCCAGCGGGCGATCCTCAATGTCGTGCTGAACGCCGTGCAGGCGATGGACCGGACCGGGACCCTCACGCTGTCGACCTCGGTGGAGACCGCGAACGGGAAGCGTTCGGTCCGGCTTTCGGTTTCGGACACCGGGACCGGAATCTCGGCCGAGGCCCGGCAGCGTCTCTTCACCCCTTTCTACACCGGGAAGTCCAAGGGCACCGGCCTCGGGCTGGCGATCGCGCACCGGATCCTGGAAAGCCACGGCGGTTCGATCGAGGGGACGAACAACCCGGATCGCGGCGCCACCTTCACCCTGCGCCTTCCCCTCGGACTCGGCCTGTCGAACGGCCACGGACAGGCGCCCTCCGGCGGCCGGACGGCGCAGTCGGCCGGAACTGGAGTCTGACGATGCCCTCCCGCGTCCTGGTGGTGGAAGACACGGACCTGATGCGCGAGTCGCTTCAGGAAACGCTCACCCGCGCCGGGTACTCCGTGCGCGCCTTCCCGGCCGGGAAGGAGGCGATCGAGGAGTTCCAGTCCACGCCCTACGACCTGGTGCTGTGCGATCTGAAACTTCCGGTGACCAGCGGACTCGATCTCCTCCCCGAATTCCAGCGGCTCGCGCCCGACGTCCCGGTGGTCATGATCACCGCCTTCGGAACGGTGGAGACCGCCGTGGAGGCGATGCGCCGCGGGGCCTTCGACTACGTGCTGAAACCGTTCGAGGCGGACACGCTGGAACTCCTGGTGAAGCGCGCCCTGCGCCACCGGACGCTCGTCCAGGAGAACGAGACGCTTCGGGCGAGCCTTGCGGCGGACGGCACGGCGGAGTTCGTCCCGGGCGAGAGCCGGGGGATGCGCGCCGTCTGGGCCGCCGTCGATAAGGCCGCGACGAGCGAGGCGACCGTGCTCCTCACGGGCGAGAGCGGGACCGGAAAGGAGGTCGTCGCCCGCGCCCTTCACCGCCGCAGCACCCGGGCCGCGCACCCGTTCCTCTGCGTGAACTGCGCCGCCCTCTCCGCCGGGCTCCTCGAGAGCGAACTCTTCGGCCACGAAAAGGGGGCCTTCACCGGCGCCGATCGCATGCGCCGCGGACGCTTCGAACTGGCCGACCGCGGAACCCTCCTCCTCGACGAGGTGAGCGAGATCGATCCCGGGCTCCAGGCCAAACTCCTGCGCGTGCTCCAGGAGCGGACCTTCGAGCGGGTCGGATCGTCCTACTCGCGCACGGTGGACGTGCGGGTCATCGCCACGACGAACCGCGACCTCGGGAAGGCGGTGAGCGCCGGAAAATTCCGGGAGGACCTCTTCTACCGGCTGAACGTGCTTCCGATCGCGCTGCCGCCGTTGCGTTCGCGGCTGGAGGACCTCCCCGCCCTCGCCGCCCACTTCCTGGGTCGATGGAGCGCGCGGGCCGGCCGGGCCGCTCCGCCGAGACTGGCCCCGGAGACGCTCGAGCTCTTTTCCCGCTACGCCTGGCCGGGCAACGTGCGCGAACTCGGGAATATTCTGGAACGCGCGGTCGTGCTGGTGGGCGGGGACACAATCCGCCCGGCCGACGTCGCCGGATGGTTGAACGCGCCGGGGGGACCGGCCCCGTCCGGCGGTGGGGCGCCCACGGCACCGCTCGTGGGGATCTCCCTCGAAGAGCTGGAGCGTCGATCGATCGCGGCCACGCTCGAACACTTTCACGGAAACCGGCAGAAGACGGCCGAATCGCTCGGCATTGCGGGGCGGACCCTCCGTGACAAGATCCGACGGTGGCGCCTCGCGGCCGAGGAGATGAATGCGGAGGCGAAGGGCGAGTGATCCGACCCCGGCCGAAGGTCGGGCGGGGAGCGACAGCAGAACCGAGTCCGGAGGACGGTCGTCCGTCGCCCGCGGCAGAAAGTGCCGCGACCGGCGGAAGGTTTTACCGCCCCGCGCGGGGGAGACTGCCGCGGGGCGGGATCGGACCCTGGTAGGCGAAGGGGCCTGGGCACGCAACCGTCGGATACGCCGCCGGTTGCGTGCCCCCAGGGTGTCGGGACACGCGGCGGCCGAATCGCCGGGCATGGGCGTTGCGCTATACAGGTCGGCCCTCTTTCCCGGCCGACCCGGAGAAGACGATGCTGCCTCCCACACTGTTCAACAAGGGGTCGATCCCGATCCTCGATCGCGGGATCTCCTTCGCCGCCCGCCGTCATCAGGTGCTGGTCCACAATATTGCGAACTCGGACACCCCCTTCTACAAGGTCCGGGACCTGCCGGTCGACGAGTTTCACAAGTTGCTCCGGCGCTCCATCGAGGAGCGGGACCGGCGCCCGGTCCCGGTCTTCCGCTTCGAGGGATCGAGCCGCATCCTCCCGACCTCGCTCGGAGGGGTGGCGGCACGGCCGCTTGAACCCGGGCGCCAGGGAATCCTGAAGCACGACGAAAACACCTTCCGCGTGGAAACGGAGATGGCGAAGCTCGCCCAGAACACCGGAATGTACAACACGCTCACCCAGATCCTGGGACATCAGTACGACCTGATCCAGTCGGCCATCCGGGAGAGGGTGGCGTAGGGTGACGGAGTAACGGAGTAAGAGAGCAAGAGAAAGGAAGACCCAGCCATGTCCAGTCTGTCCTCCTTCGACATCAGCACGAGTGGGCTCATCGCGCAGCGGGAGCGGATGAACCTCATCGCGAACAACCTCGCGAATGTGAACACCACCCGCGACGCGCAGAACCGTCCCATCCCGTTCCGGCGCAAGATCCCGATCTTCGCGCCGGAGCCGACCCAGGGGACGAACGCGCGCGGCGGGGTCCGCATCCTCAAGATCGTCGACGACGACTCCGCCTTCCGGCTGGTTCACGACCCCGATCATCCGGACGCCATCCGCGAAAACGTCGACATCGACGGCGACGGATGGATCGACACCGGCTACGTGCGCTTTCCGAACGTGAACCCGATCGTCGAAATGGTGGACATGATCACCGCCACGCGCGCTTACGAGGCGAACGTCACGGCGATGGACGCGACGAAGAGCATGCACGCGACGTCGTTGCGCATTCTGGCGTAGGATTCTCCTTCCCCTTCCCGAACAGGAATCGCGAGCCATGGTAGAACCCCTGAAACCGGTCGGACCTCAGGGAGTCGGCCCAGGAGGGCCGCCGGCTCAAGCACCCAGCGCCAAGGCGGGCGACAAGTCGTTCAAGGACATCCTGGCCGATTCGATCAACGAGGTGAACCGGATGCAGATCGACGCCGACAAGGCGGTCGAGGGCCTCGTCACCGGTCAGACCAACAACGTCGATGAGGTGGTGAGCGCCGTGAAGAAGGCGGAACTGGCCTTCGACACCCTCATGCAGATCCGGAACAAGCTGGTCGACGCGTTCGACGAAGTCATGCGGATGAGGATCTAGGGCGCCGGGCCTGCGGCGATCGCCGAGGCGGCGTCGGCGTTCCAGTCTGTGCGGGCATGGATGCCGCCCCGACCGCCGCGCGGTTGAGGGCTCGAGGAGAGGAGCCTCACGATGGACTTCTTCAGGCAGACGTCGCTCTCAGCCTCGTGGTCGTCGTCTCGTTCGTCCTCCTGGCCATGTCCAGCGGGACGGTGACGATGCAGCCGCTCTTCTTCGAGGACACGCCGGCGGAGGTCACCCAGGAGGTGATCCGGAAGCTGGATGCCAAGGCGGTGCCGTACGAACTGCGCTCGGATCGGCTGTACGTGAAGCGGGAAGACGCCGACCGGCTGAGGGTAGAGCTGATCGGCGAGGGGATCACCCCCGAGGGGAAGGATCCCTACACCTGGGTCTTCGAGCCGGACTTCACCGCCACCCCCGCCAAGCAGAGTCTCGAATGGCAGGTGACGGTCCAGCGAAGGCTCGAACGGATGATCTCGACGATCGAGGCCATCCGTTCCGCCCAGGTGGCGATCACCTGGGTGAAGGACAAGGACTTCGTCTTCCAGGAGAACCGCGAGCGCCCCAAGGCCTCGGTGCGGGTGAATCTCAAGCAGGGCAAGTCGCTGAAGGCGGAGAATGTTCTGTCCATCGCCCGTCTCGTCTCGGGGGCGGTCAAGAATCTGGAGCCGAAGGATGTGTGGATCGTGGATGCGCAGGGCAACCCGCACGAAGTGCCGGACGAGGATTCGCCGGACGCCACGGCGACGAAGTACTTCGAGATCGAAAGGCAGAAGGAACTCGCGCTCGAGAAGGCCGCGGAAAGAGTCCTGACCCCGCTTCTGGGACCGAGTGTGGTCGCCAAGGCGAAGGTGAAGATCGACACGAAGACGAAGACGGACATTCGGACCGGGATCGACCCCACCCGCACCTCTGAAACGGAGATTGACAAAAAGAAACGCACCAGCGAGAACAGGGACGAAACAGCGGCGCCCGGAGTCCAGGGGAATCTCCCGCGCACTCCCGAACCGGTCGGGGGGATCGGCTCGAAGGAAACCGAGGAGGAATCGAGAACGAAGCTCGCTGTCGGCGAGCAGAACATCACCGAGAGCACCCCGCCGGGTACGGTGGTGGACAGTTCCATCATGGTCGTGGCCGACTATGAGGAGATTCTGCGCGATCCCGCCCTGCCGAAGGACAAGATCGGAAAGCTCAGCGACGTCGAGAAGCCGGCCCGGTACCAGGCGCGGGTCGCCGAGCTGACCAACGCCCTGGCCAAGGCGACGATGATCGATCCGCTCAAGATCGCCTTCGTGGCCTACGCCCCCGCCGAGATCGAGCCGATCCCCATCCTCACCTGGCAGCAGGAAGTGCTGGGCTTCATCCGCGAGCACGGCGACCAGATGGCGCTCGTCTTCATTGCCTGCGTCGGCATGCTCATGATCTACCGCATGGTGAAGACGGCCGTGCCGAAGGACATCCTCGCGGAGATCGCCCGGCTCCGGGGCGAAATCGCCTCCGAGGAGGCGATGGGACCGGAGGCCGCCATGGCGCAGGCGGCGGACTTCAAGTCGACCCAACTGCGCGAGAAGGTTCGCGAGATCATCAAGAAGAACCCCCGGAGCGCGGCGAACCTGCTGCGGCGGTGGGCCCGGGACTAGCGCGGGAGACCGGCGGCGCGCCCCGCCGCCGGTGCCGGAACGATGGTGGCCGACCCGAAAGCCAAGGAGAAACTCGGGATCAGCGGGCTGCGAAAGGCGGCCGTTCTGATCGTCTCGCTCGAGCAGGAGATGGCGACCAAGGTTCTGGCGCAGATGGACAAGGACACCATCGAGCGTCTGTCGTTCGAGATCGCCAAGCTCGAGGACGTGACGACGGTCGAGCGCGACCGTGTCCTGGAGGAGTTTTACCACCTCAGTCTCGCGCAGCAGTACATCGAGCAGGGCGGTGTGGCGTACGCGCGGGCCCTGCTGGAGAAGGTCCTGCCGCCGGAGGAAGCCCAGCGCATCATCGAGACGATCGAGCAGTCGCTCCGCGTGGCGCCCTTCGGATTTCTTCACAAGGCCGAGACCGAGAACCTGCTGACCTTTCTTCAGGAGGAGCACCCGCAGACCATCGCCCTCATCCTCGCCCACCTGGGGCCGGGACAGTCGGCGGAGGTGCTGGCCGGGCTTCCCTCGAAGAAGCAGCTCGAAGTCGTCAAACGGTTGGCCACCATGGAGCATACCAGCCCGGAGGTGATCGCGCAGGTGGAAGGGGCCCTCGAGAAGCGATTCGCCTCGCTCGTGACGGAGGAACTGCGCGAGACCGGCGGCGTGGAGGCGGTGGCGGAGATCCTCAACCTGACCGACCGCGCCACGGAGCGCGGCATCCTCGAGGCGCTCGAGGAGGAGGATCCGGACCTGGTCGATCAGATCCGCCGCCTCATGTTCGTCTTCGAGGACATCCTCCTCGTGAACGACCGCGGGGTGCAGAACATCCTCAAGGAAGTGGAGAACGATCAGCTCGCCCTCGCCCTGAAGACCGCCTCGGAGGAGCTCAAGGAGAAGTTCTTCCGCAACATGTCGAAGCGGGCGGCGGAGCTGATCCGCGAGGAGATGGAGTTCATGGGGCCGGTGCGGCTCGCGGACGTGGAATCGGCGCAAGCAACGATCGTGGACGCGGTGCGGAAGCTGGAGGAGGCCGGCGAGGTCATCATCCAGGGCCGCGGCGGCGAAGAGGAAATCGTGGTGTAGCCTCCCATGGCGCGGATCATCAAAGCGGCGGATTCGACCGAATCGCACGCCTTCGCGATGGACCTCGCGGATGTGGCGATCGACGCCAAGCGTCTGCTCGACGCCGCGCGCGCCCAGGCCGCGCAGATCCTGAGCGCCGCGCGCGCCCAGACGGAGAAGGAGAAGGCGCAGGGGTTCGAGAGCGGCCGGGGCGAGGGATACAGGGCGGGATACGCCGCCGGGGCCGCGGAAGGACGCGCCGTCGCCGAGCGGGAGGCCCGCGAGGCCGCCCAGGCCCAGATCCAGTCGGTGGTGACCACGCTCACCCTGCTGGTGAATGCGATCGAAGGCCGGAAGCACACCCTTGTCGACGGCGCCCGACGCGATCTCATCGATCTGGCGACACGCATCGCCGGCGTGGTCGTGGGTCGCGAGATCTCAAAGTCGCCGCAAGCCGTCCAATCGCTGGTCACGCGCGCGGTGGAACTGGCGGCGTCGAAGAGCGATCTCGAACTGCGGGTTCATCCGGACGATGTCGCGGCGGTGGAGGGATTGTGTCCCGACCTCGCCCGGCGCTGGAGAGACTTCAAGGTGACGCGCGTCATCGGCGACCCGGCGGTCGGACGCGGCGGGTGCATCGTCCGGACGCCGGACGGGGAAATCGACGCCCAGGTGGCGACGGTATTCGAGGAGATTTGCCGGGCTCTGCTGGCCGAGTAGGGGAACGTCCCCCGGATACGAGGTCCTGATGACCGCGCCTCTTCCCACTCTTCCCGCCAACGTCTTTGCCCGCGAGAACGCGGTGCTGGAGGCCGTGGTTCCGTACCGGATCACCGGCCAGGTGTCGCGCGTCGTCGGCTATGTCGTCGAGTGCCTCGGACTTTCGGTGCCGGTGGGGAGCCAGCTGGAAATCCGTCCCCGGCAGGGAGGGGGGGCGGTGAAAATCGAGGTGATCGGGTTCCGCGAGAACCGGACCCTCTGCATGCCGCTCGGCGAAATGCACGGGGTGCGTCCCTTCGATCCCGTGGTCAGCACCTCCTCCCTCGCGCTGGTCCCCGTCGGCGAGGAGCTCCTGGGTCGTGTAGTCGACGCGGAGGGGCGCCCGCTCGACGGGGGTCCCCCGCTCTTCGCCTGCCGTCGGATCCCGATCTATGCCGCCGCTCCTCCCGCCTTGTCCCGACCCCGGATCACTGAACCGCTCGGAACGGGGATCCGCGCCGTGGACGGACTGCTCACCTGCGGGAAGGGGCAGCGGATGGGCCTCTTCTCGGGGAGCGGCGTCGGTAAGAGCGTTCTCCTCGGCATGATGGCGCGCGGAACGGCCGCCGACGTGAGCGTCATCGCCCTCGTGGGAGAGCGCGGACGCGAGGTGCGGGAGTTCCTCGAACGCGACCTCGGTCCCGAGGGGCGGAAGAAGTCGGTCGTCGTGGTGGCGACCTCGGACGAATCGGCGCTGCGAAGGGTCCGTGCGCCTTTTGTGGCCACGGCCATCGCGGAGTACTTCCGTTACTCGGGGAAGGATGTCCTCCTGCTCATGGATTCGATCACCCGGATGGCCTTCGCGCAGCGCGAAATCGGACTCTCCGCGGGTGAGCCCCCGGCGACGAAGGGGTACCCCCCCTCGGTATTCGCGCTCCTCCCCCGACTTCTCGAACGGGCCGGGCGGAATCCGAACGGAAGCATCACCGGCCTCTACACCGTGCTCGTGGAGGCGGATGACATCAACGATCCCATCGCCGACACCGCCCGGAGCATTCTCGACGGGCATCTCTGGCTCTCGCGCGACCTGGCGGCGCGCGGCCAGTATCCGGCCATCGACCCGCTCGGAAGCGTGAGCCGCCTCATGATCGACGTCGCCGCTCCGGAGCATCGGCGCGCGGCGGAGCAGGTGAAGGCCGCGCTGGCCGTCTACAAGTCGGCGGAGGATCTGATCAACATCGGCGCGTACGTGGCCGGCAGCAACCCGCAGATCGATGCCGCCGTCCGGCTCATCGGCCCGATCCGGGAGTATCTGCGGCAGGAGGTGCGCGACATCGTGGACTACGCCGCCGCCGTCGCGTCGCTCCGCAAGATCTCCTCGGGGGCGGGGCGCGATGCGGTTCCGGCGCCCGCCGCGCCGGCGGCCGAACGGAGACCGGAGGGACGACCGGCCCTCGGTCCACCGCGCCGGACGGTCCAGACCTAGGGAGAGAAGTTCATGAAGGCCTTTGCGTTTCCGCTGGATCCCGTGCTGCGATACCGCCGTCAGGTGGAGGACGACCGGAAGCGTACCTTTGGGCTGGCGCACCGTGCGGTCCGTGAGCAGGAGATGGCGATTGTCCGGATCCTGAGCGAACTGGAGACGGCGAAGACGGAGATGCGGAATCTCGAAGGCGGGGCCTTCTCGATGCGGGAGATTGCGATCCAGCAGCGTCACCTTCGCGGGCTGGAGCTGCGGCTGGGCCGTGTCCGGGGATCTCTTCCCCCGCTCCTGGCCCGCGCGGCCGACGCGCGGGCAGCGCTCCTTCAGGCCACGAAGGATCGCGAGGTGATCGAGCGTCTGCGGGTCCGTCGGCTTCGCGAGTGGAACTACGCGGCTTCGGTCGAGGAGCAGAAGTCGCTCGATGAGATCGCGCTGGGCGTGATCCGCCGGACGATGAGCGAGGCGGAAGTCCTGCCTCCGGGAGTGACGTCGTGAAGGAACGATGGAGAGACGTGCTGGGGCAGTTCTTCTTCTTCATCACGCTCCTCGGCGCGGTGAATTTCTATCTCTTCGTGGTGCTGGGCGCCTTCTGTGTGGCGACAGGAAGGGTGAATCGTCAGAAGGCCGTGCTGGTTCTGAAAGTGCTGCGCGGACAGATCACGGGGGAGCCCCCCCCCGCCCAGATCGCGGTCACGCCGGAAGAGCGCGACGCCATCCGGGAGCGGATCCGGCAGGAGATCGAACGGGAGCTGACGACGCGTCGCCGCGAGGCGGAGTCCATCCTTTCCCGCGCGGGGCAGATCCGCGCCGATCTCGAGGCGGAGCGGAAGATGACGCTGGAGGCCACGAAAGCGCTCGCCGAACGACGGGCCGCCTTCGACACCGCGCTGCAGACCGAGGCCCAGCGAAAGTCGAGCGCGGAATTCGCCCAGAATGTGAAGTGGTTCTCGACCATCGAACCGGCCGAAGGGGCCCGGATCCTGGCCGAGATGCCGCTCGGCGACGTCCTCCGGTATCTTCGCGCCCTCAAGGACCGCACGGCGACCGAACTGATCGTGGCGCTGGCGGCGGAGTACGAGCGGCGGGACGCCCTGGACGGAACCGACCTGGCGCTGGAGTTCCGGAGGGAAGTGGCGAAGCTTCCGGCGGCGGCGGACGCGGGGATCGTCGATACGACCGCCCCCGCGGGCGGAACGCCGCCGCGTTAAAGAACACTCGTGAGAGGGTGGCTGTCGGTCCGTAGGCGCGTCACCGGATGATGCGCCGCTCCACCCATGGAGGGAAGAAGCCGATCGGCGCCGACCCCGACGAGGGGGGCGCCGGGCCGGCGGTTTTGAGAGGACCCTTATGGCAGCGAAAGGAGGTGAATACCATGCCAGACGTCAGAGTACAGACCGGCTCTGCGGCGACGGCGGCGCTTCAGCGTCCCGCGTCACCGCCGACCGGAACCTCTCCGACGCCTCCGGTCCCCGCCACGGGCTTTGTGGCGCTTCTCCCTCCGTCCTTCGGCCAGATTCTGGGCGACATGATGACGACGGTTTCCGCCGTCCGTGCCGCCCCGCTCTCGACGGGGCGTGACGCCATGAAACCGGCCGCCGGTCCCGAGACCGCTCTCGAGGCCGCGGCGGACCACACGCTCTCCGTGGACGAGACGGCCAAGCCGGTCGTCACCCTTCGTCCGAAGGAGGGAACGAACCGGACGCCGCCGACCGATCGCCGTTCCACGGAGACACGGGCCGACGGCGAAACCGGGGCGACCTCGGTCCGAACGCCCGAGGCCCCTAACCGCGAGGCGATGGATGACTCTTCCGGAGAGGTGGAGATGACGGACGCCGCGCTCGTGGCGGCGGTAGCCCCGGCGCCGACGGCGATCCCCGTGATCGATCCGCCGGAGGTCGAGGCCACGACGCCGGTCCTTCCCCCGGCGCCGTCCCTCAACACCGACCCCCCGGACCCGGCTTCCGGCGCCGACGCGCCGAAGGCCGACCCGAACCTCTCCCCCGGCCCGTTGCCGGAGGAGATCGCCGACCCTGAAGCCACGCTCGATCCGGTGAACGCCAAGCCGATGACGAGGCCGACCCGGACCGAGGGACTTCCGTCCGACCTGCTCGAGGCGGCGAAGCCGCCCGTGAAGGAGACGACGGTCCCCGCGATGACGACGCCGAAACCGGAAGCCGGTACGGCCGCCCTCGAGGCGGCGGGAACGGCGCCGGTCCCCGAACCGCTCCCGGCGACGGAGCCGGTTTCGTCCCGGGCGGATCGCGTCATCGAGTCGGCCGTGGTGGCGACGAAGGTCGCGGCTCAGGCCGCGTCCGAGTTGCCGTCCACGGAGGAAGGGGGCGGAAGGGCCCGGGAGACCGGGACTTCCGCGGTTTCACCGACGGGGACCGAAGTCCTCGCCGGCAGTACCCGCGCGATCGCGGCGGCCTCGGCAGGCGGGGCCTCGGCGGAGTTGTCGGGCGGGATGTCCGGAAACCTGGCCGGTTCGGAATCCGGCGGGGCCCGGGAGATCGGAGCCGTGACGGGTCGGGGAGGAAGCGCCCCGTCCTTCGCGGACCGCATGACGGCGCTCACCGAGGCCCGGGCGAACCAGGCCGAGATGATCGACCGGATCGTCCAGCAGACCCGGATGGGCGTGGAGCACGGCCAGACGCGGATCCGGATGCAGCTGAATCCGCCCGCCCTCGGCCATCTCCGGCTCGATCTGGGGGTGCAGGACGGAGTTCTCTCCGCCCGGCTCCAGACGGAGACGCAGGCGGCGCAGGTCGTACTGCAGACGCATCTGGACACTCTGCGGGATTCCCTCGAGCAGCAGGGGATCATCGTGGGGTCGTTTGAGGTCTCGGTGCGGCAGCAGGGTCAGTCGGGGGCGGCGTTCGCCTTCGGCCGGCCGAACTTCGGTGAAAACACCTCCCGGGCCGCGTCCCGTCGGTCGAACCCGGAACCGGAACCCGCCTTGGCGGGAGTCGGCGCCGATTCGTCCGGTCGGGGTTGGCACCTGGTGGACATGTTTGCGTAACGGAGTAAAAGGAGGACTCTCATGGCACACGTGGGAGACATCACTCTGGGCTCACCATCGAGGGCGACGGCGCCCTCGGCCCTGGAACGGTCGAAGCTGACCCGGGAACAGTTCCTCAAGATCCTGACGGCGCAGATGTCCAAGCAGGATCCGCTGAACCCGATCACGGACCAGGACTTCATCGGTCAGATGGCGAGTCTCCAGAACCTGGAAGCGGTATCCGCCTTGACGGAAGGCATCAAGAGCATGCAGAAGTCCCAGGAAATCGGAGCGGCTTCCGCGCTCATCGGGAAGACGATCCGCGGGACTTCCGACTCGAGGCTGCCGATCCAGGGGGTGGTGAGTCAGGTGACGATCAACGGGGCGGAAGTGCGACTGGTGGTGGACGGCGAGACCGTGAGCATGGACAACGTCACGGAGATCGCCCCCACCTTCTTCGCGGGAGTGTAGGCGATGGACCCCCGCCTGACCTCCATCACGGGAGCGGATTCGCGGGGACGGCTTTCGCCGGCCCCGTCCGGGCGGCCGTCCGCCGCCTCCGGGCCGTCGTTCGCGACGGTGCTCCGGAAGGCGATCGACACCGCCCCGGCCGGACCCGTGAAGTTTTCCGGGCATGCGCAGGAACGTCTGGCGTCCCGCGGGATCGAGCTGTCCGCGGACGATCTGGACGCGATCGGCGCCGCGCTCGGGAAGGCGCAGGCGAAGGGGGCCCGCGACACGCTGGTGCTCCTCCGGGACCTCGGGTTCATCGTTTCGATCCCGAACCGGACGGTGGTGACGGCGCTCGACCGGGCCGACCTTCGCGACCGCGTCTTCACGCACCTGGACAGTACCGTGATCGCCGGATGACGGGCGCCGCGGGCGTTCGTCACCGTCGATCGAAGAAGCAGGCGTTCAACGGCTGGTCCCGGAAGCTACCCCGATCGCCCCGGGCAGACCCCGCCGCAGGTGCGGCGGGGCTCTGTCGAGGGGGGGGTCGGGGAAGTGGAAGGGAAGCCGTACCGGGCCCCCGACCGACCGACGGGGCCCTCTTGTTGAGGAGTGTTCCCATGGCGCTGGTTCGCGCGTTGAACTCCGCCATATCGGGCCTCCGGGCGCACCAACTGCGGACGGATGTCATCGGCGACAACCTCGCCAATGTCAATACCACGGCCTTCAAGACGGGACGGGTGCAGTTCCAGACGCTCCTGAGCCAGACCATCGCGTTCGGCTCGGCCCCTTCCGGCTTCCTGGGTGGCATCGATCCCAAGCAGTTCGGGCTCGGAGTCGCGATCGGCGATACGAACAAGAACTTCGGTCAGGGCTCGCTCATCGCCACCGGCGTGGCGAGCGATATGGCGATCGAAGGAGACGGGTTCTTCATCCAGAACGATCAGGGCGGCGGTCCCGTCTACACCCGCGACGGGTCGTTCTCGATCAACCCGAAGAATCTCCTGCACAATCCCTCGACGGGATTCATCGTGCAGGGATTCCGGGCCGATTTCACCACGTTTGAAATCCAGGCCGGCGGACCGCTCCAGGACATCCTCATCCCCATCGGGGACCTGCGGATCGCGCGCGAGACGGACAACGCGATCTTCGACGGGAACCTGAACGGGGGCGGGGACATCGCGAGCGCCGCGAGCGTCCTGGACTCCGACCAGTTCCGTTCCGTCGACGCGCTCGGCGCGGACACCGGGGTGGCCACGCTCGACACGCTGCTCACCGACCTCGGCCGGCGCGTCAATGGGATCACCGTCGATCTCGCCCTTACCGCGAACGACGTCATCTCCATGCAGGCCCAGAAGGGAAACCGGACGCTGCCCGATTCGACGTTCAAGATCTCGGCCACGCCTCCGGCGGAATCGGAAGGGATCGATGACTTCGGCACGACGCTCGAAGACCTCATCGACTTCATGGAGGACGCGCTCGGGATCAACACGGTGGGGTCCGCGACCTCGTCGGCCTCGGACGACCTGTACTCCTCGCCGATCGTCTCGGCCTCCTTCGAGGACGGGGCCGGGGTCGGCGGAGACACCCTCGACACCACGGCCGGCACCTACACGATCGGCGCCGCGAACCTGGCGGCGATCGGCGGCGGGGGCGGATTCCTCGACGCCGGCGTGGAGGTGGGGGACTACATGCGGTGGACGACCGGCCGCTCCTCCGGCCAGATCGTGCGGGTCGCCGCCGTCACCGCAACGACGATCACCTTCGATCCGAACAACACCCTCGATCCGGCCATTCCGGCGCCCACGAGCGGAGATGCCGCCGTCGTGGGGGACGGGGACCGGTGGGAGATCCACAAGCAGTCCCGCGTGGCGCTCGGAAACGACGCCAGCGGAACGGCGCCGTTCAACAACGCCTATCCGGACCCGGCCCGTCAGCGCAAGTTCAACAACACGGCGCTGGAGGGAGTCCTCCGGATCGACGGCAACGTCGGGACGGCGAATGCGATCCGCAACCTGGAGCTCGCGAAGTCCGGGGGGGACCGGCTCACGGTCTTCACGACCGTGGGGAACGCGGCCGGCGAGAGCGTCATCTCGAACGCCACCGTGTTCGACACCCTCGGCCAGGCGCACGTCGTCGAGATCACGTACGAGCTGGAGTCCAAGTCGAGCCTCGACCTCCAACGCGGCGATCGATGGCGATGGTTCGCCGAGGCGGTGGACTCGGACGGCCCGGACCGGGTGGTCGGGACCGGCTTCATCCAGTTCGATACGGCGGGGCAGTATGTCTCCGAGAACCCGCTCGCTTCGATCAAGATCAACCTCGGCGGGCTGACGAACAACGCCGGGGTCCTGACGGTGGTCGGCCCCCCCTCGGGCGCCGTGACCCCGCTCTCCATCACGCCGGACCACTCGAAGGTCACCGGGTATGCGAACCGGATCTCCGAGGTGGCCCTCGTGGACCAGGACGGGTTCGGGCAGGGGACGCTGACCGACTTCAGCACGGGGACGGACGGAGTCGTCACCGGGATCTTCTCGAATGGTCAGACGAAGAGCCTGGCCCAGATCGCCCTGGCCCGGTTCCAGAACAACAACGGTCTCACCGCGGAAGGCGACAATCTGTTCCGCGTGGGGGCCAACTCGGGGATCGCGATCGTGGGAACGCCCGGGACGTTCGCCCGGGGGGTGGTCCACGGCGGGTTCCTTGAGGAGTCGAATGTGGACCTGGCGCGCCAGTTCACGGACCTGATCGTGGCCCAGAGGGCCTTCCAGGCGAACGCCCGGACGATCACGACGTCGAACCAGATGCTCCAGGACCTGCTGAACATCTAGGCGCCGGCCTGGCACGGGCAGGCTCCGCCTGCCCGTGCCGGCCGCACCTTCCGGCGATTCGCTGGACACAGGTGAGTACGGGCCGCTATACTGGGTGACAGGCAAGGAAGTGGGCGGAGCGGTCGGGACCCATGATCAAGGTGACGCGGTTGAACAACCGGGAGTTCGTCGTGAACGCGGAGCTCATCCAGTTTCTGGAGGAGACCCCGGACACCGTCATCACGCTCGTGAACCATGAGAAAGTGGTCGTGAAGGAGTCCGTGGACGAGGTCGTGCGGCGCATCATCGAGTACGCGCGAAGTCTGCGGGCCCTCCCGTCCTGACCCTTCGTGAGAAGGAGTCTCCGTGCCGCGGTTTGATCTGGCGACGATCGTCGGGATTCTGGCCGGATTCGGCCTCAACGTCGCCGGCATCTGGATGGGGGGATCGCCCCTCCTCCTGTACTGGAACCTACCCTCGGTGTTCATCACCTTTGGGGGGGCCTTGGCCTCGCTGGTCGTCCAGTTTCCGATCCGCGATCTGGTGACGTTTCCATCGGTGCTGGCGCACGGTTTTATCGATCACCGGCTGGAACCGCACAAGATGATCGCGAATCTGGTGCGGTACGCCGAAACGGCCCGCCGGGACGGCATTCTGGCCCTCGAGGCGGTGACGGAGGAGATCGACGACGAGTTCCTGATCACCGGCATTCAGCTCGCCGTCGACGGGACCGATCCGGAACTGATCCGTTCGATGATGGACACGGAGCTGGAGTATCTGTCGCAGCGGCACCAGCGCGGAAAGCGGATGGTGGAGTGCATGATGGACATGTGCCCCGCGTGGGGGATGATCGGGACGCTCATCGGGCTGATCGCGATGCTGAAGCAGCTGTCCGACGTCTCCTCGATCGGGCCGAACATGGCCATCGCGCTCCTGACGACGTTTTACGGCGCGATCGGCTGCTACCTGTTCTTCAAGCCGATGTCCCAGAAACTGGACCTCCGGAACGCGGAGGAGATCCTGATGCGCGAGATGATCATCCGCGGCGTGATGTCAATCCAGTCCGGGGATAATCCGAGGATCGTGTCCCAGAAGCTGCGCATCTTCCTCGCGCCGAACCAGCGCACCCAGGTGACGTAGGCGGCGAGCCGCCGGGAAGGAGGTCTCCGATGCCCCGCGGAATGTCCTGACCCCCCCCTCCGGCTCCCGGGTGGATGATCACGTATTCCGATCTGGTGCAGCAGTTGCTGTGCTTCTTCATCCTGCTCTTGTCGATTTCGAAGATCGACGTGGTGAAACTCAAGATGTTCGAGCGCGGCTGGATCCGGCACACCGGCGCCCCGAGGCCGACGCCGGTCGAGCGGCAGGACATGGTGATGGCCCTGATAGACATGGTTCCCGACAAGGATTTGACCGCCAGCGGGGCCGACGTTGAGGGACCGCCCGGCGAGTTCCTGCGGGTCCAGCGCGTGCATGAGGGATTGAGAGTGGTGCTGGAGGACTGCACGATGTTCGCCGAGGGGAGCGCGGAACTGGAGCTCCAGGCCATGGAGCGGCTCCGGTGGCTCATCGACAAGGCCCGGGACAAGCGCAATTACATCGACATCCGGGGCTTCACGAGCGTCGCCGAGGCGGACTCCGTGAACGGCGACCATCATCTTCTCGGATACATGAGGGCCGATGCGGTGGCCCGGGCCATGATCGGGGAAGAGCAGAACGCCACGATCATTCCGGGGAGGATCCGGCGGAGTTCGCGCGGGGCGTTCGATCCTCTCATTCGTCAGACCGAGGCGCAGTTCAACCCGGCCCTCCTGGGCCGGAATCGACGGGTCGAGATCATCATCAGCGACGAACTGATCGAGATGAATCCGTAATCCATCGTGGAGCGACACCATGGTTTCGGAAGGTCGAAAGGGAGCGGCGGTAGAAGAGCCCAAAGCGGAGGATGCCCCGCAGGCGGCCGCGCCGGGGCGGGCCCCGATGTTCTCGGCGGCCGGACTCCTGGTGCTGTTCATCATCGTGCTCATTGAGGGGGTGGGAATTTACGCGATCCTCAAGTATACCTCCACGGCGCAGCAGGGAGAGGGAGGCCCGGGCGGCGGACCCGGTGGATGGAGCGAGGACGACATCTTTCTGGAGATCGACGAGGTCACCGCCCCCCTCCACGGCGCCCCGCTCAACGCGGAGAAAAACCTTCGCGTCAAGGTCGCCGTCGCGGTCGACAAGAAGAACAAGGAAAAGGTCGAGACCCTGATCAAGGAGAAGAAGCCCGCGCTGATCCAGATCATCCGGAGGGCCATGACGGACGTCGTCAACTACAATGACGTCATCGGGCCGAGCGTAGGCGAAGCCGAGGACCGTCTTCAGCGGCGGATCGCGGAGGAATTCGACCGCCCGATGGGACATCACGTGAAGCAGGTCGTGATCTCGGACATGAGTTACTTCTAGATTTCGTGCCCCTTGACAGGGAGCCGGGCCGATGCCCGACCTGACGGACCCCAACGCGACGAATCCCAATCTGCCGCCCCCCCCCGGGGGGAAGGGACCGTCGGATGCCGACATCGATGCCATTCTGAGCGACATCGAAAAGCTCACCGGCAAGCCGCTGCCTCCGGGCGCCGCCGGCGGCGCGGGCGCCCTTCCGGAACCGACGCCGGAGGAGCTGGCGGCCCTTCTCGGGGACGCGGGAATCACGCCGGAGCCGGAGGCCGGGCCGGAGCCGACGGAGGCGGCCGAGGCCGCCCTTCCGCCCCCTCCGCCCGGATCGTCTCCCATGGAGCTCCCGGCGTTCGACGCCGGACGCGAAGAAAAAGGCGGAACTCAGATCGATCTGCTGTATGATGTCGCGCTCAACGTCAAGATCGAACTCGGCCGCTCCCGCATGAGCGTCGAGGACATCCTGAAGCTCGGCAAGGGGTCCGTGATCGAACTGGACAAGCTGGCGGGCGACCCGCTCGACGTGTTCATGAACGACCGGCTGGTGGCCCGCGGCGAAGTCCTCATTCTGAACGACAACTTCTGCATTCGTATCACGGAGATCGTCGCCCCGAAGGAACGGGGCGTGAGGTAGGAAGGCGAAGGGGACCCATGGAAGGGACCAGGGGGCGGGCGATCGCTCTGGCGATCGCCGGCGTCGTGCTGTCTTTTTGTTCCCGACCGCTTCCGGCGCAATCGGCGTCGGCGTCCGATCCGTCGGCGCCGCCCGCCGCTCCCTCCTCCTCCGTTCCCGCGTCTCCCCCCGCTTCCTCCTTCGAGAGTGAGCCGGCCTTCGGCCCTCCGGAGTCGGGGTCGACCTCGGGCCTCTCGCCCGCGGGTCCGCCGTCCCCCCCCCCCGACGAGCCGGGTCCCCTGGCCATCGCCTTCTGGACCGGCGCCGTTCTGCTCGCCTTCGCGGCGGGCACCACCGCCCTCAAGCGGTGGTGGCCCGGCGCCCGGCGCCTCTTTCCGAGCGAAGCGATCCGCGTCCTGGGCCGGCGCGCCCTCACTCCGGCCCACACGCTCTATCTCGTGGAGATCGGGCACCGGATCCTCCGGGTCGGATGTACGAAGGACGGAATCACCTATCTCGGAGAGATCGCGGACCGCGATGAGGTCGCCCTCGTGAAGGCCCAGGCCACCGCCGGAGCGAAGGAGTCGGAGTCCCGGTCGTTCCGGCAGGCGCTGGACGGGACTCTGCGGGACTCGTCGCGGACGGAGACCGCCGTTTCGCGCGAAGAGGCGGTGGCCTCCGATCCGCTCCTGCCGGACCCGGCCACGGAGCCGGGCCCGGCCGAGCTCAAGGAAGAACTCACACAGATCCGACGGACGATCGAAGGGTGGCGCGGTTAGTGTGGACGCGGATCGGAAGGAGCGATCCGCACGGTAGGGGAGGTCGCTAGATGGCTCGTGTCTCACGCCGGCCGGCGCCGAAAGGCGCGGCGTCCGGCGGCGGGTCCCTTCGCCCCTTCTGGGGCCGGGCGGCCCGCGGGATGATGGCCGCTGTCGTTGCCTGCGCCGTCTTCGCCGGGGGGGCCCATCTCGTCTCCGCGCAGGGGATCGTCCCCACGATTCCGGGCGTCGGCCGCTCCGAGAATCCGGACGACGTCGTCACGACGCTCGAGATCCTCTTCCTCCTCACCATCCTGTCTCTGGCGCCGGCGATCCTCATCATGACGACCTCCTTCACCCGGATCGTCATCGTCCTCTCGTTCCTGCGCCGGGCCCTCGCCACCCAGGAGCTGCCGCCGAACCAGATCGTGGTCGGCCTCTCCCTCTGCCTCACCTTCATGATCATGGGGCCCACCTTCCGGGAGATGAAGGACACCGCCCTCGTCCCCTACATGAACGCCGAGATCACCCAGAAGACCGCTCTCAAGCGCGCCCTCGATCCGATGCGCAAGTTCATGTTCCGGCAGACCCGCCAGAAGGACCTCCGGCTCTTCGTGGACATCTCCCGGCTGCCGCTTCCCGCGAACCCCACCCGGGCCGACATCCCGACCGAGGTCCTGGTCCCGGCGTTCGTCGTCAGCGAACTCCGCCGGGCCTTCATCATGGGATTCGCCCTCTTCCTTCCGTTTCTCGTGATCGACCTGGTGGTGGCGTCCACGCTCATCTCGATGGGGATGCTCGTCCTGCCGCCCGTGATGATCTCGCTTCCGTTCAAGATCCTGCTGTTCATCCTGGTCGACGGGTGGCATCTGGTGATCGGATCGCTGGTGCAGAGTTTCTACACCTGACGCGCGTGGAGCAGGCGATGGAGATCGACATCGACGCCGCGGTGGCGCTGGGACGTGACGCCCTATGGCTCACGGTGAAGCTCTCGCTCCCGCTGCTGGTGGTGGGGATCGTCGTCGGACTCATCGTGGGAATCCTGCAGGCCGCCACCCAGGTGCAGGACCAGACGGTCGCATTCGTCCCGAAGATCCTGGCCACGGTGGCCGTCATCTTTCTCGTTCTGCCGTGGCTGCTCGTCGAACTCGTGGAATACACCCGGGACCTCGTCCTCCGGATGGCCTCGTTCTGGTAGCCGGATGAATCCGCTCGAATACGCCACGCGCGAGATCCAGATCTTCACGCTGGTCCTGTTCCGGATGAGCGGGTTCTTCTTTCTGGCGCCGGTGTTCGGGGGGCAGAACACCCCCCCGCCGTGGAGGATCGCGTTCGGAATCCTGATGGCCCTTCTGCTCCATCCCGTGGTGCCGGCGGACCGGTTCGTGCTGCCGGCGAACCTCGGGATGATGACGGTGGCCGTGCTCGGCGAGCTGGGGGTGGGGCTGCTCCTCGGCTTCGCGGCCACTTTCATCTTCACCGCCGTCCAGCTTGGCGGGATGCTGATCGACCAGGAACTCGGGCTCGGACTGGCGAACGTGATCGACCCTCTGTCGAACGAGCAGGTATCGGTGATGAGCCAGTTCCAGGTCTTTCTGGCGATCGTGCTCTTTCTGGCCGCGAACGGGCATCACGGACTGATCCGCGCGCTGGGCGGCTCGTACGCCGCGGTCCCGCTGGCCGGGATGACTTTTTCGGACGAGGCCGGCCTGCTCCTTTCGGACGGGATGTTCTCGGGGCTGCTCGTGCTGGCCCTGAAGACGGCCGCGCCGGCGATGGTCTCGTGCTTCCTGGCCACCCTGGCCCTCGCCTTCGTGGCGCGGACGGTGCCGGAGATGAACATCTTCGTGGTCGGATTCTCGATGCGGATCCTGGTGGGGTTCGCCTTCCTGCTCATCGGAATCCCCGTGTTCGCCCAGGTGTTCACGCACGCGCAGGGGTCGCTCCTGTTCGACCCGCTCGACGCGCTGCTGCGCGCGCTCGGGTAGGCGGAGGCCGCCGGAATGCCGGAGGAACGATTCGACGACCGGTCGGAGCCCGCCACGCCGCGCCGCCGCGAGGAGGCGCGGGAGCGCGGCCACGTCGCCCGAAGCCAGGACCTGAGCGCCGCCCTTGGGCTCCTCGGAGCGGTGCTCGCCCTGTACTTCGTGGGGGACGCGCTCTTCGCCGATCTGCGCTCCTTCACGGTCCTTATGCTCGGGCACCTGGCGGAGGCCGACGTCTCGCTCGACTCGGTCGGGGCCCTCGCCTGGACGGGGTTCCTCTTCTGCTTTCAGATGATGATGCCGTTCCTGGCCGCCGTCTTCGTCGTGGCGCTGGCGGCCAACTACGTCCAGGTGGGATTTCTTTTCACCGGGGAACCGCTGACGCCGAACTGGGAGCGGCTCGACCCGATTGCGGGGCTCCAGCGGTTCTTCTCGATGAGGGCGCTGGTCCGGCTCGCCACGGGGCTCTTCAAGCTCGGAATTCTGACCACCGTGCTGTACCTGACGCTTTCCGGGGAGGTGAATCCGCTGCTCCACCTCATGGATGTGGCCCCCTCCCAGTTGAGCGCCTACGTGGCCGCCACCGCCTTCGTCCTGTGCCTGCGCGCCGCCCTCGCGCTCGTGGTCCTGGCGCTCCTGGACTTCGGCTTCCAGCGCTGGCAGTACGAGATCGATCTCCGCATGACGCGGGCCGAGGTGAAGGAGGAGCTGAAGCGGCTGGAGGGGGACCCGAAGATCCGGGAGCGGCGGCGCGCCATCCAGCGCCAGCTCGCCATGCAGCGGATGATGCAGAAGGTGCCGAAGGCGACCGTGGTGATCACCAACCCCACCGAAGTGGCCGTGGCGATCCAGTACGACCAGACCGACGAGACGCAGCGGGCGCCGAAGGTGGTCGCCAAGGGGATGGGCTATGTGGCGGAACGGATCCGCAACATCGCGCACGAGCACGAGATTCCGATCGTCGAGAAACCGTGGCTGGCCCGGGCGCTCTACAAGGGCGTCGCCGTGGACAAGGAAATCCCGCCCGACCTGTACGCCGCCGTGGCCGAAGTGCTGGCGTACGTCTTCCGGGCGAACCAGGAGCGAATGGCGTTCGTCTGACGGACGCCCCCAGGTGAGCGAAGATGCCCCCGTTTGCCCTGTCCGAATCGTCGCCCGTCTACCGGTCCGTCAAGCAATACCAGGATCTCTTCCTGGTGTTCGGGATCATCGGCGTCCTCGTCGCCATCTTCGTCCCGCTGCCGACCTGGGTCATCGACGGCTTGCTCGTCATCAACATCACGGTCGCCATCGTCACTCTCCTGACGACGATCTATGTCCGGGAACCGCTCGAGTTCTCCGTCTTTCCCTCCCTGCTCCTGGTGACGACCGCCTTCCGGCTCGCCCTCAACGTCGCCACGACGCGCCTCATCCTCTCCGACGCCTCGACCAAGGGTTTGTTCGCCGCCGGCCACGTCATCGCCGCCTTCGGGGACTTCGTCGCCGGACAGCAGCCGCTCATCGGGTTCATCCTCTTCGTGATCATCATCATCGTGCAGTTCGTCGTGATCACGAAGGGCGCCAACCGCATCTCCGAGGTGGCCGCCCGGTTCACGCTCGACGCCATGCCCGGCAAGCAGATGGCCATCGACGCCGATCTCAACGCCGGCCTCATCCGCGAGAGCGAGGCCCGCGAGCGCCGCGCCGCCATTTCCCGCCAGGCCGACTTCTACGGGGCGATGGACGGCGCCACCAAGTTCGTCCGCGGCGACGCCATCGCCGGCATCATCATCACCATCGTGAACATCCTCGGCGGCCTCATCATCGGCATCGTCCAGCAGGGGATGACCTTCTCCGACGCCGTGTCGGTGTTCACGAAACTGACGGTCGGGGACGGACTCGTGTCCCAGATCCCGGCCCTCATCGTCTCGATCGGGGCCGGTCTCATCGTGACGCGCGCCACGGCGGAGGGGAACCTCGGTTCGGACCTCCTCAACCAGATTTTCTCATCCGAGCGCGCGCTGTTCGTCTCATCGCTGTTCCTGCTCGGCCTCGGCGCCTTCACCCCCCTCCCCTTCTTCCCGCTGGCCTCGATGGCGGTCCTCGTCGCCTTCATCGCCAACACCCTCCGGACCACCGGGGCGGAGAAGGTGAAGGAGGAGGAGGAGAAGAAGGTGAAGGAGACGGTCAAGAAGCCGGAAAAGGTGGAGGGGCTGCTCAAGGTCGATCCGATGGAACTGGAGATCGGCTACGGGCTCATCCGGCTCGTCGACGCGGCGCAGGGCGGCGACCTCCTGGACCGGGTGGCGATGATCCGCCGGCAGCTCGCTCTCGACATGGGGATGCTGATTCCCCCGATCCGGATTCGCGATAACATGGCGCTGGAGCCGAACGAGTACGGAATCAAGCTGCGCGGGATGTCGATCGGGAAGGGGAGCCTGATGCTGGACCACTTCATGGCGATGGACCCCTCCGGAAACGCCCCCCCGCTGGACGGGGTGAAGACGCAGGAACCCGCCTTCGGCCTGCCGGCGGTCTGGATTCCCGCGTCGCAGAAACCCAGGGCGGAGGCCCTCGGGTACACGGTGGTGGACGCCACGAGCGTCCTCGCCACGCACCTCACCGAAATCCTGAAGTCGCACGCGGCCGAGATCTTCACCCGGGACGACGTGCAGACCATCACGACCCAGCTCAAGGAGACCTCCCCCTCCCTCGTGGAGGAGGTGGTGCCCGCCCTCCTCAAGCCGGGCGAGGTGCAGAAGGTCCTTCAGAACCTCCTGCGCGAAGGGGTGTCGATCCGCGACATGCACACGATTCTCGAAACGCTCGGGGACTATGCCCCGCGCACGAAAGACTCCGAGATTCTCACGGAGTATGTGCGCAACGCGCTGGCGAGGTCGATCTGTCTTCCTTACCAGGATCGCGAGGGGCGCCTCCACGTCGTCACCCTGGATCCGCGCCTTGAAGACCTGATCAAGGCGTCGACGGAGCGGACGGAAACCGGCTCCTTCCTCACCCTCTCCTCGAAGCAGGTGGGGCGCGTCTCGCAGGCCCTGAGCCGGGAGCTCGACCGTCTCCTTCAGGCGGGACATCCGGCGGTGGTGCTCTGCTCTCCTGAAATTCGTCTCCAGGTGAAGCGGATCGCCGATGCGGTCCAGCCGAACATCGCGGTGCTGTCGTACAACGAGGTCGTGAAAGGGATCAAGGTGGAGTCGGTCGGCATGGTGTCGCTGGAACAAGGGGTGGGCGTCGCATGAAGATCAAGAAATACGAGGGCCGCACCTGGGATGAGGCGATCGCGAAGGTCAAGGCGGACCTCGGACCGGGCGCGGTGCTCCTCCACACGCAGCTCCCGCAGGAGCGCCACTGGCTCCGGCTCTGGGGCGGGGGAAAGTGCGTGATCCTGGCGGGGACCGGCTTCCACGTCGTGAGCGAGTACCGTCAGCGCCGCCCGGCTTCCGGAGACACGAGCCGGATCGTGGTCCGGCCCGCGGGGGGATCGGCGCCCGCGACCGTGGGCGTTCCGGCGAAGGCGGCGGCCCCGGCCCTCCGGGAGGCGCCGGCCGCCGACCCCGGCGATCTGGGTGTCCTCCGCCGCATGGTCCAGGAACTCCGCGACAACGTGCTGTACCCCGACTTCGCCCAGGCCCCCGAGGGGCTCCGGATCGGATATCGGAGCCTGATCGAGAACCGCATCTCCACCACGCTCGCCCGGCGCGTGCTCACGGGAATTCAGCAGAAGATCGGAGCGGAGGCCTGCGCCAACGCGGAGCTGGTCCGGGAGGCGATCCGGGAGACGATCGCCGAGCGGGTGAACGTCGCGCACGAGATCCGCCTCACGCCCGGCCGAAGCCGCGTCGTGGCGCTGATCGGCCCCACGGGGGTCGGCAAGACCACCACCATCGCGAAACTGGCCGCCATCTACGCCCTCCGCCGCCAGAAACGGGTGGGGCTGATCACGATGGACACGTACCGGATCGCGGCCACCGAGCAGCTGTCGCAGATGGCGGACATCGCCCGCATCCCGCTCCGGATCGCCAAGACGCCCGAGGAGGTGAACGCCGCCGTCGCCGAGTTCGCCCGCTTCGACCTCGTCCTGATCGACTCGGCCGGGCGCGCCCAGCGGAACGCCGATCACCTGCGCGAATTGAAGCACTTCATCGACGTCGCGAAGCCGGACGAGATTCACCTGGTCCTCTCCGTCACCTCCAATCTCGACGTGCTGTATGACGTCGTGGAGCGTTTCGGCTGCTGCCGGATCGACAACATCATCCTCACGAAACTCGACGAGGCGGTTCGTTTCGGCCTCATTCTCGACGTTCTGGAAAAGGTGCGGTCGTCGGTCTCGTACGTGACGACGGGACAGGGGGTCCCGGCGGACATCGAGCCGGCGGATCGCGAACGACTGGTGAGCATGATCTGCGGAGACGGAATCGAACATGGATCAGGCCGAAGGGCTTCGTCTTCTGGCCCGGCAGACCACGCGCCCGGCGCGGGTGCTGGCCGTCTGCTCGGGTAAGGGCGGGGTCGGAAAGTCCAACGTCGCGCTGAATCTCGCCCTGGCGGCGTCCCTGGCGCGACGCCGGACGATCTTGATCGACATCGACCTCGGCCTCGCGAACGTCGATGTCCTCTGCGACGTCCACGCCCGGGTGAATCTCTCCCACGTCATCGCGGGTCGCGCCTCCCTGTCGGAGGCCTGTGTGGCGGGGCCGGGCGGGCTCAAAATCGTCCCCGGCGCCTCGGGGATCGAACGCCTGGCGAATCTCGGAGACGTCGAGCGGGAGCGGCTTCTCTCCGGGCTGGAGGAACTCCAGAGGCAGGCCGAGTTCCTGATCATTGACACCGGTGCCGGAATATCGAAAAATGTCCTCGCCTTCGTCGGCGCGGCCGACGACATCCTGCTGGTGACGACCCCGGAGCCGACCGCCCTGGTCGACGCCTACGCCATGCTGAAGATGCTGGCGCAGCGGGACGTGCCGGGGTCGGTTTTTGTCTGCGTCAACTGCGCGGAGCACCGGGTGGAGGCCGACCGGGTGGCGGCCGGTCTCCGGACCGTGGCGGAGCGGTTCCTGAACCTCTACGTCGAGCCGCTGGGCTGGCTCCCGCGGGATGCGGCCGTCCCGTCCTCGGTCCGGCGAAAGCAGCCGTTCCTGCTCGCCTGTCCAGATGCCCCGGTGAGTCATGCGCTGCGGGAGATGGCCGGCCGGGCGTTCGGTCCCCGCGGCGAGGAATCGGCCGTTCCGGCGGGGCCGTCGGCGGAGCGCAGTTTTTTCGCCCGGGTCTGGGAGGCCTTCCGGGCCCCGGCGACGTGAGGATGGAGGAGCGGCGTTGTGACGCGTCTTTTCAGCGCGGTGATGGGGATCTTCGCCTTTGTCGTGATGTGCGGCCTCGGTCTGCTTCAGAAGAGCGAGGGGGTGGAGATTTCGCTGGGGGTGATCCTGCTCCGCGCGGCGCTGGCGATGGCCGGATTCATTCTGCTCGGATGGGTCGTCGGATCAGCCGGAATCCGCGTGGTGGGTTCTGAAACCGGACCGAAGCCGGCGGCCGGGGCCGTGCCGGCGGCTCCCCTACCGGCGGGTGCGACCGCCGTGGCCCCGGGGCCGCCGGCGACGAATCCGGGGTCGCTGCCGGGAGTATCGTCCCCGGCCGCCCCGGCGATGGCGGCGCCCGTGACGGCCGCGGCGTCGAAACCCCTCTGACCCCTTGATGGGAGCGTCGAGTGGCGAAGCGATCCAAGGAAGAGATGCAGCGGATCTGGCGCCAGTACAAGAAAACCGGCGACACGACGCTCCGCAACATCCTCATCGAAGAACACCTCCCCATCGTGAAATACGTGGCCGAGCGGCTCTTCGTGAAGCTTCCGCACAGCGTGGACGTGGACGACCTGACGAGCGCCGGCATCTTCGGGCTGGTGGACGCCATCGACCGGTTCGACATCGAACGCGGGGTGAAGTTCGAGACTTACTGCACGAACCGGATCCGGGGCGCGATCCTCGACGAACTCCGCGCGCTCGACTGGGTCCCACGCCTGGTCCGGCAGCGGGCGCACAAACTGGAGCGGGCCGTGTCGAAACTGGAGGCCCGGCACGGTCGCGCCCCCTCGGACACGGAACTCGCGAGAGAGCTTGGGGTTTCACTCGAATCGTACGACGAGATGGTGAAGGAGGTCAGCACCGCCGCCATTCTCTCCCAGAGCGCGAAGTGGACGGGCGAGGAGGACGAGGAGGGGGGCGGCGGGTCGATGGAGGTCCTCGAGGACAAGCAGGAGCCCGGTCCGACGGAGGACATCCAGAAGCGGGAGATGGTGGAATTCATCACCAAGCATCTGACGAAGAAGGAACGGCTCATTTTGCTGCTATACTACTATGAGGAATTGACGATGAAGGAAATAGGGTCCACCCTGGAGCTTTCGGAGTCCCGGGTGTGCCAGATTCACTCGCGCGTGATGCTGAGGCTCCGGCACCAGTTGAAGAAGATGAGCCAGGAGCTGACGTAGCGCGGGATGGGCCGGAGGGCGTCGCGGAGCTGCGCCTGGAGTACGCTGCGGAAGCTGCGCCTGGAGCGCGCTGCGGAAGCAGCGCCGAACAGGGGCGCCCGAAGAGGCGCCCATGGGGCCGCCGGTTGCCGACCGTGGAGGGCCCCGGTCATGACGATCGCCTCACCGAATCTGCAGCAGACGATGACGAACGCGGAGTATGCGCTCTACGTGCAGAACCTGCTGCTGATGCAGGACCGCACGGCGCAGGCCGCCGCGGCCGCCCGCACCCAGGACGTCGAGAAGCTCGCCCAGGAGCAGGTGCCGCCCCCCGAGGCCGCGACCGACCAGCGGGTGCGGGAGCAGGAATTCCGGAAGGAACCGTATCCCCGGAAGCGAAAGCGCCAGGCCCGCCCGGCGCCGGCGTCCGCGAATCCACCCGGCGCCCCCGTCCCGGAACGGCCGACGGAGAAGGGAAAGGGCGGGATCGTCGATCTGGACGCGTGACCCCCATCCCGGTTTCCCTTGCGCATCCTCCTCACCAACGACGACGGTTATGACGCCCCGGGCCTCGAGGCCATCGCCCGCGAGCTCCGGGGGATGGGCCCGCTCACCATCGTGGCCCCGCTCAGCCAGCAGAGCGCCATCTCCCAGGCGATCACCCTCTTCCGCCCCCTCGTCGTTCACCGCGGAACCGGCACCGCCCCCCCCCTGAGCGTGGCGATCGAGGGGACGCCGGTCGACTGCGTCAAACTGGCTCTCGCGGAGCTCTGCCCCGAACTTCCGGAGGTGGTGGTCTCCGGGATCAACCACGGCGCGAATCTCGGCGTGAATGTCTTCTACTCCGGGACCGTGGGGGCGGCGCTGGAGGCGGCGATGTCCGGGGTGCCCGGCATTGCGCTCTCGCTCGAGTACTCCGCCAAGCCGGACTTCGTCCGGGCGGCCCGGCAGGTCCGGGACCTCGTGGGGGAACTGGCGCGCGAGTTCGCCGGCCGCGGGACGGCGTTCAACGTCAATATCCCGGCCCGGCCCTCGGGGAAGGCGGCGGGAGTCGCCTGGACGCGGATGGACAACGTCCTTCGCCGCGACCGGTTCGTCCGGGGGACCGATCCCCGAAGCCGGCCCTACTTCTGGTACCAGGCCGATCCACCTCCGGTACCGCGCGCCGGCCGGGCCGAGACGGCCCGGTATCGGCCCGAGCTCCTGCTCGACCAGGACGCCTTCCGGGCCGGGTACATCTCCGTCACTCCGCTCATGACCGACCTTACGCACTTCGATCTTCTCATGTCGAAGCGGGGGGTTCGGGCGCCCCCCCGCCGACGGCGCCGCGCCCGGTGAATTTCCCTCCGCGGGAGGCGCGCCGCCGAATAAGATAGCCGCCATGCCGCCTCCGGACCCGCTCCATTTCTGCGCTGACGCGCTCTTCGATCTCGCCGGTCGCGGGCTCCGTCGCACGCTCCGGACCTGGATCCCCACGGAGGGAATGCGCGGAACCCTGGACGGCCGGCCCGCGATCAACTTCGGATCCAACGACTACCTCGGACTGGGACGCGATCCGCGCCTTGCCGCCGCCGCGCGCGCCGCGGCCGAAGAGGCCGGAGGATGGGGGCCCGCCGCCTCGCGTCTCCTCGCCGGAACCACTCCGTGGCACAACGGTCTGGAGTCGGACATCGCGCGATTCAAGGGGACGGAGGGCGCGCTCTTCTTCCCCTCCGGGTACATGGCGAATCTCGGAACCCTGACGGCGCTCTCCGAGGCCGGATCGCTGATCTGCGCCGATGCCCTGAATCATGCCAGCCTCGTCGATGCCTGCCGGCTGAGCCGGGCCGAGGTGTTCGTCTACCCGCATCGCGACATGGCCGCGCTGAACGCGCGCCTCGCCGACGCGCAGAGGAGGGGAACCCGGCGGATGATCGTGACGGACTCCGTGTTCAGCATGGACGGGGATCTGGCCCCGCTTCCGGAACTGGTCGAAATCGCCCGGCGGCATGACGCCGCGCTTGTGGTCGACGATGCCCACGCGACCGGCGTCTTTGGACGAAAGGGGCGGGGGGCGGCGGAGCACCTCGGGGTGGCGGACGAGATTCCGGTCACCCTCGGCACGTTCAGCAAGGCGGCGGCGAGCGTGGGGGGATTCTCGGCCGCCTCGGCGACGGTGGTTGAGTTCCTGATCCACCGGGCGCGCCCGTTCATCTTCACGACGGCCCCGCCGCCGGCGCTCTGCGCCGCAAACCGGCGGGCGCTTGAGTTGTTCGACGGGGAGCCGGAACGCCGCGACCGGCTGTGGGCGAACCAGAGGGGCGTCGTGGATGAACTGCGCGGGATGGGCTGCCGGCTGACCGGCACGGAGACGCCGATCCTGCCGGTGCTCATCGGAGACGAGGCGGCCGCGGTGGCCGTCGCAGAGGCGCTCCTGGCCGCCGGATGCTACGTTCCGGCGATCCGACACCCCACGGTCCCGCGCGGATCGGCCCGGCTCCGGATCTCGCTCTCGGCCGCGCACACGGAGGAAGACCTGCGGACGCTCTTCCGCGCCATGCAGGAGTTCCGCGGGCGAGGCGGTTCAGAGTGACCGTGCGGTCGTGGGGAACACAACCGATGGTGCCCGACACCCCCCGCTCCCGATCCCTCCGACGCCGCGACCGGCGCGTCCTCTGGCACCCGTTCACCCAGCAGCGCGGCTGGGAGGGTGAGGAGTTCCCGATCTTCGAAAGCGGTGGCGGGTGCTGGCTCGTCGATTCCGACGGTCACCGCTACCTCGACGGCATCTCCTCCCTCTGGTGCAATATCTTCGGTCATCGCGTTCCTGCGATCGACCGGGCGATCCGGCGTCAACTCGACCGCCTCGCCCACAGCACGTTTCTCGGCTCATCTCACGAGCCCGGGATCGCCCTCGCCGAGGAACTCCTCCGGATCGCCCCGCGCGGCCTCCGCCGGGTCTTTTATTCGGACGACGGCTCGACCGCCATGGAGATCGCGCTCAAAATGGCCTTCCAGTTCTGGCGCCAGTCGCCGGACGCCGGCGCGGCGGACCGTCGGGCCCGAAACAGCTTTCTCACCCTCGGCGAGGCCTATCATGGGGACACGATCGGGGCGGTGAGCGCGGGCGGATTCGACCTCTTCCATGCCGCGTACCGCCCGCTGCTCTTTCGGACCTGGAAGGTCCCGCCACCGCTCGCGTATCGAACGCGGGGAGTCTCGTGGCCGGAGGGATGCCGCGTCGCCGCCCTTCGGGCGATGGAGGAGGTGTTGCGGAAGCACGGGCGCGGGATTGCGGCCGTCGTGATTGAACCGCTCATCCAGGGGGCCGCGGGGATGCTCACGCAGCCGCCGGGGTTCGTGCGCGGGGTGAGGCGGCTGTGCGATCGGTACGACACGCTCCTCGTCTGTGACGAGGTCGCCACCGGCTTCGGCCGGACCGGAAAGATGTTCGCCTGCGATCACGAGCGGGTGACGCCCGATCTGATGACCGTGGCGAAGGGACTGACCGGGGGCTATCTCCCGCTCGCGGCCACGCTCACGACGGAGCGGATCTATCGCGCCTTTCTCGGCGGGTACGAGGAGAAGCGGACCTTCTACCACGGACACACCTACACGGCGAATCCGCTCGCCTGCGCCGCGGCGCGGGCCACGCTGGCGGAATTCCGCCGCCGCGGCACCCTGGAGCGGCTGCCCGCGCTCGTCGGGCATTTGCGACGACGTCTCGCCGGGGAGATCGCCCCGCTCCGCCATGTCGGCGAAATCCGACAGTGCGGGCTGATGGTGGGGATCGAGCTGGTCGACGATCGGAAGACCGGCAGGCCCTACCCGTTCAAGGCGCGGATGGGTCACCGGGTGATTCTCGTCGCCCGGACATTCGGCGTCTTCCTTCGTCCGCTGGGGGACGTCATCGTGCTCATGCCGCCGCTCTCCATCTCGAAGAAGCAGATTGACTTGCTCGTGGGCGTGACGGCGGAGGCGATCGAGGAGGCCACCGGGGATTGAGCTACTCGAACCGCAGAGCCTCGATCGGGTGGAGACGCGCCGCCTTGACGGCCGGGTAGAGGCCGAAGAAGACGCCCGTGAGCCCGGAGAAGGAGAAGCTGAGCGCCACGGCCCACAGCGGGACCCGCGTCGGGGGAAGGGGGGAGAAGGCGGAGACGCCGATGCCCACGGCGTAGCCGAGGAAGATCCCGACGAGCCCGCCGAACAGGGAGAGAATCGTCGCCTCCAGCAGGAACTGGAGCAGGATGTCCTTCGGGCGCGCGCCCAGCGCCTTCAGGATGCCGATCTCCCGCGTCCGCTCCGTGACGGAGACCAGCATGATGTTCATGATCCCGATCCCGCCCACCAGGAGCGAGATCCCCACGATCCCCGCCAGCACGATGGTGGCGATCCGGCTCGCCTTGTCGAAGAAGTCCAGCATCTGATCCTGGGTGGCCACCTGGAAATCGTCGGGCTGTTCCGTGGTGAGATGGTGGCGTGACCGGAGCAGGGTCCGAACCTGGGCCGCGGCGTCGGCCGTGGCCTCCGCATTCGCCGCCTGGGCGAGCACGGCGATCCGCCGGGCGGCGCGGCTCCCGTAAACCTTCGTGGCCGTCGTGAACGGGATGAGCACGATGTCGTCCATGCTGTTTCCGAAGAAGCTGCCTTTCCGCTCCAGCAGACCGATCACCCGGTAGACGCGATTGTCGACCCGGATTCGCTGTCCGATGACCTCCGGCCCGGCCCCCAGCTTCTTCATCGTATCGCGACCGAGCACACAGACCATCTTGCGATACGAGAGATCAAGCTCCTGAAAGTACCGCCCCGCGTCCACGTACCAGTTGCGGATGTCCTGAAACTCGGTTGACGCGCCGATCACCTGGACGGAGAGTTCCTGCCCGCGCCAGAGGACATCCGCGTTGCCCTGCATGAGCGGCGTGAGACGGACGATCGAAGGACAGTGCTTGCGAATCGCCTCGGCGTCGTCGACCGTCAGTTCAACCCGTCCGATCTTGTCGGCCGAGGCGGTCGGGGGAACGTAGGGGGTGACCCAGAGGGCGTCCGAGCCCATTCCCTGGATGAAACCGGTGATGTAGGCGGTCATGCCCTGCAGGATCGAAACGACCGCGATCACCGCCATGACGGCGATGACGATGCCGAGCGTGGTCAGGACCGACCGGAAGAGATTGGCCCGGATCTGGCTCACGGCGGCGTGGACGGAATCGGCGACGAGCATGGAGGGTCCCCGGTTCTACAGATGCACGATCAGGTCCTCTTTCTTGATCTGTCCGTCCCGGATGCGGATGATCCGCTCGGTCTGACGCGCCACGGTTTCGTCGTGGGTGACGATCACGATGGTATGCCCTTCCTTGTGGAGCGCCCCGAGCAGGGCCATGATCTTCTGGCCCGTGAGGGAATCGACGCTCCCCGTCGGTTCGTCGGCGAGGATGATCGAGGGGCTGTTCGCCAGGGCCCGCGCGATGGCCACGCGCTGCTGCTCGCCACCGCTCAGCTGGTTGGGTCGATGATCGAGACGGTGGCCGAGCCCGACGTAGGTGAGAAGCCGCTGGGCCACCCGGGATCGGTCGGAGTGCCCGCTGAAGACCAGGGGCACCTCCACGTTCTGCTGGACGGTCATGCGCGGCAGCAGGTTGTACGACTGGAAGATGAAGCCGACCTTGCGGTTCCGGATGGAGGCGAGCTCGATCTCGGACATGCCGCTCACCTCCACGCCATCGAGCCGGTACGAGCCCGACGAGGGGGTGTCGAGGCAGCCAAGAATGTGCAGCATTGTCGATTTTCCCGAGCCGGAAGGGCCCATCACCGCCACGTACTCGTTCGGGGAAACCTCCAGGTTCACCCCCCGCAAGGCCTGCACGACGCCCGTCCCGATGGGGTAGTCCTTGCGGACGTCGTCCAGAGAGATGACGGAGTCGCTCATGGCGCCTTGTCACTTGAGACGGGTCGCGCTCACCCGGTCCCCGTCCTGGAGCCGGTCCAGCGCCCGGAAGGGTTCGACCACCACTTCGTCTCCCGCCGAGATCCCCTGCAGGATCTCGACGTGGGTGTCGTCGCTGAGACCGGTGCGCACCTGCTTCTTCGAGACGCGCGAACCGGAGACGACGAAGACGACCGGGACCCGGGACTCGCTCTTTCCCCCGGCGGCTGCAGAATCCGCCCGTTCCACCACCGCCTGGAGCGGGACGGCGAGCGCACTCGAGTGCGTGGCGGTTTCGATTTCAACGTGTGCGGAGAGCCCGGGACGCAGACGTTTGATCTCCTCGCCGCGCGACTCGAGCCGGACCTTGGTGAGGAAGACCGCGATCTCGCTCCCGCTCTCCTTCTGCCCGGCGCCCGCCACCTCCACCACCTGCCCGGTGAACTGAAAATCGGGGAGGGCATCGCAGGTGACGCTCGCCTTCTGTCCGTTTTTCACCGAGAGGGCGTCGGTCTCATCCACATCCGCCTCGACGATGAGCGTCCCGAGGTCGGCGACGGTCACGAGGACGGTTCCCGGCGAGTTCATGGCCCCCGGCGTCACGAATTCGCCGACGACGACGGTGACGCGCGTGACGGTCCCTCCGATCGGAGTGTGGATGGTGAGCTTGTCGACCTCCTGCTGGGCGAGGCCGAGCGACTCCGCCGCCTCCTTGGCGCTCTTGGAGATGCTCTCGTGTCGGGACCGGGCGGCCTCGTACTTGGCCCTGAACGAGTCGATCTCGTCCTGCGAGGCCAGGGTGACGGAATCCACTTTCGCCTTGGCCGCCTCCGTGCGGCTCTTCGCGAGGTCGAACTCGATCGATGCGTTCTCGAAGGCGTTCTTGGCCTGCCAGACCTCCTGACCCGGCATGTTGGCGCCGGCCCCCTTCCACTTGTCCCAGGTCCGCCTGGCCTGCTCCATCTTGGCCTGCGCCAGCCGCTCGTTGATCACGGCCTGGTCGTGGGCCCCCTTGGCCTCGCTGTAGATCTGCGCCTGACGGACCTTGGAGTCGTAGCTGCCCTTGGCGCTCTCCAGGTTGGTGGCCGCCTCCTCGAGATCCGAGGCCGCGCGTTCGCGGGCGATCTGGGCGCGACGGAGTTCGGTGTCCAGCTTCTTCGAGGTGAGCTTGAGGAGGGGCTGACCGGCGGTGACGGTGTCGCCCGGGGCCACGAGGATCGACTCCACCTGGCCGGGGACGTTGGAGTAGATCTCGATCCTCTGGGCGGCGGCGATCCGGCCCGGAGCCGTGACGCGGGCGGAAATCGACCGCCGCTCCGCCGCGACGGTCTTGACCGTGGCGGCCGAGGTCGTTCCGAAATCGAACGGACTGCTGGTGCCGGCCTGCGAGAGGTTGAGGTAGACGATGCCGATGAGGGCGGCGGCGAGACCGACGATGAGGAGCGCTTTCTTCATGTCAGACGGGCACCATCAGGAAGCGGCGCTTGAAGTACTCGATGATCCCGTAGAAGCACACGAAGCTGACCAGGGCGACCACGCTCTTGCCCCAGGTGAGCCGGTTCGTGAACTTCAGGGCGATCACGCTCAGGACCATGGTCCAGAGGGAGCATCCGAGCTTGATGGCCTCGAGAAAACGGAACTTGAGCTGGCCGAATTCGGCGTCGATCCCCTTTCGAAAGGCGATTTTCATCTCCTCGATCGGCGTGGTGGCCGTCACGTCGATATGCAGCGTGGGGGAATAGGTGACGGCAAAGACGAAGCCGAGGAGGGCGAACAGGAGCATGGGCAGCTGGGCGTATCCGGTCAGCTCCAGCAGCTTTCGATATTCTCCCGCTCCGTCCATGAGGATGCTCATGCAGGCCAGCATGCCGGTCCCCACAAACCAGAAGAGGATTCCACCGAAGACCTGGGCCCCTCCGCTCATGGCGAACGACAGGGTGTTCCACTTCTTGACGTCTTCCGACACGAATTCGGGGAGCGTTCCCTGGATCTTGGAGAAGACGATCCCGGTGGAGAGCAGGGTGATGATCAGAAAACCGGAGAAGATCCCCGCCGCGGCCGCGACCCGGAATTCCCGGGAGTCATGCTCGCGGGTGTACGTCAGCGGTTCGGTGAGAAGGCGCCAGCAGTCCATCACGGGGGGGGGCTCCGGTGGGATGCGGAATGGTAGCACGGGGGCGGGGGGGCGTCAATAACCGGCGGCCGCGAGGGCCGCCCGCGCGCACCAGGGGGTGAGCGTGGCTTCCACGACGGCAGCCAGGACCAGAAGCAGCGCGGCGAGGCCGGCTCCCCCCAGGAGGGCGCGACGATCGGCCGCCGTGAGGAACGGTCCCTTCCCCAGATACCGGAGGAACGACTGGAGCGTCCGAAGGCCGAGGGCGCCGCTCAACAGAAAGGCGGGAACCTCCAGAACGGCGTGGGGGAGGAAGACCGACCAGACGATCTCCGGCGGGGTCCCCGCGTAGAGGGGGCCGCCCAGGAAGAACGCCCCGATCTGAAACCCGAGCCAGAGGAGGCTGACGATCGACGGGAGACCAAGGGCCACGGCGCCGGCGAGGTAGACGGCGAACACCTTCAGGTTGTTTGAGAGGATGCTCCAGCCGGTCTCGAGGGGGGGGATTTCCAGTCGGCCCCGGATCGCGGCCACCGTGCCCGGGGTGTCGCGATAGGCCTGGCTGGGAAGCCACCCCGTCATCGCGGCCGTCCATCCGACCGCGAATCCGATCCCGATCAGCAGGGCCGCGCCCCCCAGGGCCCGCCCCCAGAGGAGGCGTTCAGGCTCGACTTCGGAGCAAGGAGGCATGGCCGGATTCTACCCTCCGCGGCCGAAGCGGACAAAAAAAGAGAGGCGGCCATGTCGGCCGCCTCTCCTTGATGTTGCTATTCCTGCGGACTACGCGACGAAGAGCACGATCCCGAGCAGTTCAAAGATGGAACTGCCGAACGCGTGCGCGAGGGCCACTCCCACCGACTGACCGATCTGCAGGAAGGTCCCCATATCCTGATCGAGGAACCACGCCAGATGCGGGGTCGCGAGTACATTTGCGCCCACCAGACCCAGCGAGAGAGCCCCGAGTGTCAGCCCAGCCTTGGTCTTCTTCGTCATGTTCGTCTCCTGTGTCGAAGGATCCCGACTACGCGACGAACAGGACGACCCCGATCAGCTCGAACCAGGAGCTGCCGAAGGCGGCGGCGAGAGCGCTGCCGACCGTCTGGCCGATCTGCACGAAGGTTCCCATGTCCTGATCGAGGAACCACGCCAGCTGCGGCGTCGCCAGTACATTCGCGCCCACCAGACCCAGCGAGAGAGCCCCCAGCGTCAGCCCAGCCTTGGTCTTCTTCGACATGTTCTGCTCCTTGATGGATGGTTATGAGTGCCCGAGCCTGCGATGGTGCGTTGAAAAGCAATCCAAGTGCCAGCACGTCTTTGTACGACGGTATTGTCATAACTTATTGTATGTGAACATATTGTGATGATATATGCAAGAGTCTTTGCTAATCTGTCAAGGGACATGACTGTTCTGACACCGTTACAACTTGATCGTGGATGAGCCGCCCATCTGCGATGCCGTTCCCCTACACGTGGCAGATGCACTCTGTAACCCCTGTGCATATTAAATGTTGTGTAGTACCGCCTCCTCGGACACCAAGCCTGGGTTGCGATGTCCGTGGCGCGGTCAGGGTTGGCCTACTGGCCGAAGGGCGAGCACCGTGGGGAGCGAGGTGGAGGTCGATGACAGGTTTGTCGGACGCGGGGGTTGGCGGTTCGCCAGCCCGGGATTATTCATGAATAGAACACTATAGCCCCGAGTAGCCCCGTAGCACGTGCTACGGGGCTACTCGGGGCCGGCGGGTTCTGAGATAGTCTCTAAGAGCGCCTATCAGAATGACCGCCTTAGCATGTCATCCTGAGGCCGCCCCGCAGCACGTGCTGCGGGGCCGAAGGATCACCAGTCTGGAACCGGCTGAGCACTGAGTTGGTGATCCTTCCCCTTCGCTGCGCTCAGGGCCGCCAAACGGAGGCGGGCGAAGCTCAGGATGACAAGTTCATTCTAACAGGCGCTCTAAGTCCGGATGTCGAGCCGCTTGAGCATCCGGTAGAAGGCGGGTCGGGTCACCCCCAGAAGCCGGGCGGCTTGGAGCTTGTTGTAATCGGTCTGCTGCAATATTCGAAGGACGAACTCGCGCTCCTTTTCCTCGAGTTCGGCCTGCAGCCGCTTGTAGGTTTCCTGCGAGGGGGGAAGCCGGAGGGAGGCCGGGGCGGCCACCTCGCCGCGCAGGCGGTCGAGGTGGGCGAACGAGTTGCGGTCGAGCACGGGCCCCTCCGAGAAGACGCAGACGTTCTTGATGACATTCTCCAGCTCGCGCACGTTTCCGGGCCAGTCGTAGGCGAGGAGGAGCCGCAGCGCATCCGGGTCGAGTCGTTTCCTCGGGGCGTTCGTCTCCCTCGCAATCTCCTCGAGGATGTGGTCGACGAGGAGCGGGACATCTTCCTTCCGCTCGCGGAGCGGCGGCAGATCGATCTTCACCACGTTGAGGCGGTAGTAAAGGTCCTCCCGGAACGTGTTCTCCTGGATCATCCGGCGGAGGTCCCGGTTGGTCGCCGAGATGAGCCGGATGTCGACCACGCGGATGGTTTCCCGTCCCCCGAGCGGTCGGAACTCCTTCTCCTCGAGGACGCGGAGGAGCTTCGTCTGCATTTCGAGGCTCATCTCCCCGACCTCGTCGAGGAAGAAGGTGCCCCCGTTCGCCACCTCGAGGAGCCCCTTCTTGTCCCCCACGGCGCCGGTGAAGGCCCCCTTCACGTAGCCGAAGAGCTCCGCTTCGAGGAGGGTCCCGGGGAGCGCGGCGCAGTTTTCGGCCACAAACGGTTTCTCGCGACGCGGTCCGTTGTAATGGATCGCCCGCGCGACCAGCTCCTTCCCGGTCCCGCTTTCCCCCTGGATCAGAACCGGGTGGTGCGACTCCACGACCTTATCCAGAATCTGGAAGATCCGGCTCATCGGCGCGCTTCGGCCGATGATGTTGGCGTAGGAGTACTTGGTCTTAAGCTGGGCGATGCTCGAGGCCAGCTCCTCCCGGACCTGCGAGAGTTCCTGTTTCTGCTGCGTGAAGAGCATCGCGTTGTGAATCGGGCCGGCAAGGTAGGCGATGGAGGCCTCAACGAAGGAGACCTCCTCCGGGAGGGTGCGCGGAGCGGACGGGTCGCCCTTCAGGTAGACGACGGCGAGCGGACGCTGGTCGTAGATGACGGGCGCGCAGACCGCGTGGGCCACGCCGGTCCGGGTCCCGTCGGGCGACGGATCGCTCGCCTCGGTGTACACCAGGGTCTTCCGCTCGCGGAGCACCTTCTCGATCACCGCCCGATCCGGCTGGACCGCGCGTCCGTAGTAGCGGGTCAGCGCGGGGTCCGGCTTCCCCTGCGCGTCGAGAAGCGAGAACATCCCCTTCTTGGCGTGGGCGATTTCGACGAGCGTGGCCAGGATGTGATCGAGGAAGTGCGAGATGCTGAGGCCGGTGCCGCGGACCATCCGGGTGACGAGTCCGAGGAGGGTGCGGCCCTCGCGCGACAGAACCATGTGCTCGATGTCGTCCGCGCCCGACCGGTCCGGGGCGCTCTCCGGCATCCCCCCCGCTTCAGCCTCCACGATGCGGTTTCCGCCGTCGCGCCGGGCCCGGGAGAGGAGTTCGTTCGAGCGCTCGAGGAGCGTGGGGACGTCGGCGACGTCGTCCGGCACCGCGAGCAGGGCGATGCTGAGAGAGACCTCGATCTTCTGTCCGGCCTCGGCGAATTCGAGGCTGGAGATCCTCTGGGCGATCCGCTCGACGATCGTCCGGGCCACCTTCGTGGAGGTTTCCGGGAGCAGGATCGCGAAAACGTCTTCCTGCGTCCGTCCCACGATGTCCACCTTCCGGAGCGAATCGCGAAGGAGGCTGGCGAGGGTCTTGGCGATCGCGGTGGTGACCGCGGCGCCGGAAAGTTCGTGGATCAGGTGATAGCGGTCGATCTCGATATATCCGACCGCCAGCTTGCGGTGATATCGGCTCGCGCGGGCCACCTCCTCCTCGAGACGGGTGTGGAAATGGTTCGGCGAATGCACTCCGGTGGCGAGGTCGAACGCCATCGAGCGGAGGAGCCCGATCGAGGCGGTGGTGAGGGTGCCGAGGTGGCAGAACTCGAGAAGGGCCTGCCGCTCGGCGTCGGCGATCCGGCCCGATTCGAGACGGACGAAGACGGCGCCGTGCATCGTATCGCGGAGCGCGAGCGGAACGTAGAGGAACGCGTGGGTCTTCCAGGCCTCGGGGAGCGCGCCGCTGCTCACCGCCTCGACGAAGGAGACGGTCCGGACCGTGGGCGTGAAGGAGAAGGTGAGCGAATTCAGTACCTGCGCCTCATACCCGCGGGCCGCGCCGACCCGGGCGTGCCCCTCGCGGATGAAGAGGATAAACCCGGCTTCGGCCCGGGCGGCTCCGAGGACGGTGGTGAGGAACCGTTCGGCCAGGTGACGGAGATCGACCCCCAAGGTCTGTTCGATCAGGTGGCCGAGGGAGGAGGAGTGCGCGGCCTCGGCGGCGATGGTGCCGGCGGGAGGGACGACCTGTTCTTCCGTCGCGCCCATCTCGGCCTTCCGCGGGTCGCCCGTCCGGGGCGCTCGGGCCGCGGGGGCCCCGCGGCAGGGCTACGGCATCTGGATCGGATAGCCCTCAAGCGTCGTCCCGAGGGCCGTTCGCAGGCGAACCTGCGCCTTCTGGTATTCGCGCGCCTGGCGAAGTCGCTCCGCCCGGGCCCGGGCCAGCTCCCCCTGGGCCTGGAGGACGAATTCGAGCGCGGTCTTGCCGAGATCGAGCCGGTCCATCTCGACGGCCAGCCTCGCCTCCGCCAGCATCGCGGTCCGGCGCGCCCCGGCGTATCGCTCGATCGCGTCCGCGACGCTCCGGGCGCCCTCCGAAACCTCCTGCGAGATCTGACGCGAGAGGGCGGAGAGCCGCACCCTGGACTGGGTGTACTGCCAGAGCGCCTTGCGATACCGGTTCTTGGCGGCGTGGTTGCCGAGCGGATACTCCAGCACCAGCGACACGCGCCACTCGTACGTCTCCCCGGTGAACATGTCCTGCGTGGCGGACCCCATGTCCTCGTCCACGCCGATCATCGAGTACGAACCCTTCAGATCGAGCTGCGGCAGGAGCTGGTTCCATGCCTGCTCGATGGAGATCCTCGCGTTCTGGACGTCGATCTCCGCCTGCTGGAAATCGGGACGGCGGCTGTAGACGTCGGACAGGCTTCCGGGCGGGATCGGCCGCTCCGACATCCCCGGCAGACGCTCGATCGGCCGCACCAGATAGCCGCCCGTCACCGGGGCGCCCATCGGCTGGATCAGGACGCGGAGACGCTCCTCCGTCGCCCGCACCGTGGAGTCCGCCAGGGTCGCCTGCTCCTCCGCCTGGGAAACCGAGAGCTGCGCATCGATCACCGAGCCCTGGTCCAGGCGACCGAGCGTCACCGCCTCCTGCACCAGCGCCAGACGCCCCTTCGCGATCCCAAGGCTCGACTTCTGGACGTCGGCCTCCTCGATCGCAAAGGCGTATTCCCAGTAGGCCTGCTCGACGTCCTGGACGACCTTCCGGACCTTCTCGACCGCGCCGTACCGCGACCCGCGCTGGTTGTTCTCGGCGATCCGGATCTTCGCCGTGTTGTATTCCTGCCAGCCGTTCCTGAGGAGGGGCTGGGTGACCTCAAACTTGAGTCGCTCCGTCAGCTGCGGATTCTGCGAGGCGAACGAAAGGAGCGAGAACGCCGACTGGTCCGTGGCGACCCGTTCGGAATTGAACGAGAACTCGGCGAGGGTCCCCGTGTCGAACTTCTTCTTCACCCCCCCCTGAAACGAGAACCGCTCCTCGGTCTGGTAGTTGACCGATGTGCTCGGCGAGAGGAAACTGAAGAGATCGCCCTGGACCTCGGAGCGGTTCTCCTGATAGGCGGTGTTGACGAAGGTGGTGAAGTCGAACTCCCCCTCCGCCTCGCCCCTCTCGGCATCCCGGATGCGGGTGTTGATCCGCTCGATCTCGACGTCAGGATGGTTGCGAAGGGCCATCATCACCGCATCCTGAATCGACACGTTGAGCACCTGATCGTGTCGAACCGGCGTCCTCTCGGGGAGGACTCCCGCCGGGTCCTGTCCCCTCGCGGGAGCGAGCGACAGGATGCAGAGTGTGGCGATGCCAAAGAGCGTCCGGGATGACCGGACAGTGGTTCGTTCGCATCCCGAACATCTGTAATGGAGTCGTATCATAGTCGGAGCGGTGCAGAAGTGCAAGTGGAATCAGGCCTTGGCCGGAGGTGGGGCATTCTTTCCGCCTCCCGGGGGTGAGGATCGTCCACCCGCAGTGTCCGGGGAGAGTGCCTGTGAGCAGATTCCGAACATGGACAGGAGCAGGAACGAGGCCATCGTCAATCCCCAGAGGAGATTGGGCTGTTGAGTGACGGCATCGACCCGGGTGAAGAAGAGATGATGGAGGCCGTAGGTGCCGAAGAGGGCCCCGGTGGTCGAGGTGAAGAGGACGGTGAACTGGCGGAAGAAGAAGAGTCCGAGGAATCCACCGCAGAGGAAGGCCGCGGCGGTCGCCACATAGATTCCGGTCTGGGAGTGGATGAACTCGGGACGGATCCACGGGATCGCCAGCGCGAGTCCCAGGGCGCTGCCGAGGGCGAAGCCCAGGATCTTGTCGAGAAAGCAGAAGAGCATCGCGACGATCAGTCCGCACGGCAGGGCATAGAGGAGGGGCGGGAGTCCGCCGGGGGTGGGCATGACCACCTGCCTCAGGCAGAGCCCGGCAAGGGTGCCGACGGCGAACCCGGTGACGGCGAGGACGCTCTTCCAGAACCGCACTCCCCAGAGCAGGGCCACCACTCCGATCAGCAGGGCCACCGCCGCGATCGGCTCGGCATGCCAGGGGAGGGGGATGTCGCGCTGGATCAGCCGCTCGACATTGACGGCCGTGGCATGGATCGAGTCCGAGAGCGGGTTGTGGATCATGTTCATAGGAACGCTCCGGGCGGAGGCGTGCTCCCCCGGGTCGTATATCGGCGGGAAGGGGAGGGGGCTTGAAGGGGGAAGGGGGCCCGGCCACCCGGAATGAGCCGTCGGGGCGACTTGCGGACTTGTGCAATGGCGCAAATGCGCAACTGCACCAGGGTGCAGCGGGCGGGAAGCGCCCGGGATGAGGGGGTGTGCGTTGCTCCGGGATCACAGAGCCGCAACGAACCTGGAGTCTATTTGTAAAATACTATAAATAATTTTTGACAAAGTGCCGATATAATCCATGGAGGTGGCGAGAGAGAGAGACGGCCACAGGTGTCATGGAGGGGTGTCAGTTTGGAGATGGAGTCATGATAAACCATTACTCAGGCTTGGGTTCAGAGATGGATCCCCAGCCGGCCCAGTTGCCCGCCCACCCCCTGATGCCCGGCGAGGCCGCCCGACTTCTCGCCCGCCGAATGCACGCCGGACGCCAGGCGGCGGCCGCCCGGGGGAACGTCACCGGGGGAGTGGTCCCCTATGGCTATCGGCGGTCGTTCGATCCCGCCACCGGGCGGCCGGTCTGGAGAGCCGACCCGGAGACGGCGCCCGTCGTCCGGCGGATCTTCCGCGAGTACCTGCGGGTGCGCTCTCTGGCCAAGGTCGCCGAGGCACTCTCCGCCGAGGGGATTCCGAGCGCCAATGGCCGTACCTGGTCTCGGGCCGCGCTCGCCTTCATCGTCAAGAACGAGGCCTATCGGGGGATGGTCCGATACGGGTCCATCCGGGCCCGAGGGGCGCACCCCCCGCTGGTCGCCCCGATCGTCTTCAACCGCGCCCGACAGTTGGCGCGGGAAAACCGGCGCCGCCCGCCGGCCTCGAAGTGAGAGGTGCCCCATGCGCGGACTGAGTCGAGTGGGATGGATGGTCGTGCTCCTCACCGTCGCCGTCTGCACGGTGTCGCTCCAGCTCCAGCTGCACTTCACGACGCGGCAACTCGATCAGGCCCGGGCCCAGATCCTGGAGACACGGTCCAACCTCACCGCCCTCTCGCAGGAAATCACCACGCAAACGCGTTCGCTCGACACCGTCCGGGCCGATGTCCGCGCCACCCGGGAGGAGATCGGCCGAACGCAAACCGACGTCCAGGAAACGCGCACCTCGCTCTCCGGCACCCTCGATGCCGAACGGCGTGAACGGGAGCGCCGGATGGCCGCCTCCCGTGAGGAACTGCAGACCGTCGCGGCCGACGTCCGCGGCCGGCTCCGCTCGCTGCAGGGAATGGCGGGCAACGCGGCCTTCATGGGCGTCGCCAACGCCAAGGCGATCGGCGACCTGCGCCAGAAGGTGGTCGTCGATCCGAAGGAACTCCGACGGGCCCTCCTGGGGCCGTCGGTCAAGGTGGAGAACGCGCGCGCCGTGGGTGGCGGCACCTGTCTCTGGTCCCGGCGCGAGGCCTCCGGCGTCGTTCACACCTACGTCCTCACCGCCCACCACGTCGTCTCGGGCGCGATCTCCGAGGAAGACGGTCGGGAGAAGCGGTCGCCGGTGACGGTCACGCGATACCCGACCGACGGCGCCGCCCCGATCGCCTGCCAGGCCGACGTCATCGCCTACGACACGAAGAAGGACCTGGCCCTGCTGAAGCTGCGGGGGCGGGACGCCTCCATGACGGCGGCAACGCTCGCCTCCCGGGAAGAACTTGCGAGGATCGCGGTGTTCGACAAGGTGACGGCGGTGGGGTGCCCGCTCGGCCACGCCCCGCTTCCGACGGAGGGAGAGATCGTGAGCCTCGACAAGAAGGTGAGCGGGGAACGGTTCTGGATGATGAGCGCGCCGACGATCTTCGGCAACTCGGGCGGAGGCGTGTTCGACTCGGGCTCGCCGCGCCTGGTGGGGGTGGCGGCGATGATCTGCGTCTACGACACCATCGTCTCCATGCCGGTCACCCACCTCGGGGTGCTGGTGCCGATGACGAGCGTCTACGACTGGCTCGATTCGCAGGGGTACCAGTTCCTGTACGACCCGCGCGTCAGCCGGGAAGACTGTGAGCGGGGCCGGGCGGTCATGCGGGCCCTGCTGCCGAGCACCGTTCCGGTGTCGTGGGAGGAGAAGTAAGGCGACGGCCCGGGTCAGACCTTTCGCTTCCACCGCACTCCCTGCGGTGAGTCTTCGATCGTGATCCCCTGATCGGCGAGTTGCTTCCGGATGGCGTCCGCGCGGGCGAAGTCGCGGGCCTTCCGGGCCGCCTGGCGCTCCTCCACGAGACGCCCGATCTCCACTTCGTTGATCGTTCCGTGGATCGGATCCGCGGGCGTCCCGGGCATGCCGAGGACGCCGAGCGCGGAATCGACCCTCCCCAGCCAGTCGAGGGCCCGGGCGGCCTCGGCCGGCGGGAGCGTCAGCTTGTTCACCTCCCGAACCCACGTGAAGACGGCGCCGAGCGCCTCGCTGACGTTGAGGTCGTCGTCCATTCCCGCCTCAAACCCGGTCCGCACCCCCTCCATCAGCGCTTCGAATCCGGCGTTCGGGGCGCCTCCCCCGGCGCCTGCGGCCTGCCGGAGCCTGTCGCGGAAGTCGATCAGCCGCTGCAACGCCGTCCGCGCCGCCTCGCACCCCTCCAGAGTGAAGTTCATCGGCTGCCGGTAGTGGACGCTCACCAGCGCATACCGCAGGACCCGCGGGGAGACCCCCTTCTCCAGGAGATCGCGCACCGTATGGAAGTTTCCCTTCGACTTCGACATCTTCTCGCCGTCGACCAGCAGATAACGCGTGTGCATCCACATCCGGACAAATGTCTTCCCGGTGAGCGCCTCCGTCTGCGCGATCTCGCACTCGTGGTGGGGGAAGATGTTGTCCTCGCCGCCGGTGTGGATGTCGAAGGTCTCGCCGAGGTACTTCGTCGACATCGCCGTGCACTCGATATGCCAGCCGGGGAATCCGCTCGACCACGGAGAGGGCCACTGCATGAGGTGCTTCGGGTCGTGCTTCCAGAGCGCGAAATCCATCGGGCTTCGTTTGTCGGGATGGACCTCCACCCGCGCTCCGGCGAGGAGCTGCTCCCGGGTGTTGCCGGAGAGTCGGCCGTAGGCGGGGAACTTCGAGACGTCGTAATACACGGCGCCGTTCGTCACGTAGGCGAACCCCTTGTCGACGAGCCGCCCGATGATGGCGATCATCTCGGAGATGTGTTCGGTCGCCCGGGGACGGCGCTCCGGCTCGAGGCAGTTGAGGAGACGGGAGGTCTCGAGATAGGCGTCCGCGTAGAAGTTTGCGATTTCGATCGGAGCCTTGTTTTGCTTGAGGGCGGCGACCTGGATCTTGTCCTCCCCTTCGTCGGCGTCGGCGACGAGGTGGCCGACGTCGGTGATGTTCATGATCTGCCGGACGCGGAAGCCGCGGTATTCGAGCCACCGCCGGAGGGTGTCGGCGAAGAGGAAGGCCCGGAAATTCCCGATGTGGGCGTGGGAGTAGACGGTGGGGCCGCAGTTGTACATGCGGACCTCGCCGGGGGTGATCGGCTGGAAGTCCTCGAGACGTTTCGTCAGGGTGTTGTAGAAGCGGAGGGGCATGGGGGAACAGAGTGAAGGAGTAACGGAGTAAACGGAAAAACGGAGAACGGAGTCCTGCGCTCAGGGGCTTCCCGGGGGCCCTGAGAGGCCGGCTTCGCGAAGGGCGCGATCGAGAAGCCCGGTGAGGGACGCCTCCGCTGCGAGACAGATCATATAGGCCTTGTCGATGGAGTCTCCTCGCACCTTGAGAACTCCGAGGATGTCCCGCCATTGCCGGTCGGAAACCCCTCCGCCCTTCCGGTACCCGTCCAGTTTCACGAGGACGATGTCTTCCGGGCTGGAGACGTAGACCCCCGCTCCGGTCTCCTCCGAAACGGTCATGCGACTTCTTCGCCGCAGCTGGTGGGGTCCAAAAATCGACCCCTCGGCCGCGAACACATCAACCTTGATCTGGAGCTCCTGGTGGATGACATTGAACGATCCGTGCGAACGCACGGCGGCGCGGACGGCGTCCCGGAACACATAGAACTCCGGCTGGAGCGCGTCCAGGAAGGCCTCGACCCGGTCCGTGGGAAAATCGGCCACAAGATCGATGTCGGCGGTGTATCGAACTTCTCCCAGAAGAGAACTGGCCACCGAGCCCCCCACAACATAGTCGATTCCAAGGCCTTCCAGTGTCGCGCACACCCTGAGAAGGACCTGGATCGGATCCGCGTCCATGTCGGTCAATAGCCTTTCACGGCGGGATCCCAGCCGAAGACCCCGACCATCGTCTCGCGATCGAATCGGAGCGCGGCCATCCGAAGCCGTATTTCCTCCGCTGTCGAGTCCGGATGACGGGATCTGATCCCGGCACGTGCGAGCTGTTCCGCCGCGCGCCACATTTCCGTGAGCCGCCGCGCCTTCTCCGAAATGGACATCCCCCGGAAGGCGGCGATCTGGACCTGCTCCGCCTCGAACGAGGTGTCGTCCGACTGGGTTCGATAACCGGCGGGAGCGGGCACGCGCGGGACCTCCTCATGGCGAAACCAGCGCCATGATACTGCC
>JACPTZ010000215.1 GCA_016192525.1 Planctomycetota bacterium
CGTGCTGACGAAACCGGCTCCGGCCGCCGCTCCGATCGAGTTTGCGTCCGCGGGCGTTGCGGCGCCGCCGGCGCAGCGCGCTCCGGCGCCGTTTACGCAGCGCGCCCCGGCGTCGCTTCCGCCACGCGCTCCGGCGACGCCTCCCCAGCGTCCTCCGGCGCCCGCGCCCCGCACGCCCCCGACCGCGGATCACGCGACGCCCAAGTTCACCCCGGCCAGCGCCCACGCCCCGGCGACGGTGTTCCGGCTCCCGTCCCTCGACATCCTCGATGAACCGGAGCCGACCCGCACGGAGTCGGACGACCGCGATCTCACCGAGCGGATGATGACCATCGAGGGGACGCTCCGGAACTTCGATCTCGAATCGAAGGTGGTCTCCTACGAGAAGGGGCCGGTGGTCACCCTCTATGAGCTCGAGCTGGCGCCGGGCATCCGCGTCCACAAGATCGTGGGAATGGCGGACGACCTGGCCATCGCCCTCAAGGCCCCGAGCGTCCGCATCATCGCCCCGATTCCCGGAAAGGGGACCATTGGCATCGAGGTGCCGAACGCCTATACCGACATCGTCCGTCTCAAGGACCTCTGCCGGTCCGGCGCCGACGCCATTCAGAAGCAGGCCCTTCCGCTTTTCCTCGGGAAAGACGCCGCGGGCGTGCCGATCATCAAAGACCTGACCGACATGCCGCACCTCCTGATCGCCGGCACCACCGGTTCCGGGAAGTCGGTCTGCCTCAACGCGATCATCATGAGCCTGCTCCTCGCGCGGAAGCCGGACGACCTCCGCATCCTCCTCATCGACCCGAAGATGGTGGAGCTCTCCGCGTTCAAGGAGATCCCGCACCTGCTGGCCCCCGTCGTGACGGAGATGAAGCGGGCGCCGGTGGTGCTCGAGTGGCTCGTGCGCGTGATGGAGGAGCGGTACGCCCTGTTCGCCCGGGTGGGCGTGAAGAAGATCGACGCCTTCAACGCGCTGGGACCGCAGAAGATCCTCGAGCGCGTGACCGAAGAGGGTGAGGAGCCCCCCGACGTGCCGACGCACCTGCCGTATATGGTAGTGATCCTCGACGAACTCGCCGACATGATGATGGTCTCCGCCAAGGACGTGGAGAGCCTCATCACGCGCCTGGCCCAGAAGTCGCGGGCGGTCGGCGTCCACATGGTGCTGGCGACGCAGAGGCCATCGGTGGATGTCATCACCGGTCTCATCAAATCCAACATGCCGGCCCGGATCGCGTTCAAGGTGGCCTCGAAGATCGACTCGCGCACCATTCTCGACCGGAACGGGGCGGAGCGGCTTCTCGGCCGGGGCGACATGCTCTGGCTCGATCCGGCGACCTCCAACCTGATGCGCGCCCAGTGCACCTACGTGGCGGACAAGGAGATCCGGGACGTCGTGAAGGACCTGCGGGAACAGGGCGATCCGGTCTTCGACGCCAGCCTGCTCGAGATCGGCACGACCGGCGACGGCGAAGTGGGGGAGACGGACGAACTCTTTGACAAGGCGGTGCGGATCATTCTCGAGACGCAGCGCGGATCGGTATCGCTCCTGCAGCGTCGACTGGAAATCGGCTACACGCGGGCGGCCCGGCTGGTGGACATGATGGGCAAGGCCGGGATCGTGGGGGACTACAAGGGCTCCAAGGCCCGCGAGGTGCTGACGACCCTCGACGAATGGGTGGCCCGGCACGGTTCGGGCGAGGACGGCGGGGCTTCGTCGGGCGACGATGCCGCGGCCTCGTCTGACGAGCGCATCCACCCCGGCGACTCCGGCCCGAGCCAGGCCGAGCGGATGCGGGAGGATGGCGAGGGGGCGTTTGAGGGAGACGACGATCTTGACGGGCGGTGAGCTGCGTGTCAGCTCGATCGCCAGAGGGTCCTGATCCACTCATTCTCCACCTGTTCCAGGGAGGAATCGTCGAGGCACGGCCCGATCTGTGGATCGAAGAGGGTGCCCCCAAGTCTGGCCCCGGATCGCCGGAGTTCGGGATGGAAACGGTCAGGTCGTAACTCATGCCTCAGTGACACGCGGGCCAGGTCCTGGGCGGGGGGGTAACCAAGAGCCTGTTTCGGCCGCGCGGGCCCCTGCAGGGGCGGCCCCGCTGATTCCCCCTTCGGGGAAGGCGTGACGCGCCCTTCACCGAGCATCACTCCAAGTCATGTACTCCTGCCATCCGGCCTCCTCGATGTTCCCGCTCGGCCATCTGTCCACCCCACGTGCCCCGGGCCCAAGGTCCTTGGCCCATATCCTCCCCTCCTCCGATACGATCAAGGTCAGCACCCCGTCGCCGAAGAGCACGTTCTTGCCGTAATGGGAGGGGAAGGCGCAAAAGGCGAAGCGGTTCGTGTGAGTGGATGCTCCAGGCGGCAGACCGCGGGGAAGAAACTCCGCCGCCGCCAGATTCGGCGAGACAAGGGGATTTCCGTCAGCGTCGAACTTCATCGCCATCAGGAAATACCCGAATCGCGGGACAGGGGCTTGCGGGGAGTCCGGGTAGTTCATTCCCGGAGCAATATCAGCTTGAGCCAGGGTGGAATCTCCGTCCAATGAACTCGATCCCTGCGTGGCGAGGTGGACCAGACCCGCCACATCCCTCGTCCAGTAGTCCTTCGTCCCATTGCCGTCGAGATCCAGTTCGCGTGCACGGACTTCCCAGTCGATCAGCTTCTTGAGGGCGAAGGCGGCGCGAGGCTGGTATCTCTCCCAGCGTTGATGGTGCGGATAGTGGAGATTGACGATGCAAACGCACGAAGGGAAAGTGCACATGCCGCAGAAGACCGCACACGCGACCGCCTTGACCCGCGGGGCACGACACGCCGCCCGCAGAACGAGGTACCAGAAGAAGGGGGTTCCGATCAACAGGGCCGGCACAAGGAACTTCACGAGATCGCGCCCGGGAAAGGTCAGATCTGAGAGCCGTCCCAGGGCCCAGGGCGCCACCAGCATGGCGGCCATGGCGCTGCCCGAAACTGCGGATCGGCGGAAGGAGGCGCCCTCAACCTTGGAGAGTCTCAGGCCCACCCACACCGCGAGGGTGGCGGGAACGGCAAGCGAGAGGAACCCCAGGGGCCAGAGGATCAGGTCCTCGATCATCACCGGCACGCGAGTCTCCCCTACTTCTTCAACTCTTCCGCCAGATACTCCGCGAACGGGTCGTAGCCGGTCTTGATGTCCAGCGGGTCGACGCCCGACTGGAGGTGGCGCTGCATCTGCTCGGGCGTGAGGGTGCGCTGGAAGTCTGTTTTCATCCGTCCCTGGACGGTCAGGATCTCGGCGATGTAGGTGGTCTCGCGGCCCGGGACCTTCTCGCTGAAGAGCTTCATCCACGCCTCGCCCCCCTTCTGGGCGGCCTGACCCGGGTCGCCGGAGGGGTTCCTGAAGATGTCGACGAAGTCGCCCGCCAGCGAGGTCCCGTCCGGACGCGGAAGCCGGAGCAGATCGAAGACTTCCCGCTTTCCGCCGTCCACAGTCCGCAGGAAGTCCGCCTCCTGGGTGGCGGTGAGTCCGAGTTCCCTCGAATACTCGTTCATCGGGGGCTTCAGCTTTCCGTCGTCCATCCAGCGATGCTGCCCCTTCGCGCTCAGGGTCTTCTCGACGATCCGCTCGATCTGCTCGTCGGTGGGACCGGCGGGATCGGGATGATTGGCCCGCAGGGTGTCCGCGCGGGAGATGGAAGTCTTTCCCGCCGCGGAGTCCCCGCCGGCCGTGTCGGCATCGCTGGCCTCCGTCCCCTCGGGATTCGGGGTTCGGGCACCGGACGCTGAGATCGCCGGCGAGTCGGTCGATCCCAGGTCATCGGTCGCGGCCCTCCCGCCCCCCCCCGGGCCGACGATCGCCTCCGGGGCCGACGACGCCGGTCGGATGGGCACGGGACGCGCGGGCCTCTCCAGCGAAGCCATCCGTTCACTCAGGGTGCTGACCTCGTCGCGAAGCCCGGCGATGACCGCGATCTGGGCGAGCGACAGCGCGAGGAGTATCACAAGGAGAACGACGAGGAGACGGGAGGAGGGCATGGGAGTGGCCTTTTCAAACCAGATTCCTCCCGTCGCGCCGGACGACGGCGCGACGCTCGGAATGACCAGGAAGGAAGCCGGCGACGGTACCCTGCTGTACCCCGTGGCCGCGTCCTGCTTGATACCGGGATCCCGCCTCTCGGGTTGCATCGGGAGACGTCATCCCGCCTTCTGCCCGGCCGGGGTCCCCGCCAGGGCCGAGGGCCCCGTGGAGGATCCCTCCCGCACAAACCGCTCGTACAGGCGCACCTCATCCGCGCTTCCGATGATCAGCGGGACCCGCTGGTGGAGCGCCGCCGGCTGAATCTCGCGGATGCGCTGTGTCCCGGTCGTCGCCGCCCCGCCCGCCTGCTCGATGATGAACGCCATCGGGTTCGCCTCATAGAGAAGCCTCAGCTTCCCTTGAGGCCGCTTCGGGTCCTTGTAGTCCATCGGATAGAGGAAGATGCCGCCCTTGAGCAGCGTGCGGTGGGCGTCCGCCACGAGCGTTCCGATGTATCGGAGCGAGTAGGGGCGGCCGGTCGACGGGTCCATCTGCTTGACATGCTTGACGTAGGCCCGCGTGGCGTCGTCCCAGAAATTGTAATTGCCCTCGTTGATGCTGTAGATCTTCCCCCGGGGCGGAATGCGGATGTTCTCGTGCGACAGCAGGAATTCTCCCATGCTGGGGTCGAGCGTGAACCCGTGCACCCCGTGTCCGGTGGTGTAGACCAGCATCGTGCTCGAACCGTACACGATGTACCCCGCCGCCACCAGTTCCGTCCCCGGCTGCAGACAGTCGTCGAGCGTCCCGTCGATTCCCGGCGTCTTCTTCCGGTAGACGGAGAAGATCGTCCCGACGCTCACGTTGACGTCGATGTTCGACGACCCGTCGAGCGGATCGTACAGGAGCACGTAGTGCCCCTTCGGGAACTTCTCGGGGATCGGGATGATGTCCGGCACCTCCTCGGAGCCCATCACGCAGAGGTGCCCGCCGTGGTCCATCGCGCGAAAAATCGTCTTTTCCGCATACTCGTCCAGCTTCTGAACCTCCTCGCCCTGCACGTTCTGGTATCCGGCCTGTCCGAGGATGTCGATGAGCCCCGCCTTGCGGACTTCGCGCGCGATCATCTTTCCGGCCACGACGAGATCCCACAGGAGCCGCGTGAAATCGCCACGCGCCTCCGGATGGAGGCTCTGCTCCTCCATGATGTGACGCTGAATGGTGACGATCTTTCCGCCCGACATGCCGGGTCTCCTATTCTTCGTTCACCTGGACCGTGACCTTGTAGGACCCCGAGTTGTCCTCGCCTCCCGATCGGCGCCCCCCCACGTAGCCGAGGTAGAAGACCCCGTCCCGATCGGCCGTGAGCGTCGCCTTGGCCCCCAGCTTGATGATCTTTCCGTTCGCCCCGATCCGGCCGACGAGGCACCCGAGAGGGAGATTGTTTTCCTGCCCGTACTGCGCGTTCCCGTTCGGCGTGAAGGTCGTTCCGTAGCTCGGGAACGTGATGGACCCCTCGGCCCTGATCGCCAGGCGATCTCCGCGGCGGAGGGGGATTTTGGTGTACAGGAGCTCCTGCCCCACCGCGTGCTCCTCCTTCACCTGAAGCGTGTAGGATTGCGCTCCGGCCTTCGGAAACTCAATCGAGGCGATGTCCTTCTTCGCGGCGGTCAGGGGCCCGAACCTGGTGGTGATCGTCAACGACGCGAGTTCGACCGTCCCCCTGATTTCGAAGCGGGTGGTGATCACCCGGTCGTCGTCGATCGGTTCTTCCGTCTCGCCATCACTGGCTTTGTCGATCTCGCGAAGGGCGCGCTCCGAGCGGCTCCGGACCTCCGCATCGCCGCTCTTCTGGGCGGTCCGGAGCGCCGTGCCCGCCGCGGGGCCGATCTTGACCAGCTCGCCCAGGGCGCGTTCCCGGGTGTCGAAGTCGGTGTGTCCGAGGTCCTTGATGAGAGCCGCGATCTTCGACGCCAGATCGGAGTCGGAACCCAGTCCGAAGACCACCCGGGAGATCTCCCCGACGGGGATGGTCAGACGGCCGTATGCGGTCGTCACCTGGATCGAGTTCTCGAGGACCGTTCCAACGATCGAGCTTCCGTCGCGGAACACGAATTTCGGCGGCAGCGGAGCGGCGGGCGGAGCGGCGGCCGGTGGTTCGCCCGGAGGGGTCTCCTTGTCGGCGGGCTTTTCCTCCTGGGCGCCGACAGTGACCACGGTGAGGGCGATCCAGGCCGCAAACGCCAGAAGCCAGGCGCGGTGCATCATGGTGGTTCCTCCCACTGGGTCCCCCGTGAACGGACCGTACGGACAGTCTACCTGTCGCCGCGTCCGGAGTCAAAGCGACTTCGCTGCATGCCGTTCCAGGGGGACGAACCACTATCCGTCCGGACGGCGATGGAACGCCATCCACTCCACCGCCGCCGCCAGCACCGCGGCGCACGCCGCCAGGAGCTCCAGCCGATCTCCGGGCGGCGCCGGCGGCGCCGGCGGATCGCTCCGCGACCCGGGAAGAACGGCGGGCGCGATCCGGGACTCCGGGCACTCTCCCATCTCCACGCAGATTCCCCACTGTCGGTTCGACGTTCGACACTCGTAGAGCCCGGGGGTGGGCGGCGGGGGGGCGCTCCACGTGCCGTCGTCGCGCGCCGGCGTCGGCGGGAGGAGGAGCTCCGGCTCGGAGGGGGCGATCCGACGGACCCGGACTTCACCTTCCTCCGGGTCGATCCGCCCCGGCGCCCGCAGCGGGACCCCCAGCGCCAGATGAAGCCCACCCTCCTCGGCGGGATCCGACAGCCAGTCCACGGCATGCCTCAGGAAAACGGGGAAGGCCACCAGCAGGGGGAGATTCGACTGTTCCGGGCTGAACCCGAGGGCGATGAAGCGTCCGGCGGGTCCGCCACCGGCGACGGCGATGGGCCCCTCGGTCGTCTCGATAAGAACGTCGTTCCCCGGGGCCGGTTCGAGGACGGCGGCGCGGGAGAGCCGAAGGTCCGCAAGATCGGCTCCGCCCCACAGCCGGTGCGCGCGGTCCCACCGCCAGACCAGCGGACGATCGAGGGCCCGGCGGGAGGGAACCGGAATATGCCCCCCCTCTGACCCGAAAAAAAGATATCGGCCGCGGGGAAGCGGCGACGGGGGGGTGGTTCCGTCGAAGAGGACGAGGCCTCCGGGAGGGAGTTCCCGGAGGACGTCGTCGAGTCGTTCGGGCGGACAGACTCCGCTCCGCTCGGCGTCCACGGCCGCCCCGAGAGACTCCAGCCCGGCCCTCAGGAATCCGCTCGGCCGACCGTCGCGGGCGACGATCAGGACCGGAACCGGCGGGGAGGGTCGGGCGACGGCGTCGAACCGGTCGTCCAGCGGAAAGGGGTCGCCGGTGGCGAGTTCCACGGTGAGCATCGAGGCGGAGGGGAGGGGAATGCCCAGGACGAGAGACCCGGTCGCCCCGGGGTGGCACTCGATCGTGCCGGCGGCGGCCGGCGCGCCGCGCGACCGCACGGTGACCGGGACCTTCTGCAGAAGCGTTCCCGTGTTCCCTGCCACGACGGTGACCGAGGCGGACGGGGCCCCCCGGACCGGCTCGATGGCGACGTGGACAAGGGCGATGTTGGCGCGGGCGCTCCCGCAGGGAAACCACCGCACCTCCGGATCGCCGCGGACTTCCTCGATGCCGGCCAGACCGACGCCGTCCGTGGCGACGGCCACACCGACTCTGTCTCCGGCGCTCCTCAGGGCCTGGACGATCGTGCCGAGATCGGCCCCGAAGGCGCCGGAGGGCACGATCTGGTCCAGCGATCGCAGGCAGGCCTCGCGGTCGGGAGTCGGGCGACAGCGCCAGTCGATCCCGTTTCCGAGGGCCGCGACCCCGATCGGGACGGACGGGGGCACCTGCCGGATGAATCCGCGCAGCGCCTCCCGCGCCACGGTCAGGCGGCTCCGGCGATCCGGCCCGTCCTGGGTCGTCATGCTGGGCGAGGAGTCGAGGATGCAGATCCAGGCGGGGGGCCCGACGGCGGCCGGGGACTTCGCCCGGGGACCCATCAGGGCGAACACCGTGGTCGAGAGGAGCGCGAGACTGAGGAGGAGCGGCAGGGCCTCGCGCAGGAATCGGAGGCCCGAATGCCGGCGTTCCGTCTCGATCACCGACCTCCAGAGCGGGAGGTACACCACCCGTTCGGGCACCGGCCTCCGCCGTCGCAGATGGAGGAGGAGGATCGGAAGGGCGAGGAGCAGGCCCCAGGCCGCCTGCGGATGCGCAAAGGACATGGGGGGATTCTAGCCCGGTCGTGCCGCGCCCGCCATCTTCCGAATTGACTTGCGCCCCGCCCCCCGCGCGCCGGATGATACCGCGCATGTCCGATTCCAGCCCTCCCCCGGATCCGATCGGCGGCCGGAGCGGTCGCGCCCGCTGCCGGTCGCCCGCGGAGCGCTTTGCCGATCTCGTGGAGAGGCGCGCACCCTGGCTCCTGATCCTCCTCGCGGGCATCACGGCGTTTCTGTTGTGGCACGCGGCGCAGGCCCGGTTCGATTTCTCGTTCGAGACCTTCTTCGAGACGAGTGACCCGGAGTTCGCCGCCTACCAGGAGTTCGTCAGGCGCTTCGGAAGTGACGCCGACTTCCTCTATGTCGCCTACGAGCGTCCCGACCTCTTCACCCGGGAAGGGCTGATCCAGAACGAGCGGTTGTGCCGCGGGATCGAGCGTCTGCCTGGGGTCATCGAGGTGCGCGGGCTCAGCCGCTTCCCCACGCGTCTCTCGGTCTTCTCGCTCCTCCTGCAGCCGTCGACCCCGGCCGGGGCGCAGACCGGCGGCGCCCCCGCCGTTGCGGCCGCTCAGCCCGGGGTGTTCCGCCGGGAGGTTCTGGCCAGCCGCCTCGCCGTGCCCTCGATCGTCTCCGAGGACGGAACGGCCACGGCGATTCTGATCGAACTCGATCCCGCCTTCCTCCGAACCGACGGCCGTCACGACCTCCTGCGGGAACTGCGGGCGCTGACCGATTCCGAGGCCGCCACGAGCGACGCCCGTTTTCACCTGGCCGGACTTCCTACGATCGAGGCCGAGTACGTCCGGCTCATCCGGCGGGATCAGTGGACGTTCATCCCGATCAGCGCCGGCCTCTTTGTGCTTTTCCTCTTCCTCTATTTCGGGACCCTTCGCGGAATCCTCCTGCCGACCACGACCGTGGCGCTCGCGGTGGGGTGGACGGTCGGCGCGCTGTCCCTCGGGGGGGAGCCGATCGGGCTCCTGACGAGCCTGATTCCCACCCTCCTCATCGTGATGGGGATCGGGGACTCGATCTTCATTCTCTCGCGGCATGTGGAAGAGTCGACCTTCCCGGTTCCCGGCTCGCCGACTCCGCTCTGGCGCACGGTGTCTTCGATGTCGGCGGCCTGCCTCCTCACGAGCGTGACGACCGCGATTGGATTCAGCACCCTGATCGCCACCGATCTGCACGTCGTCCGGCGCTTCGGCTTCTTTGCCGCGCTCGGGGTCATGCTCGCCTACGCCGTCTCCATGCTCTGGGTTCCGCCCCTGCTGGGGTTGCTCCCCCCCCCCGGGAAGATGAGGCGGCTCTTCGGGGCGGAAGTGGGATGGTTGACGGACCGGATGATGTGCCGCCTCGCGTCGCTCGTCTCGAACCGGCCATGGCTTATTTTCTTCGGCGCCCTCTCCCTCGGCGGCGCCGCGCTCTTCCTCGCGTCCCGGGTGACCCTCAGCCAGTCCTGGTTTCAGGACCTGAAGAGCGGGAATCCCACCACCCAGGCGCACCGGTTCCTCGAGGATCGCCTGGGAGGCGCCTTCTCGATGGAGATCGAGTTCTGCGCCTCGCGCGAGGGGGGGCTGCGCGATCCGGCCACCCTGCGCTCGCTGGCGGAGGTCGTGGACCTGGCCAATGCGGATCCGCGGGTGCGCCAGGCGGTGTCGTTCGTGGACTTCATCCGGGAGGGAAACCGGCTGTTCCGCGGCGGGGGCCCGGAACACTACCGGGTTCCCGGCACCGCTCCGGCGGTGGAGATGATCTCCCGGTTCGCCGGGCAGGCGGCCACGCCGGCGCTCTTCCGGCGGTTCGTGGACGAGACGTGGACGCGCGGCCGGCTTTCCCTCCGGGTCCGGGAGGTGCGCTCCCCGGAAATGACGGCGCTGTCGGCGAAGATCGAGGAGGCCCTGAGGGACCGGGGATTTCTCGATCGCGAGCCGGGGGCCGCGCTTCAGGTCGGCGACACCACGCGCCCGGCCGAGTTCACCTTCACCGGAAAGAGCGTGGTGGCGGGACGGGCGATGGCGCGGGTGATCGACAATATGAAGTCGAGCCTCGGACTGGCGCTGGTCCTCATCTTCGCCAGCATGTCGATCCTGTTCCGCTCGCTCCGGATCGGTGCGCTCAGCATGATCCCGAACCTCCTGCCGATCGTGTGGACTTTCGGTCTGATGGGGGCGTGCGACATCCCGCTCAATTTCTCGACGATGACCGTCTTCTCGATCGCCCTGGGGGTGGCCGTCGACAGCACCATCCACTATCTGTCCCGGTTCCGCGAGGAGGTGGCGCGGGACGGCGATGCCCGGGCCGCCACGGATCGGACCCTGCGCGGAACGGGTCCGGCCATGCTCTTCAGCACCCTTCTGCTGACGAGCGGGTTCTGCATTCTGATGACCTCGCAGTTCGTCTTCACGGCGCGGTTCGGGGTCCTCGGGGCCTTCACCATGGTGGCGGCGCTCGCGATGGACCTGCTCCTGACGCCCGCCATCGGGATGATCTACCGGCCGAAGGGATGGGGGAGGGGGAGTATTGCGCCGACCGCCGAAAGAAAGTAGGATGCTTCCCCCATGACCCTCCCCCCGCCCGCCGGGAAGCCCCGGGTTGCCTTCGTCTCGCTCGGGTGCCCGAAGAACCTCGTGGATTCCGAGATGATGCTCGGTCAGCTCGGATCGGCGACTTATACGATCTGCGACCGGGCGGAAGATGCGGATGTCGTCGTCGTGAACACCTGCGGCTTCCTGGAGGCGTCGAAGCAGGAGTCCCTGGGCGTCATCCGGGAGATGGTCGACCTGAAGCATCGCGGCGCCGTTCAGCGGGTGGTGGTGGCGGGGTGTCTGGCGCAGCGGGACGCGGATGGGGTCCGCGACGCGGCGCCCGGCGTGGATGCGATCGTCGGCGTGAACGAGCGCGACCGACTGGCCGAGATTTGCGACGCTCTGTCGGTGCGTCCCGCGGGCGGCGCTGGCGCGCCGCGCCCCAGACCGCGAGCCGGCGCGCCGCGCCCCGGCCTTCCTCCTGGGGCGCGCCGCGCCAGCGGCGCTGCGCGGTCCGTCCGCCCGGCGTCCGTCCTGCCCGACCCGGACGGCCCTCTTGTGGCGGTCCTCGATGAGGAATCGGCCTGCACCGCCGAAAGCGCCCGTCTCCGGCTCACCCCGCGTCACTACGCCTATCTCAAGATCTCGGAGGGCTGCGACAACCCCTGCACCTTCTGCACCATCCCCTCGATCCGCGGGACGTTCCGGAGCAAGCCGCCCGACCAGGTCCTCCTCGAGGCCCGCGAATTGGCCGCCGACGGGACGCGCGAGCTGATCGTGATCGGTCAGGACACCACCTTCTACGGGGCCGATCTCCCGGCGCGGCCCCGGCTCGCCCGGCTGCTCGAATCGCTCGCGGGAGTGCGAGGCGTCGACTGGATCCGTCTCCTCTACGCCTATCCGCGCCACTTCGACGACGACCTTCTGCGCGTCCTGCGCGACCTTCCGCAGATGACCCGCTACCTCGACATGCCCATCCAGCACATCGCCGATCCGGTTCTCCAGCGGATGCGCCGGGGCGGGGAGAAGCGCATCCGGCGGATCGTCGAACGGTGCCGGACCGAGATTCCCGGACTCACCCTTCGCACCACGGTGATCGTGGGTTTCCCCGGCGAGACCGAGGCCGAATTCGCGCAGCTGCTGGCCTTCCTTTGCGAGGCCCGGTTCGACCGGCTGGGCGCCTTCCAGTACTCGGCCGAGCCGGGAACCCCCGCCGCCCTGCTGGACGGACAGATTCCGCCGGAGGTGAAGCAGGCCCGGTGGGACGCGGTGATGGCCCAGCAGCGGGAGATTGCCTTCGCCCGCAATGCCGCCCTCGTCGGGACGGAGGTGAGCGCCATTGTGGATTCGCCGCCCGGGACACCGCGCGGCGCCTGGGTTGGCCGCACCCTGGCCGACGCCCCGGAGATCGACCAGCAGATTCTCATCCGGGGTCCGGGGTTGCAGACCGGGGAGATCGTCACCGTACGGGTGACGGGTGTGCGGGGATACGACCTCGTGGGCCGCGTGGCACCGACCCGAGGGGCCTGACCGTGCCGCTTGCGGCTTCTCCCGGGATAATTCTTGCCTGCCCTGCCACTGAATGCTAGCATCAAAAAGTTCCGCGCCGGGCCTCGGGGCGAGGCATGAACCTGCCGAACAAGATCACCGTCGGGCGGTTCGTCCTGTCCGTGGTCTACTTTACCCTGCTCGCCCTGATGGGCGGCCCAGCACCCGCCGACGCGTCACCGGGGGCGGTTTCCCCGGCATGGCTGTGGGATGTGGCGTTTCTGCTCTTTCTCATCGGGGCGCTGAGCGACATCGTGGACGGGTACCTGGCGCGCCGCTGGAACATCGTCACCGACTTTGGGCGAGTCACCGACCCCTTCGTGGACAAGATCATCGTCTGCGGGTCGTTCGTCTTCTTCCTCAAAATCCCGGCTCTGGAGGGAGTCCTTCCGGCCTGGATGGTGGTGGTGATCCTGGCCCGGGAGTTTCTGGTGAGCGGCCTCCGGTCGCTCCTCGAGGCGAAGGGGCTCCCGTTTCCCGCCAACTGGTGGGGGAAGCAGAAGATGGTCGTGCAGTCGGTCGTCGTCTGCGTGATCCTTTTCACCCTCGGGCACTGGATGGATCGGACGTGGTCGATGGGGGTGCTGCAGGCCCTGATCTGGGTCGCGCTGGTGTCGACCGTGGCCTCCGGGGTCACGTACCTCTACGAGGCCCGGGCGCTGTTTCGAGCGAAGGACATTTAGCCGGGGCGAACGGGGGGGCGGTTGTGGGCGAATGGCTCCTTCGGGCGCTGGCCACCGGGTTCGGATCGGGGTGCGCCCCCCGGGGGCGCGGGACGATCGGAACGCTGGGAGCGGCCGCGCTGTTCGCTCTCGCCTTCGCGGTCGGCGCCGCCACCGAAGTCTGGATGATCGCCGCCTGGACGCTCGGATTGAGCCTTCTCAGCGTTCCGGTGGGCCACTGGGCCGTCCGGTATTACGCGCTGAAGGACCCGCCCTGGTTCGTGCTGGACGAGTTTGCGGGCCTCTTCGCCACGATGATCGGATGGTCGTGGGGGCCCTGGTGGTTCGGTCTCTTCGCGGGCTTCGTGGCGTTCCGGTTCTTCGACATCGTCAAGCCTCCGCCGTGCCGGCGGCTCGAGCAGCTGCCGGGCGGGTGGGGGATTCTGATGGACGATCTGATGGCGGCGGTCTACGCCAATCTTGTCTGCCAGGCGGCGGCCTGGAGCGACGCCCGGTGGCACTGGTGTCCGCTGACCTGAAACACGAAGGGACTCGGATCATGGCGCCTCAGCGCGATGAACCCGGCACCGGCCGGGAGACGCGGAAGCGGGTGCGCGAGAAGGCCCTGAACACCCTCCGCGAGATCCTCAAGTCCACCGACGGCGGCCACGAGGTCCTCACCTGGGTCGAAGAGAACGAGCGGCTGAGCGCCACGCTCGAACTCATGATCCGGAAGCAGGAACTCGACTTCACCACCATCCTCGAAATCGCGAACCAGATCAACGCCCGCAGCATCGACTCGCGCGGCGTCGACTCCTACATCTCCTACGTGGCCAGCGTCACCCGCGGCCAGTTCGGCGTTTCAAAGGTCTACATCGTCCGTTCGATCGACTTCGCCACGCCGCGCTTCGTCCTCATCGCCCAGCGCGGGGCGGAGCAGCCGCTCCTTGAGTTCGAGGGCGAGGGCCCCTTCGCCCGAAGGCTGAAGCAGGCCTCCAAACCCATCCTCGTCTCCGAGGCGGAGCCGGACCTCGCCGCGATGCCTGAACTTCAGCTCCTCAAGGGGCTGGAGGTCGAGGTCCTCGTCCCGCTCCTCCGGGTCGACCCGCGAATCGGCCCGGACCTGAAGGGGGTGCTCTGCCTCGGGCGGCGGATCCTGCGGAATTCCTACTCGCCGCAGGAGTTGAAGTTCCTCTGGCTCCTCGGGGACATGATCGCCATCTCGCTCCACAACGCGCAGCTCCACCACCGGTCGATCGTGGACGGACTCACGCAGGTCTACAGCCGCGGGCACTTCGACTTGCAACTGCAGTCGGAACTGGCCCGGGCGGAGCGGTACGGCCGCCACGAGGGCGGGGAGGTGCGGTCCGTCTCGCTCATCATGCTGGACATCGACCACTTCAAGAAGTGCAACGACACGTACGGGCACCAGGTCGGGGACGCGGTGCTGCGAAGCGTCGCCCAGGCGCTGCAGGGCGCCGTGCGGAAGAGCGACGAGGTGGCGCGGTACGGCGGCGAGGAGTTCGCGCTGATCGCGCCGGAAACGACGAAGAACGAGTGCGTCGGCCTCGCCGAGCGTCTTCGGAAGAAGATCGAGGCCTCGGTTGTGAAGACGGCGGCCGGCGGCGAGGTGAAGGTGACGGCCAGCCTCGGGGTGGCCTGCTTTCCGCAGGACGCCCGGGACGGGCGGGAGCTGGTGGCGAAGGCCGATCGCGCGCTCTACCTCTCGAAGGAACACGGCCGGAACTGCGTCACGGCGGCCGACGTCGACGACCGGCGCGGGAGATCCTGATGCCTCCGGGGCGCCCCTCCTCCAATCCCGGCGGACCTCCGGCGCGCAAGCCCTCCACGCCCGGCATGACTTCGCTGCCGCGCCCGGGAGGAAAGCCGGCCTCGTCTCCAGCGGCCCCGACGGCGGCAAAGACACCCCCCGTAGCCGGCCCGGGGAAGCGCAGTTCCCCCGTGCCGCCCGCCGGAAAGGTCCCCGCCCGGCCCGGCTCCACCCCGGTGGCCCGTCCAGCCGCACCGGCGACCCCTCCCCGGCGCCCCGCCGCTCCGCCCCGGCCGGCGGAGGTCGAAGTCGCCGGCGGAGCGTCCGAACCGAGGGAGGAGTCCAGGTCCGGCCGCGCCGGGGCGAGCGGCCGGCAGCCCCGCGTGGGAGCAGAACGCCCTTCGCGGGACGAGATCGCCGGACTGCGACCGACCGGGATGAGCCTCGGTCTCAAGTTTGCTCTGCTGATTTCGATCACCATCACGGCCGCCTGCTCCCTTCTCTTTCTTTTCGCCTATGGCTCGGCCACGGCCGCCGTCGACAAGGAGACCAACGACGCGGGATGCCGGGTCGTGCGTTGCATGGCGGCCGTCGGGACCGAGTATTGGCGGGAGGCACGGGAACACTCGATGTCGAAGCGGGGCTCCGAGAAGATGCTGGCCTTTCAGGCCGATCTGCAGGGGTTCGTCACCCTGGTTGGGGGAATGATCGACAACGATCATGTTCCCGCCTTTAACACGGCCAAGAACGACTTCAATGCCAAACTCGCCGAGAAGGAACAGGAGCTCAGAAAGGCCCTCCGGGCCTTTGGTCAACATGCCAGCCTGAACTCGTTACAGGAGAGTTCGATCGAGATCGTGGAGTTGTTCGTCGTCGACGCGAACAGCCAGTATCTGATCGGGATTCACGATATCAAGGCGCCCGTGGACGAGAATCCGATCATCGGGGCGGACAGTCAGCCCCCGGAATCCAAGCACATCAGCCTCAAGGGGTCGCAGCCGCTCGGAGCGACCAAGGATGGCGTCAACATGTTCGAGGGGAGCGTCGAACTCGAGGGAGTGAACATCCCGGCCCGCCAGTACGACATGAAATTCGGGGACGATACGGCCCCCGAGAAGGCGGGCGGCGTCGTTCTCCTGCTTTCCGTCAAGTCGATCGAGGAGACCCAGTCCGCCCTTCTGATGAAGATGCTCATCCCGCTCGTGATCGCGGTCGTCGCGGGCATCCTCGTCGCGCTCTACCTCTCGAAGGGGGTCACCGATCCGGTGAAGACGCTCGTCCAGGACTTCAACACCGTCGCCCAGGGCGACCTCTCCCACCACACCGTCGCCCATTCCGCCGACGAGATCGGCGTCCTCGCCCGTTCCTTCAACGTGATGACCAAGTCGCTCAAGGCGGCCCAGGACATCGCCATGGAGCAGAAGGCGGTCGAGCACGAACTCAAGATCGCCGTGGAGATCCAGACGAACCTCCTGCCGAAGAAGCTGCCGAAAATCCCGCGTTGGGACATCAACGCCTTCTACCGCCCCTCGAAGGAGGTCGGCGGCGACTATTACGACTTCATCCAGATCGACCAGGACCACCTCGGGGTGGTGGTGGCGGACGTGTCCGGGAAGGGGATTCCCGGCTCGATGGTCATGGGCATGGCGCGCGCCCTGATCCGGATGGAGGCGGAGCGCAACTTCTCCACGTCGGACACGTTGATCAAGGTCAACCGGATCCTCGCCCGGGACATCAAGCGCGGGATGTTCGTGACCTGCATGTACATGGTGCTCGATCTGAAGACGTACCAGCTCAAGATCACGAGCGCGGGGCACGACCCCCTCATTCTCGTCCGGCAGGCGACGCGGAAGCACGAGTTGATCAACCCGAACGGGATCGCCCTCGGCTTCGACAAGGGGCCGATCTTCGAGCGGACCGTGAAGGAGCAGGTCCTCCAGATCTACCCGGGCGACCGGTTCACCTCGTACACCGACGGGGTGCCGGAGTCGATGAACCCGGACAGCGAGGAGTTCGGCCTGGAGCGGTTTTACAAGATGAACGTCGATCTGGCGCAGAAGACGTCGGGGGAGTTCATTGACGAAGTGGTGGCGGCCCTCGACGAGCACCAGGGGAACGGGGAGCAACATGACGATATAACTCTGGTCACGTTGAGGCTGATGCCGAGCTGACGGAGGGACGGACGGTCGCACCGCGCGCACCATCGAGGAGACACCGGGATGTCTGCGATATCCGAGAACCTGCGGATCACGAACGACACGAAGAACCTGATGGCCGTGCGGGAATTCATGTCCCGCATGATCCGCGCCAGCGCCCTCCCCCCGAACGAGGAGAACAAGGTCATCCTCGCGGTCGACGAGGCGGTGTCCAACATCATCGAGCACGGCTACGAGGCGAGAATCGAGGGGTACATCGACATCACGGTGGACGTCACCGACGAGCACTTCAAGATCCGCATCGTCGACACCGGGAAGAACTTCGATCCCGAGCGGATTCGCGACCCGAACATCCTCGAGCACGTGCGCGCCGGCAAGCGCAAGGGGCTCGGGATCTTCCTGATGCGGCAGATCATGGATGAGGTGCGGTACATCTTCAAGGAGGGGGTCCACAACGAGCTGATCCTGATCAAGTACGTGCGGCCTCCCCTCCCGGGGGCCCCGGCGACGCCGCCGGCCCCGCCGGGAGGAAATGGTTGACAGAGGGCCATCCGCCCGATAGCCTGTGCCGATTCAAAAGGAGCGTCCATGCCCGAGTTCCAGATCAAGCAGCAGAAACTCCAGGGGGGCGTCGTCTTTCTCGCGGTCGGCGGCTTCCTTGATGCCCATACCTTCGAGCAGATGGAGAAGAAGATCAACGATCTCTTCGAAGAAAACTCCTACCGACTGATCGTGGACCTCTCGAAACTGGACTACATCTCCAGCGCCGGCGCCGGTGTCTTCATCGGGGCCATCGGCACCGCCCAGGAAAACGACGGCAACATCGTCCTCGTGAACCCCTCGCCGAACGTCAAGGAGGTCTTCGACCTCCTCGGCCTGTCCCAGATCTTCGTGTTCGCCAGCGACGTCAACAGCGCCCTCCAGCAGTTCAGCGGGTAGGCCCGTCGCAATGGCCGTCCTCTTCGACGATCCCTTCCTCCGCGTCCTCGAATCCCTCAATCTGATTGCGCGCAAGATCTTCGCCGGAGAGGCCCCCGCCGAGCGGGTGACGCTCCGGCGGGGCGGCTCCGTCGAATTCACCGATCACCGCCCCTACTCGGCCGGAGATGAGCTGAGGTACGTCGACTGGAACGTCTATGCCCGGCACGGCCATCTGGTCGTGAAGGAGTTCGCGGCGGAGGAGGATGCCCACCTCCTCGTTCTCCTGGACACCAGCGCCTCGATGGCCATCGGCGCTCCGACGAAATTCGAGGCCGGGGCGCGACTCACGGCCGCGCTCGGCTACATCGGACTGGCGAATTTCGACACCGTCACCGTGGCGGGATTCGGGAACGGGACCACCGAGTGGCTCCGGCAGGCCCGGGGACGGGAACGGATCTTCGATCTCTTCGGGTCGCTCGCCTCCGCGAGGCCGGACGGACCGAGCGACTTCCGGGCGGCGCTCCTGCATCCCTTCCCCCGCCGGCGGGGTCGCGAGTTGGCGATCCTGGTGAGCGATTTTCTCGACCTCGGGGGCTACGCCGACGCGATCAAGGCGCTTCGCGGGGCGCGGATGAGGGTGGGATGCTGCCACCTGGTCTCGACGGAGGAGACGGGAGCGCCCCCTTCCGGCCGGGTGCGTCTTTACGATCCGGAGCGGGGGGAGCGTCGCGAGGTGCACCTCACGCCGGAGGCCGTGGAGCGCTACTCCGCCGGGTTCCGCGCCTGGCTCGCCGAGGTGGAGCGGTTCTGCGCCATCCACGAAGTGTCTTACCAGCGCTTCTCCAGCGGGATGCCGGTCGAGGAGATGGTCCTCACGCTGCTCCGGCGCGGGCAGTTCCTGACGTGGAGGTGAGGGGGGAGGGCGGCCGTACGAGGTTACCGCATTGTCATCCTTCGCCTCGGCCTGCGGCCGAGGCTCAGGATGACAATGGGACGTCACGGACCCTCAGCGATCCGCCTTCAGGGCTTCCTCCAACTTCCCCCTCACGAAGGGGTGCTCTTCGGTCTGCAGCATCCCCTTGAGTGTCGTCTGCATCGCCGCCGGCTCGGAGAAGCGGGCCAGTCCCGCCACGGCGAATCCCCGGACGGCCCAGTCCTCGTCCTTCAGCAGTTTCTGAAGCGCCGCCATGGCCGGGCCGTCGCCGCACGAGGCGAGGACCTGCACGAGGTGGAGGCGCGACCGCGGCCGGGCGCCGGACAGCGCCTGGGCGCACGATTCCGTGGCGGCGGTTCCCAACGCACCCAGCGCCCATTGAGCGGGATACCTCACCGTGGCGAGCGGATCCTCCAGGGCGGCGATCAGATCGGGGACGGCCCGCGGGTCCTTCAGCTTCCCCAGCGACGTGCAGGCGGCGATTCGGACCGTCTCCCGCTCATTCTTGAGGGCGGGGAGGATTCTCGGCACGGCCTCCGCCACGCCGAGTTCGCCCAGGGCCCGGATCGCGGGCAGGATGAAGGCCGGATCGTCGAGCGACTTCGCGATCGGCTCCACGGCCTCTCCGGCCTTGAGCTGGGCACACAGGTCGATGGCGTTCCGGCGGACGTTCGGCTTCGACGATTCGAGGAGCGGCAGGAGGAGGGGAACCGCGGTGGTCGCGCCGACTCCGTCGATGACCGCCTGGATGGCGCGGAGTTCGAGCGTCCTGTCGGTGTCGAGTTTTCCGAGCACATATCGGACGGCCGGCGTCCCATACGCGATGAGCGCCTTGCGGGCTGTTTCGACTTTCTCGACGTTGCTCCCCACCTGCCACAGGGAGGCGGTGCGGTAGAGTTCGTCGAGACGGGTGTCGGAGGGAGGCTCGACTTCCTGGGTGCGGGCGGGCCCGGGAAGCGTCAGCATCAGGAGGAGGGCCGCCGTCGCGACGGCCCATCCCCCGCGCGGCCACGCGGGGTGAGTCATGCGATGCTCCAGAACCGCGGCTTACGCCACCATGGCCTGTTCGCGTTCGGGCTCGGGCGCGGTGGCCCGGAGGATCCGCTCGTAGCGGGGCGCGGCCCGATACTCGGCGCGGATCCGGCGCCACTGCATCCCCGCCATGACGGTCATGCCGAGGACGACCCCGCCCAGCACCATCCAGAGCAGCAGCAGGATCGTCGAGAACGGCTCGCCGGTCGTCGCCGACAGCCGCGCCACGTCGATCCGCCACAGTCCGAACGCGGTCCCGGCCGACTGGATCGCGCAGATCGCGCCGAGCGCCGACCAGACCCTCAGGTCCCGTCCGAGCCGTTCCCGGACCGCCGAGCGGATGAGACCGCTCCTCGCCTCGCTTCTTCTCATAGAAGTCCCCTCGTCCTCGGAGTCTGAAAGAAAGTCCACCGGACGACAAGTCCGCGACTTTGTCATCCTGAGCGTCGGGCGTAGCCCGACGCGAAGGATCACCCGCTCATGCGCCAAGTTCGCTCCAGCACTGGTGATCCTTCGCCTTGCCCGCCGGAAGGAGGCGGGCAGGGCTCAGGATGACAATTCGGCGCATCGTCCGCCGGCACGTTCCTTCTCAAGCCCTCATTTCTTCGGCGCGCTGTCCCGGTCGAGCCCGACCCCGATCGTGGACCTCGTCCAGATCGCGTCGTCATGCCCGCCCGCGGAGTACTTGTCGCCCCCGCCGAGGTCGAGGAGGATTCCGAGGCTGACCGTGTCGCGGACCGCGGCGCCGTACCCCTGGATGCCGTCCGCCACACCGCTGTAGCCGTCGTTCCCGGCCACGTCCACCAGGATCCCCACGCCGTTTGCGTTGGACGCGCCCTGCGTGAGACCGCTTCCCTGGTAGTAGTCGTCTCCGCCGCCCTCGACCAGCACCCCGACCGCGAAATCGTGACCGCACCCCTGAGCGACGCCGTAGTGGCAGGTGTACGAGTCCTTTCCGCTCCGGTCGAGGAGACCACCCACCGAGAGGTGGATGCCGGCCCCCTGACCGTACTGGGTCAGCGTGTAGGCGTCATTCCCAGTATCGTCAATCAGGAGGCCGAGGGCGTACCAATAACTGGCGCCTTGTCCGTAGACTTCCGCCGAGTAGACGTCATTGCCGGTCCGATCGTACAGGAGGCCGATTCCGCCGCTCGCCCCCTCATACCTCTGGCCGAGGCCGAATCCCTGTGACAGCGACTGGTACTGGTCGGGGAGGAGCGGCTCGTGGGAGTACTTCCCGCCGGCGTAGTTGAGGTCGTTCCCCTCCCAGTCGACGAGGGCGCCGAAACCCCACGTGAATCCGAAGCCCTGGGCGTACAGGGCGGCCCGTCGCGTGTCGTTTCCGCCCATGTCCACGGCCAGGCCGACTCCGTAGGCCGCGGCTCCCTGGGCGCAGGTGTCAGCCGTCGCCACGTCGTCGCCTCCGCCGTCGAACCAGAGTCCGGCGCCGAGGCAGCCGCAACCCTGCGAGAAGTGGGAGGCGCGGAAGGTGTCGGTTCCGCCGGCGTCCCAGAGCACCCCGAGGCCGAAGAGCCCCGCCCCCTGGGAGAGCGGGTCGGCCGACTCGTACCGGTCGCTTCCGGAGAGGTCGATCGCGACCGACACCGGGACAGCGGGACCCAGCGCGCCGGCGATCCGGCCCTGGTAGTAGTCGTCACCGCCGAGATCGAGCGACAGGACTTCCGGCGCCGTCGGGGTGGAGGTGTGGACGGTGGTGCCGGGTCCGCCGAGCCGGAGGAGGCCCCAGGGGGTCGGCACGTCGAGCGCCGAATCGAGCCCGGTGGGATCAAGCGTGAGGCTGCCCGCCGGCGCCCGCTGAAGTTCCACAACAATGGAACGCACCTCCGAGACCAGACGGCGGGCGGCCTCGTGCAGGGCCGGGCGGTCGACCCTGCGGACGAGTTCGGCGAGGCGCTCGGGCGGGACCGGGTCGGTTCCGGACGGCACGAACGGAGATTGACTGTCGTTCAACAGCGCCGCGGGAACGCCGGCCAGAAGTTCCTGACGTTCGGCGGGCGAAAGCCCGGAGAAGGCCGTCGCCAGCCCCGTTCGGGCGGCGGCCACGGCGCGGAGCAGGGTCGCGACGGCCCCGTCCACGGCGGGGGGAAGCGGCTGGCGGGTCAGTCGGACCGCGACCGTTTCGGGGAGAGGCTCACCGAAGATCTCCCGGTAGGTGGCGGACAGGTCTGCGACGGTCCCGGCCCGGGCCTCGAGGGGCGGCAGATCGGCGTCCAGCCAGGAGGCCGCCGCGTCGCAGAGATCGACCGGATTGGCCCCGCTGTCGAGGCAGCGCCGGGCGGCCTGGTGCGCGAGGTCGGGGACATCGAGCGGTCGATCCAGACACCGGTTCACCCGGTCCAGGCGGAAGGGATCGGTCGACATTTTTTTTTCGAAGCCGAGGTCGGTCCGGGTGCAGGCGACGGCGTGGAGGGAGTCGTCCAGGGCCGAGAGGACCTCCGTGTTGATCTCCCCGGCGAAGACCATCTTGGCGACCTCGAGGGCCGCCTCGTCCGTCACCCGCCGCCCCCCGACGAGCTGGGGCTTGAAGC
>JACPTZ010000216.1 GCA_016192525.1 Planctomycetota bacterium
GATCGGGTACTGATCCATGGGCATCTTCAAGGCATACGATATCCGCGGGGTTTATCCGGAGGAGATCGACGAACGCGTCGCCGCCCGGATCGGGGCGGCGGTGACCGCCTTTGCCGGGGCGAAGTGCGTGGTGGTGGGACGCGACGTCCGCGCGTCGAGTCCCGCCGTGGCGCGCGCCGTCGCCGCCGGGGCGGTTTCCGCCGGGGCCGACGTTCTGGACATCGGCACGTGCACGACGCCGATGTCCTACTTTGCGGTGGGCACGACCGGCGCGGACGCCGGGATCATGGTGACCGCCAGTCACAACCCGCCGCAGTACTCGGGGTTCAAGATCTGTCGCCGGGACGCGATCCCCGTTTCGGAGTCCAGCGGACTGCACGAGATCGAGTCGCTGGTGAAGGCCGCCGAAGGGCGGCCGCTCCCTCCCGAGCCCGCGGCGGGCCGGGTCCAGACGCGCGACCTCACCGACGCATACCTCGCGCACGTGCTCCGCTTCCTGCCCGCCCCCCCGGAGAGACGCCTGCGGGTCGTCATCGATACCGCCAACGGGTGCGTCGGCCCCCTCCTCGACCGCCTCCTTCCGGACCTCCCCTGCGACGCCCGGCGTCTCTTCTTCGATCCCGACGGCCGTTTCCCGAACCACGAGCCCAATCCCCTCAAGGACTCGAACCTGAAGGACTGCATCGCCGCCGTGCGGTCCGATCGCGCCGACCTCGGCATTGCGTTCGACGGCGACGGCGACCGCTGCATGTTCCTTGACGAGCGCGGCGAGCGGATCCCGAGCGATCTGCTTACGGCGATCATCGCGCGCCACCTCTTGGAGAAGCAACCGGGATCGGCCATCGTCTACGATTTGCGCTCTTCCTGGGTGGTCCGGGAGGAGATTGAAAAGGCGGGAGGAAGGCCCGTCCTCGAGCGGGTCGGCCACTCCTTCATCAAGGCGACCATGCGCCGGGAGGGCGCCATCTTCGGGGGGGAACTCTCGGGGCACTACTATTTCCGCGATCACTTCACGGCCGATTCCGGCCTCATCGCGATGATGCACGTCCTGGGGCTGGCCCTCCGCCACGACGGCCCCGTTTCCTCGCTCATCGCGCCGCTCCGCCGGTACCACCAGACGGGGGAGGTCAACTTCCACGTCGACGACACCCGGAGAAAGATCGAGGAATTGGCCCGCCGATTCGCAGACGGTCGCCAGAGCCGGTTGGACGGCATCTCGATCGAGTACCCGGACTGGTGGTTCAACGTCCGTCCCTCCAACACCGAGCCGGTGCTCCGGCTCAACCTGGAGGCCCGAACGGCCGATCGCCTGGTAGAGGCGAAAGCGGCCGTCCTGAAGGTCCTGGGATCGCCCGAAGCGGGATAGCGGGCGCCCGGCGGGGCCGGAAGAGAATCGCCCTTGGATCCCGGGTCGGCCGAAGCTATGCTGAAACGCATGACGAGAAGACCCTGCGGCCGTGCTTCGCGTCGGTCCGCCATCGCGGCCCTTATGGCCGGAACACTCGTCCTTTCGGCGGGATGCGGGTCTCCGGACTCCGGGGATCTGACCCCCCCCTTCCTGAAGTCCCCCCGCGACGGCGCCGCCCCCGCCCCGGTCGTCTCACACCCCTGCCCGAGGTGCCATGCTTCGGCGGGCGTCCGGCACGAGTGCGGCCGGACCCAGTGGTGCGAACGCTGCCTGCGGGACGCGGGCGCGGGGCATCTGTGCAAGACGACCGAACTCTGCACGAAGTGCTGGGGGGATGTCGGCACCCGGCATCTCTGCGGGCTGACGCATTTCTGCACGTTGTGTCGGGAGGAGGTCGCTCCAAACCACCAGCCTGCCCGGCGGGCGGCGGGGTGCCTGACCCGCTTCTGCTCCCAGTGCCGGATGGATGTCGGCGACGGTCACATCTGCGATCTGACCTACTTCTGTCCCCGCTGCCGGCGCGAGGTGGCCGACCAGCACATCTGCAGTCAGACCCGGTACTGCCCGACGTGCTCGAAGGAGGCCGCCGACTACGCGTTCTGTCCGACGTGTTCGACCCGACTCGGGACGCGCGATCTCTCGGGACAGACGATCACCTGTACGGGCTGCGGGAAGGAGATCACCGCCGCCGAGCACACCTGCCCGTTCACGTTTTTCTGCACGGAGTGCAGGAGGGAGCAGCGCGCGGGGCACCACCACGCCCCTTCGCCCGAAGGGGCGCGCTGAGACGCCGGGATCTCACTTCTTCTCGGCCGTCGATCCGTAGTCGAGAATGTACTTGCTGAGGGCTTTCTGGTCCTCGTCGCTGGTCTCGGTAATGGCGACGCCGATGTCGTGCAGGTCCATGCCGGCGATCTTCTTGCTTCGCATGACCTGCCCGCGGAGTTTGACGCGCCGCACGCCGGGGAGTTCAATCTCGCACTTGAGAATCGTCTTCTCGGGAAGGGCCTCCGGCGATTTCATCCCGAATCCGGACGGGCTCAGATCGTCCGTCAACACGGACCGCATCCGCGTGAAAATCCCTTCGTCCGCCTTCTTGTAGTACACCATGAGCGCCTTCTTGAGGCGGGCGCCGGTGCGCTTGACGGCGTCGCGCCCGCTCCGCGTCCCCTCGGCCTTCATCAGGGCCTCGAGGACCGCCTCCTTCTTGTACGGCTTCCTGATGCGTCCGACAGCCCCGGAGGAAATCGCGCTCATCACCAGGTACTGCGTGTCCACGGTGTGCAGAACGAGGACCCGGGACTGGGGGTCGGCCTGCTTGAACCGGGCGAGGAGCTGGATGCCCCCCCCGCCGGCTTCCTTGGCATGCCCCGGCGCGCCGAGGCAGAGACACACCATCTCGGGTTTCACGGCGCCGTACGCCGACACGGCGTCGTCCCCGTTCACGCACTCCTTGACGACTTCAAACTTGGAGCCCTGCAGCGCCGATTTGAACGCGGCGCGCGCGTTCGAATCGCCGTCGACCAGCATCAGACGAATGGCCATGACCGCGTCCCCTCTCCGACCAGGAGTCCTCGTGAAGGACCGACTGAATGAGTGAATGAATCGGCAGACCGTCCAATCCCGCTCCATGGTAGGGCGGGGGGGGGGAATCTGTCAATGGGTTTCGCCCCCCGTCTCCCGCGGGAAAATCGCTTGACCTGCGCTTCGCCCCGTGATAGTTTTCACCTTTTCGTGGTTGTGAGGCCCGCCATGCCGATCGCCGTGTCCTGCGCCTGCGGGAAGAAGCTCAACGTCAAGGATGCGCTCGCCGGGAAAGCCATCCGGTGTCCCGGCTGTCAGAAGGTTCTAAAGGTCCCGGCCGGCAAGCCGGCCCCGGCGGCGGCCGGCGCGAGACCCAAGACGTCGGGAGGAGCCAAGCCGTCCCCGGGCGCGAAGCCCGTGGCGGCGAAGAAGCCCGCTCCCAAGCCGGCGGGGGACGAACTCGATCTGCTGGGCCCGGACCCGGCTCCCCCCCCCTCCTCCGGACTGGACCTGTCCTACGATCTCACCGGAGACGACCCTTCCCCTCAGGCCCAGCTCTCGAAGACCGGAAAGAAGTGCCCCACCTGCGGCGAGCCGTATCAGGAAGGGGACCCGTACTGCATTTCGTGCGGAACCGACCTCAAGACCGGCAAGGTCATGGCGCCGCCGAAACCCCCCTCGTTCCTCTCGCTTTACGGGAAGAGGATCGCGATCGCCGTCGTCGTGATCGCCGCCGCGGCCGGGATCTACTTCCGATTCATCAAGAAGAAGCCCGGCGAGGGGGATCAGGGCCCCGTCAAACCGGCCCATGAAGTGTTCCAGGAACTCCTGCGAAACGCGAAGCCGGAGCCCCTCGATGCCTTCTTCCCGTCCATGATCGACTGCCTCAAAGCGCCGCCGCCGACGAGTCCGGACGACAAGAACTTTATCCGCCATCCGGTGGACGTCATGTCGGACGAAATCGCCACCACGTCCCGCGAGGAAACAAAGGTCATCATCACCCGCCTCTCTTACATCCTCGCGTACCACGGGTTCTACACGGCGAACAGCGTCCGCCTCCAGGAACGGATCATGGGAATGCCGGACCCCGAGTCCCGGAAGTGCGGCGTCCTGGGTCTGTATGCCATGTGCTACCCCAAGGTGAAACTCCCCCCCCTGGCGTTCGCCCGCGACCTCGACGGAAAGTTCGCCGGGGTGCCCAAGAAGGAACTGCTTGATTCCGCCTCTGCGCTCAACACCGTCAAGGCCAAGAAGGACGACGAGGCCTACATGAACCTCATCCTCTTTCTGCTGGCCCTGGCCGGGGAGAAGGAGACCTTCCACTTCCATTTCAACGCCTACGCCCGGGGCCAGCAGTCGTCGGGGAATGTGATCGCCACCGTCCTCGGCCTGAAATTCGACGACTTTCAGCAGGCCGAGCTGTGGTGGAAAGACAACCAGAGCAAGTCGGTCGTCGACTGGATGATCGAAGGACTCGAGAAGACGTCCGACGAGGAGGTCAAGAAGAGCATCCGCGACCGCCTGGGCCTTCTCGGCGCCCAGGGGCTTGAGTCCCCCGCCCAGTGGAAAGACTGGTGGAACGCCAACCGCGACAAGTTCCAGCAGTGATGATCCGGCGCCTGCTCCTCTGGGCGTCGCCTCTCCTCCTCGCCTTTCACGCCGGCTGCGACAAACCGTCGCGCGATGAATCGAAGTCCGTCCCCGCCGCCCCGGTCGTGGCCGTGGAGACGGAGCGCCTGACGCGCCGGGACATCTCCTCCCATCTCAAGGGCACGTCCACCATCGAGGCCCCGACCTCGGTGGACGTGTATGCCAAGGTCACCGGCACCGTGCGCCGGGTGGAGGTGGAAGAGGGGGACCGGGTCGCCGCCGGCGCCCTCCTCGCGCAGCTGGATGACTCGGAGCCCTCCCTCGCCCTCGAGAAGGCCAGGATCCAGCGCGACCGCCTTCAGGCCGATCTGAAGCGAAGTGAGGACCTCCGGAAGGCGACCCCCCCGCTCATCAGCCTCGAGGCCTACGAGAAGACGAAGTACGACCTCCGGCAGGCCGAGGTCGAGTGCGACATGGCCTCCCTGAACCTCGAACACACGAAGATTGTCGCGCCGATCGGGGGAGTGGTGACGGCGCGCCTTGTCAGGCACGGCGAGCTGCTCGGCGCCAACGCAAAGGTCTTCACCCTCGTCGATCTGGACCACCTCGAGTGCCGGCTCCACGTCCCCGAAGGGGACCTGCGATGGCTGCGGCCCGGTCAAACCGCCCTCGTCCGCTCCGATCCCCTGCCGGGGGTCGCGTTCCCCGCCCGGGTGCGGCTCATCAATCCCACCGTGAGCGCGACGAGCGGAACGGTCAAGGTGACACTGGCGGTCGACAACCGGGCGGAGCCGGAGACGCCGGGGCCGGTCGCGACCGCCTCGAACCCTCCCTCCCATCCCCCGGCCCGGCTGATCCCCGGGATGTTCGTACGCGTGGCCATTGTGACGGAGACGCACGCCTCCGCCCTGCTCGCGCCCAAGCGCGCCATCGTCTACGAGGAGAACCGCCCGGTCCTTTTCGTCGTCCGGGACGGCAAGGCGACGAAGGTCTATCCCGCGCTGGGCTTCGCCGATCGGGATGAAGTCGAGGTGATCGCCGGTGTCTCCGAAGGCGACGAGATCATCGTCGTCGGCCAGGGCGGGCTGAAGGACCAGACGCGCGTGGCCCCGGTGAAGAAGTAGGCCCCACGTGAGCGCCCCCCCCCCATCCCCTGAAACCGCCCTCACCCGCTGGGTGCGGCTGTGCGCCGCCCGGCCGATCGCCCTCTGCATGATCGGCGCCGCCTCCGCACGGAGTATCCCGGCGCCGCCCCGGAGGAGATGGAGGCGCTGGTGGCCCGTCCGATCGAGGAATCGCTCGGCATCGTCTCGGGACTCGTCGGCCTCACCTCGGTCTCCCGGGCGGGGACCACCGACGTGGTGCTCGAATTCACCTGGGGCACCGACATGGACCTCGCGGCGCTGGACGTCCGCGAGAAGCTCGACCAGATGCAGCTCCCGCGAGACGCGAAGAAGCCGCTCCTCCTGCGCTACGATCCCTCGCTCGATCCGATGATGCGGCTGGCGCTGGTGGGGACGATGCCGGAGGTGGCCCTGCGGCGGCTCGCGGACGAGGAAGTCAAGCGCGAGCTCGAGGGGGTGCCCGGCGTGGCCGCGGTCGTCCCCCGGGGCGGGCTGGAGGAGGAAATCCGCATCCGGATGAACGAGACGGCGCTGACCCTCCTGGGCCTCGACATCGGGGCCGTCAGTCAGCGGCTCGCCCAGGAGAACCTGAATCTCGCCAGCGGTCTGCTCCGGGAGGGCGAGACCGAGTACCTCGTCCGGACGCTGAACGAGTTCCGCACGGTCGATGAGATCGGCCAACTTGTGATCGCGGAACGGGACGGGGCGCCGATTCGGCTCGCCGAAGTGGGGACGGTGACGCGCGACACGAAGCGGCAGAGGCTCGTGACGCGCGTGAACGGCCGGCGGGGGGTGATCATCGATCTCCATCGCGAGGCGGACGCGAATATCGTCCGTCTCGCCGAGCAGATCCGGACGCGGCTCTACGGGCCCGGGGGGAGCGAGGACAACATCGTGGCGCCGGCGGAGCCGCCCGCGCCCGCCGGCCGCGGGCGACGCGGACGGGTCCAGGAGTCGGGCGCCACCCCCCCCCTCGCCCTGCGACTCCCCACCGGCGTCCGGGTGCATGTCCTCACCGACCAGTCCGGCTTCATCGACCGCGCCCTGTCCGAGGTCGGTTGGGCGGCCCTCAGCGGCGGGGCGCTGGCCGTGGCCCTGCTCTATCTGTTCCTGCGCAACGTGGCGACCACGGCGATCATCGGGCTTTCCATCCCGCTCTCGATCGTGGCCACCTTCGCCGGCATGCATCTCTGCGGAATCTCGATGAACCTGATGTCGCTCGGGGGCATTGTGCTCGGGATCGGCATGCTGGTCGACAACTCGATCGTCGTGCTGGAGAGCATCACCTACCGGCGGGAGCGGGGAGACGACCGGTTCGAGTCGGCCGTGCGGGGGACCAGCGAAGTCTTCATGGCGGTCACCGCCTCGACGCTGACGACCGTCGCCGTCTTCCTGCCGATCGTGTTCGTGGAGGGGGTGGCCGGACAGATTTTCCGCGATCTCTCGCTGACGGTGGTGCTCTCTCTCTCAGCCTCCCTCGTGGTCGCGCTCGTCTTTGTCCCGATGCTGGCCGCCCTCGATGCCTCGAAGGTCCTGGCCCGGGACGGAACTCCGGCGCCCTGGAAGGCGCCGGGAGCGGGGGCGTGGGGGGACATCCGGGGGATTTTCGGAGGGAGCCGATCGAAGTGGGTCTGGCTGCTTCTTCCCTACGTCGCGGTGCGCCTGCCGATTCAGACGGCGCTCGAGCTGGTCTTCACCGTCATCCGGGCCTGCGTGGCAGTCCTGGCCTGGTTGACCGTCAGGAGCGTCGCGGTGATCGGCGCCGGGCTCCGGATCGCCCTCTCACCCCTGCTCGTCCTGTTCGGCCGGTTCTGGGACGGGTGTGCGGAGCGATACCCGGTCCTGCTCCGGGCGGCCCTGACGCACCGCGTCGAGGCGCTGGCCGTCCCGGTGGCCCTGTTCACCGCGGCCTGGCTGTGGCTTCCCCGGCTCGGCCGGGAACTCATGCCGCCGATCCACGAGGGGGAGTTCACCTGCGAACTGGCCTGCCCCGTGGGGACCCCGATCGAAGCCACCGACCGCCTCGTCGCGAAGATCGAGACGGCGCTCCAGGGAGAGGCCCGCATCGCCTCCTTCCACACCGTCGTCGGCGCCGACCTCACGG
>JACPTZ010000199.1 GCA_016192525.1 Planctomycetota bacterium
AGTGATCTGTCAACGCAAATCGCGCGGGCGGTTTGCCGTTGTTGTCTCCCCCTCCCCGGAGGGGAGGGGGTAGGGGGCGGGGTGCGGCCCTTCCCCGCGCTGGCGCGCGCCCCCCCCCTACTCTCCCCCCTGCGGGCGGAGGGAACAACGCCAAGCAACTCGTCGAACAAGCGTTGACGGATCACCAGGCTCTGTCTGGAATCGTGGGACTTGAAAGGAAGTCTCCCTACTCCACCAACCCCATTAACTATTCCGCCGTAACTGTCTCAACTACCCCGGCCCGGCATTTGCGGCCTTTTGATGTACTCCAAACAGGACGCGAGAACTCCGTAGGCGCCCCGGAAATCTCCACACTCCAATCGTCCTATCGAGGAATTTTGAGTCATGAACCGGATTGTCGGGCGCACCGAACTCGGGCCGGATGTGGTGCAGATCGAACTCGAGGCTCCCGACATTTCCCGTCGGAGAAAACCCGGACAATTCATCATCCTCCGAGTCGACGAGACCGGGGAGCGGATCCCTCTGACGATCGCCGGCTCGGACGCGTCGAGGGGGACCATCTCGCTGATCGTGCAGGGGGTCGGGAAGAGCACGAAGCAGCTGAACGCCCTCCCGGCGGGTTCGACGATCTCGGACCTGGTCGGACCTCTGGGACGTGCGACCGAGATTCCGGCTCACGGGACCGTGGCCTGCATCGGGGGCGGGATTGGAACCGCCGTCATCTATCCGATCGTGAAGGCGCTCCACGAGACGGAGACGCACGTCATCGCCATTCTCGGGGCTCGGAACAAGGGGCTCCTGATCCTCGAGGAGCAGATCCGCGCCCTCGCCGACGAGTTCTACGTGACGACCGACGACGGCAGCCACGGCCGGAAAGGATTCGTCTCCGATCAGCTTCACGACTGTCTCAAGGCCGGGCAGAACGGCGGCCGCAAGATCGACGAAGTGATCGCCATCGGCCCGCTTCCCATGATGAAGGTAGTCTGCCAGGTGACCAAGCCGTTCGCGGTCCGGACGGTGATCAGCCTCAACTCGATCATGGTGGACGGGACGGGGATGTGCGGCGGCTGCCGGGTGACGGTCGGGGGGGACATGAAGTACGTCTGCGTGGACGGTCCTGAGTTCGACGGACACAAGGTCGATTTCGACGAACTCTCGCAGAGACTTCGGACTTACCGCGAGGACGAGCAGCGCGCACTGAAGCTTTATGTGGAGGGCTCGAGGCCGTAACGGGCGCCTCGTCGCCCGACCGCCGCCGGATCGCGCCGCGGAAGCGGCGCCGGGGCGTGTGGCCCTCCACGCGACGGACGGTAGCGGACGCCACTCACCGAGGATTTCACCTTGGCCAAGAAACTTGTCAAGACGAAGACCCCGATCCCCTGTCAGGCGGCGGACGCGCGGAGAGCCAACTTCCTTGAAGTGGCCTTGGGGTACACGAAGGAGATGGCGGTCGCGGAGGCTGAGCGGTGCCTGAAGTGCTCCAACCAGCCGTGCGTGGCGGGATGCCCCGTGGAGATCGACATCCCGGCGTTCATCGCCCTGATGCAGCAGGGCGACATCTCCGGAGCCGCCCGGAAGATCAAGGAGAAGAACGCGTTGCCCGCCGTCTGCGGCCGGGTGTGCCCGCAGGAGGACCAGTGCGAGAAGGTCTGCACGATGACGAAGAAGTTCGAGCCGGTCGGGATCGGCCGGCTGGAACGCTTCGCGGCCGACTTCGAGGCGGCGCAGGCGTTCCCCGGGGACAACGGCGCCTCCCTCCCCGCCCGCGCGCCGAAGACCGGTCGCCGCATTGCGTGCGTCGGTTCCGGCCCCTCATCGCTCACCGTGGCGGGCGATCTCATCCTCCTCGGCCACGAGGTGACGGTCTTCGAGGCGCTTCACAAGGCCGGCGGGGTGCTCGTCTACGGCATCCCGGAGTTCCGCCTGCCCAAGGCGATCGTCCAACGCGAAATCGACTATCTCTCCCGCCTCGGCGTGGAGGTCCGGACCAACACCGTCATCGGGAAGTCCTTCACGATCGACGAACTGCTCGGCGAGGAGGGATACGACGCCGTCTTCATCGGGACCGGCGCGGGGCTCCCCCACTTCATGAAGATCCCCGGGATCAACCTCCCCGGAGTCTATTCCGCGAACGAGTATCTGACGCGATCAAACCTGATGAAGGCGTACCGGTTCCCCGAGTACGACACGCCCATCGTTCGCGGACAGCGGGTGGCGGTGGTGGGCGGCGGGAACACCGCGATGGACTCGGTGCGCACCGCGCTGAGGCTGGGGGCGAAGGAGGCCCGACTGGTCTATCGCCGCTCCCGGGCGGAGATGCCGGCGCGCAAGGAGGAGGTGGAACACGCCGAGGAGGAGGGCGTGATCTTCATGATGCTCACGAACCCCACCCGGATCTTCGCCGACGAGGGAGGTCGTGTGGGGCTCATGGAGTGCGTGAAGATGGAACTCGGCGCGCCGGACGAATCGGGTCGGCGCAGCCCCGTCGTGATGCCCGGCTCGGAGTTCACCCTCGAGGTGGACACCGTGGTGATGGCGGTCGGTCAGGGGGCCAATCCCCTCATTCGTGCAACCACGCCCGATCTCAAGTGCAACAAATGGGGGTACATCGAGGCGGACGAGGAGACCGGTCGGACCTCCAAACCGGGCGTCTTCGCCGGCGGCGACATCGTGAGCGGCGGCGCGACCGTGATCCTCGCCATGGGGGCGGGGCGCAAGGCCGCCCGCGCCATCCACGCCTACGTCACTTCGCTCCCGCGGCGGGCTGAGACCGGGAGGCGCTGAGTTCATGAATCGCCCGTTCGTTTCTTCTTCTGTTTCTTCTTCTGTTTCTGTTTCTGATTCTTCTTCTGTCTCTGTTTCTTCTTCTGTTTCCGCTTCTTCTTCCGTTTCCGTTTCTTCCTCTGTCCCCCTTCCCCCCTCCCCTTCCGTCCCTCCGCGTCTCCGCGCCTCCGCGTGTCCCCCTCCGCGTCTCTCCTTCATCTCCCCGGGAGGTGCCCGATGATCGAAATCCGTTTCCACGGCCGGGGCGGTCAGGGGGCGGTGATCGCCTCCAAGCTCCTGGCCCAGGCCGCGTTCATCGAGGGAAAGCACGTCCAGTCCTTCCCCGCCTTCGGGGTGGAACGCCGCGGGGCGCCCGTCGCCGCCTTTACGCGGATCGACGACCGCAAAATCCACCTCCGTACCAACATCTACGAGCCGGACCATATCGTTGTCCTCGACGCCGGCCTTCTCGGCGGCGTCGACGTGGCCCAGGGACTCAAACCCGAGGGATGGATCGTCGTCAATACCCGACTCGGCCCCGGGGAACTCGGGATCGCCGAGGGTCATCCGGTGGCCTGCGTGAACGCCTCCGGAATCGCGGTCGAGCATGGACTCGGCACTACCGCCAGCCCGATCGTCAACACGGCCATCCTCGGCGCCCTGGCCGCCTCGACCGGGATCGTCGCCATCGAGTCCGTCCTCGCGGCCATCCGGAAGACGATTCCGATGAAGACCGACCGGAACATCGACGCCTGCCGCCTGGCCTTCGAGCAGACGAAGACCAGCCGCAACGGATGGGTGCCGGAGGTCCCCTGGACCGACCGGGTCCTGCACACCGGGAGGTATCACGCATGAAGATCGACCCGACCGGCGCCGTGACCTTCGAGGGGCTGCGGGATCTCCCGATGGTCGCGGAGTCGGTGGCCAACATGTCGTTCAACCGAACCGGCACCTGGAAGTATGCCGAGCCGTTCTACCGGGGGGGGACTCCGCCCTGCAATCACCTCTGTCTGACGGCGCAGGACGTGGTGAAGCAGCTGGCACTCGTGGCCGAGGGGCGCTTCGCCGAGGCGCTCGCGCTCCTCCGGGAGGCGAATCCCTTCCCGGCGATCGTCGGCCGGGTTTGCCCCCATCCCTGCGAGCGGGAGTGCAATCGCGGCCCGCACGGCGGGGTCCTCGCCGTCTCGAAGATCGAGCGTTTCCTCGGCGACTGGGGCCTCGAGCACCGGATCCGCTACGCCCCGGAGGCCCGCCGCTCCGAGCGCGTGGCGGTGGTCGGCTCGGGACCGGCGGGGCTCTCGTGCGCCTTCTATCTCGCGCGACTCGGCTACCGCGTGAAGGTGTTCGAGGCGCTCGACGCCATCGGCGGGATGCTCCGGACCGGAATCCCGCCCTATCGGCTCCCCCGCGAGGTGCTGGACCGGGAGCTGGAGATCTTCAACGGCCTGCCGGTGCAGTTCGAGTGCGGGCGCCGGCTCGGCGACAATCTGACGATCGGAGATCTGACCCGCTATGCCGCGGCCTTCATCGCCGTGGGCCGGTACGCGGGGCGTCCGCTCGGATGCGAGGGCGAGGAGCACCCGGGCGTGGTCCAGGGAATCGGCCTGCTTCGCGGAATCCTCATGGGTCAGAAGATGGACATCCCGGACCGGGTGGCCGTCGTGGGAGGCGGAAACACGGCGCTCGACTGCGTCCGATCGCTCACCCGTCTCGGAAAGAAACCGGTGCTGGTGTACCGGCGCACCGAGGAGGAGATGCCGGCCTTCGAGCAGGACCGACTGGAGGCGCGCGAGGAGGGCGTGGAGATGATCTTCCAGGCCGCGCCCGCCCGGGTCCTCACGGCGAAAGGCCGCGTGGCCGGCCTCGAGTGCGTCCGGACCAAGCCCGGGAAGGAGGATGCGTCGGGACGCCGGGAGCCGGTCTCCGTCCCCGGCCGTCTGTTCGAGATCGAGTGCGGGATGATCGTGAAGGCGCTCGGGGAAACCCCGGACCTCGCCGGGATCGAGGGGGAGCTCGATCTGGCCCGTCCCGGCGGTGTGGCGGTCGGGACCGACATGGCGACCTCGGTTCCCGGCCTGTTCGCCGGCGGGGATTGCGCCGGGGGCGAGGGGACCGTCGGAGGCGCCATCTGGGCGGGTCGCCGCGCGGCCGCCGCGATGGCCGCCTACATCGAGAAACGCTCCCCCGAGCCGCCCGGGCGCAACGCAGGCCGGGCGATCGATCCCACCGTGGTGCCCCAGCGCGCCATCAACCGACACTGGGTGCGGCTGAAGATGGCGTTCCCGCGCGTCTCGGGGGATCCGCTCCGACGGACGCGCGATTTCGGCGAAGTCAATCTGGGATTCGACGAGACGACGGCGCGGACGGAATCGGCCCGTTGCCTCTCGTGCGGCACCTGCACGCTCTGCGACAACTGCCGGCTCTTCTGCCCGGACGTGGCGATCCGCTTTACGAACGGGCGGAGCGGTTATGCCATCGACTACGACCACTGCAAGGGATGCGGCATCTGCGTGGAGGAGTGCCCGCGCGGCGTGATGGCGATGCGGGAAGTGCAGGGCCGGTGAACGGAGTGACCTATGGCCGAGACCCTCTCCAAAGAGAAGAAGACACCCGCGGCACGTCGAGCCGGGGCGGAACGCCTACTGCTGACCGGGAACGAGGCCGTGGCCCGGGCGGTGGTGCGGTCGCGCGTCCAGGTGGTGTCGGCGTATCCGATCACGCCGCAGACGACGATCATCGAGGAACTCGCCACGCTGATCCATCGCGGGGACCTGAAGGCGCGGTACATCAACGTCGAGTCGGAGCACTCCGCGATGGCGGGCTGCATCGCGGCCACCTCGGCCGGGGCGCGTTCCTTCACCGCCACCAGTTCCCAGGGACTCGCCCTCATGCACGAACTGCTGCACTGGGCGGGCGGCGGAAGGCTCCCGATCGTCCTCGCGAACGTGAACCGCTCGATGGCGCCCGGGTGGGCGATCTGGACCGATCAGAACGACTCCCTCTCGCAGCGCGACACCGGCTGGATCCAGTTCTACTGCGAGGAGAACCAGGAGGTCGTGGACACCGTCATCCAGGCCTTCAAGCTGGCGGAGACGGTCATGCTCCCCGTCATGGTGGTGCTCGACGCCTTCGTCCTGAGTCACACCGCCGAGGCGGTGGAACTCCCCTCCCAGGAGGAGGTCGACGACTTCCTCCCGCCCTATCGGCCGCCCTTCCGGCTCGATCTGGACAAACCCTCCTCGTTCGGCGCCCTGATGCGGCCGGAGTACTACCAGGAGTTCCGCCAGAAGGCCCAGCAGGCGATGGAGCAGGCGGTGGGCGTGATCCGGGAGATCGACGACGACTGGCACCGCCGTTTCGGCCGGCGGTACGGGCTGGTCGAAACCTACGGCGCCGAGGATGCCGAGACGCTCTTCGTCGCGAGCGCCACGGTGGCGAGCACGGCGCGGATCGTGATCGACCGGCTGCGGCGGAAGGGGCGCAAGGTGGGACTCCTGAAGGTCCGCCTGTTCCGCCCGTTCCCGTTCCACGCCCTCCGGACGGCGGTCCGTCGCGCGAAGAAGCTGGCCGTGTTCGACCGGAACATCTCGTACGGGCACCATGGGATCTTCTGCCAGGAGATCAAGTCGGCGCTCTATGGGGCGCCGTCGGGCGAACGCCCCGAGGTCTTCGGGTACGTGGGCGGGCTGGGCGGACGCGACGTGACGCCCGAGATGATCGAGGAGATCATCGAGCGGACGGAGAGGACGGACCGGCCGTCCGGCGAGTTTGAATGGGTAGGGGTGAGGGAGTGACGGAAGAACGGAGTAAGAGCGCCTATCAGAATGACCGCCGTAGCATGTCATCCTGAGGCCGCCGCGCAGCACGTGCTGCGGGGCCGTAACGAGGGGCCGGCTCCCGGTACGGGGCCATTCGCCTGTGCCGCCCCTCGTTACGCGGCCTGCGGCCGCTACTCGGGGCTAC
>JACPTZ010000200.1 GCA_016192525.1 Planctomycetota bacterium
GATGAAACCGGGCATTCTCGCGGGCCTGCTGGCGGCGGTCATCACAGCTCAGATCGCCGCACAGGACCAAAGTGTCAGCATCGAGCAAATCGCCGTCGCCATCGAGAAGCACATTGCCGGAGAGTCCGAGGTCGGCGGAGGGTACTTCCACCTGAAGCACGATGGAAAGGACCTGAGCCTGAAGCTCGTGAGGATCCACATGGAGTACCTCGCGGACCTCGGCGGCGGCGTCCAGTTCGCCTGCGTGGATCTGGTTGGGACGGATGGACCCGTCTATGACGTGGATTTCTTTCTCAAGGGAACGCCGGACGACATGACCGTGACGGAAACCACCGTACACAAGGTCAACGGCCAGCCGCTCTATGCCTGGGAACAGAAGGAGAATGGAACGTGGGGTCGCGTCCCTGTTACCGACGCGACCCCACGCCTGCTGGGGGTCATCCAGGGCGAGGACACGTTCGAGTTCACCTATCGGGTTCGGCTTCCGGAACTTTCCGGCCCGGCGAGACTCTGGCTCCCTCTGGCCCAGTCCGACGCCTACCAGACAGTTGAGGTCGAGAAGATCGCCGCGCCGTCCGAGGGGCAGAAACTTGAGGAGCGCAAGTACGGCAACAAGGTCCTGTTCCTCACGGCGGGACCGGAGGATCGCGACAAGACGGTCGAGGTCAAGTACCGCGTCCGGCGGGAGGAGAAGTCGCCCTACCCCGTGGGAAACTCCGCGCCGCAGAGCGACCTCGAGCCCGAGCGGCTGGTGCCCAACGACGCCCTTTTCCGGGACATCGCGCAGAAGGCGATCCAGGGCAAGGCCACCGATCTCATGCGCGCGAGGGCGCTCTACGACCACGTGATCGATCAGGTCCGTTATGCCCGGTACGGCTCCGGCTGGGGTCAAGGCGACGCCGTCCATGCGTGTACTGCAAAGAGCGGAAACTGCACCGACTTTCACGCCTACTTCATCGCGCTCGCTCGCGCCGTCGGAATCCCCGCCCGCTTCGCCATCGGGGCGTCGATCCCATCGGAGCGCGACGAGGGAGGCATCGACGGCTACCACTGCTGGGCCGAGTTCTTTGCCGACGGCCGGTGGTGGCCGGTGGACATCAGCGAGGCGGACAAGAACTCGAGCCTGGCCACCTATTACTTCGGGCATCAACCCGCCAACCGCCTTGAACTGAGCCGGGGCCGCGATCTTGTCGTCGATCCGGGTCCCGCCTCCGGTCCGATCAACTTCCTTGCCTTCCCGGTGCTGGAGGTCGAGGGAAAGCCGATCAAGGCGCCGACCGAGTTTCTGTTCCGGCGGGTAAGCAAGGCGCAGGAGGAAGGCGGTGCGGGGACCGGCGGCCGCAAGTGAGAGCCTGAGAAGAAATGCGCCGACGAGCGAGGCGCCAGATTGTCATCCTGAGCCCTGCCCGCCTCCGTCCGGCGGGCAGGGCGAAGGATCACCAGTACCGGAGCGATCTCGGCATATGTGCTGGTGATCCTTCGCGTCGGGCTGCGCCCGACGCTCAGGATGACAGTATCGCGGCGTTTGTCGTCCTGTGGCATTTCTTCTCAGGCTCTGAGTGACGCCATGGATTACCCCAGGAACGACCGTCGCAAGGGCAGGCGGATCTGGCCGATGGCGGCGGCAGCCATGGTCTTGCTTGCGGGCGGCGTGGCGGCGCTGCGATACCACGTGGCCTGCGCCCAGGATGACGGGAAGGGAGGCGAGGAACGGGAACACGCCCGGCCGCCCCTTCCTTCGCGGGAAGAGATCGCCACACTCCCCCCCGACGGCGGCGCCGAGTTCAACCGCCTCATCTTCGAGTCGAGCCCCTACCTGCTCCAGCACGCCCGAAACCCGGTCGATTGGCACCCTTGGGGGGAAGCCGCCTTCGAGCGGGCGAAACGCGAGGACAAGCCGGTCTTCCTGTCCGTCGGCTACAGCACCTGCCACTGGTGCCACGTCATGGAGCGCGAATCGTTCGAGAACGACGAGGTGGCGACCCTCATGAACGAGCGGGTCATCGCCGTCAAGGTGGACCGCGAGGAGCGCCCCGACGTGGATGCGATCTACATGGCGGCCGTTCAGACCATGACCGGGAGCGGCGGCTGGCCCATGAGCGTCTTCCTGACTCCGGAGGGTAAGCCCTTCTGGTGCGGGACCTATTTCCCGCCGGAGGATCGCCACGGCCGCCCCGGGTTCAAGACGGTGCTCACGCGGATCGGGGACCTGTGGATGAACCGGCGCGAGGAACTCCTCGAAGGGGCGGAGCAGCTCACTCGGGACATCCAGTCCCAGGGGTCCAGCGCCCAGACGGCCGAGATCGGGGCTCAGACGCTGAAGAAGGGCTTCGACGCCTACCGCCATCTCTTCGATGAGGCCCTCGGCGGATTCGGATCGGCCCCCAAGTTTCCCCGGAGCCACTCCCTCTCCTTCCTGCTGCGCTATCACCGGCGCTCCGGCGAGGCGAAAGCGCTGGCCATGGTGGAGACCACGCTCGATCGCATGGCGCGCGGGGGGATGCACGATCATCTCGGCGGAGGGTTCCACCGCTACTCGACCGACCGGAAATGGCTCGTTCCGCACTTCGAGAAAATGCTCTACGATCAGGCCCTTCTCGCCCGGACCTACCTGGAGGCCTGGCAGGTTACGGGCAAGGAGCAGTACGCCGCGGTCGCACGAGACATCATCAACTACGTCCTCCGGGACATGACCGATCCCGGGGGCGGGTTCTACTCCGCCGAGGATGCCGACTCCGAAGGGGTCGAGGGGAAGTTCTACGTCTGGACAAAGGCGGAACTGCAGGAGGCGCTCGGCGCGGAGGACGGAGAGGTCTTCTCACGAATCTACGGGGCCGCTGAGGGGGGAAACTTCCGGGAAGAGGCGTCGGGGGAGGAGACCCGCCGGAACATCCTGCACCTCCCGAAGAGCTTGTCCGAGGCAGCCCGAGAACTCAAGACGGACGCCGCCGGCCTGGAGAAACGGCTGTCGGACATGCGCGCCAGGCTCTTTCAGATTCGGGAGCGGCGGGTCCACCCGTACAGGGACGACAAGATCCTCACCGACTGGAACGGTCTGATGATCGGCGCCATCGCCTGTGGAGGTCGGGTTCTCGGAGACGATCGCTACCTCGAGGCGGCGCGCGCCGCCGCCTCCTTCGCGCTGGGGACACTGGAGAAGGACGGCCGCCTCCTCCACCGCTGTCGAAACGGGCAGGCCTCGATCAAGGCCTTCCTCGACGACTATGCCTTCCTGACCCTGGGACTCCTCGATCTCTACGAGGCGACCCTCGAGGTGCGCTGGCTTCGAGAGTCCAAGCGTCTCGCCGGGGAGATGGTGCGCCTGTTCTGGGACGAGAAAGAGATGGGCTTCCACTTCTCCGGGTCGGACGGTGAGCGCCTGATCGCCCGGACCCAGGAACTCTACGACGGCGCGATCCCCTCGGGCAACTCGGTCGCCACGCTGGCGCTTCTGCGGATCGGCCGTCTCACGATGGACGGCACGCTGGAGGGGGCGGCCGACGAGAACTTGAAGCGCTTCTCAGGAGAGGTGGACCGGTCCCCGACGGGATATCCGTTCATGCTCATGGCCCTCGACTTCGCCGTCGGCCCCACGAAGGAAGTCGTGCTCGCCGGCCCGCCTGACGACGCCGGCATCATGGCCATGCGAACGGCGATCGACCGCCGGTTCCTGCCCGAGCTGGTCGTGGCCCTGCATCCGACGGACGAAGCGGCGGCGGAGATCGAGGCCGTCGTCCCCTTCCTCAAGGGACTTCTCCCCATCGACGGAAAGGGAACAGCCTACGTGTGCGAGAACCATGCCTGCAACCTGCCCACCACCGACGACGAGAAGATGGTGCAGCTGATCGACCGCAACGGCCGATAGGCAGGTCCCCCCCCGCCGGCTGATGTGGAATTCCCGGCGCATTTCCGGTAGGGTATCGCGCATGGCGACATGGACCATCGGCCGGCTCGCCCGGGCCGCGGACGTCCCGACATCCACGGTGCGGTACTACGAACGCTCGCGACTGCTTCGGCCCTCCGGCCGGACCGGAGGGAACTACAGGGTCTACGAGGCGCCGGCGCTCGAGCGCCTGCGCTTCATCCGCGCCGCCCAGGCCAACGGGTTCACGCTCGACGACATCGCCACCCTCCTCGGATTCCGGGAAGGCGCCACCGCCCGCTGCAGGCAGGTCCAGGTGCTCATCAAGGCTCGCCTGGCGGATCTACGGAAACGCCTGTCGCAGATGCATGAGGTGGAGGCCGTTCTTCGATCGTCCCTGAAGATGTGCCGGCAATACGAGCGCACGGGGCATTGCCGGGTGGTGGAGAGTCTGAAGCGGGAGGCGACATCTTCCCCTCCGGGGAAAGCCCGCCGGCGCTCCCGGAAATAATTGTCGACAATTCTCAGAATTCCCCTTGACCTTGCACTTGAGTGCAAGGTGTAAACTCCCCTCCATAAGGGTTTCGGTGCCCGCTGGGCGCGGATCAGGCGAAGACGGTCGAGGCGCCGAACTGCTGCACGAAGGAAAGGTAAGACACATGGGATACAGGACACTTGTGTTCGTCGCTGCGATGGTCGGCCAGATGCTCTGGCCGGCCATCGCCCACGGTCAGTGAGCGGGCTGAGCGAACCCCAACCCCTCCGGTGGAGGGGGCGCAACCGGGCGATCGCCGTTCGACACGCCGGTCAAGAAGGGCGGGATGCGAATCGACTTCAACCTTCAGTATCACCGCCTCACCCGACTCGTCCACGGCGACGACGTCGTTTCGTTCTCGGAACTCGTGCGGCGAAGCCCAAAAGCGGGTGAGCACGGTGCCGCGGAGTTCTTCCTGCTTCGCGCGGACCTCGCCGGCCAGTTCGGCCTCACCGACCGGACGGAGCTCTCCCTGGATATTCCGTACAAGAGAGCGACCGTGCAGGTCGACATCGATGACGAGCACCACCGTGATGAAACCTTCGAAGGTCCGGGCGACCTCCGTTTCGCCGCGAAGCACTTGTTTGTCGTGGCACCTTCCTTTCAGCTTGCAGGGACGCTTGGACTCTCCATCCCGACCGGGCGGCTCAACAAGACCACCGCGGCCTCGTACCTCTCCCACGATCGGGCCGCGGCACTCGGCGTGACCGTGCCGGAGCACAGCCACCTCCAACTTGGGACAGGCACCTTTGACCCCTTCGTCGGGACCGAGGCCCTCTACCGCTTCGATCGTCACTGGATGCTCTACGGAAGAGTCGAAGTCGACGTGCCGTTCTACGAGAACCGCTACGGCTACCGGACCTCTCCGAGTGGAGTCGTGCAGCTTGGCCCGGCCGCGCGCATCGGCGAGACGGGATTCGTCGCCTCACTTTTTTGCGAAGGCCTCCAATCGGCCAGGGACCGCTTCGACGGCGACGACATCGTCGGTCCGGGCGGCCGCTTCGACGGCAGCTTCGGGATCCCCAACACCGGGCGTTTCGAGGTCGCCTTCCAACCGGGGCTCTCCTGGGGGATCACCGAAAACCTGACGCTGAACCTCCAGATCAGAGTTCCGGTGTACACGCGGATTCGGGAGAACTCGGCGGGCAGAGATGTGCAGCTCACCGAGCCTGTGGGTGCGTTCCTTGGCATGTCGTGGAGTTTCTGAGGAAGAGGATGCCATGAAGGTGCGCTTCGGCGCGAGGGACAAGGACTCGCCACGGACCGTCTGCTACTGCTTCGGCCACACGGTCGAGAGCATCCGCGAAGAAGTCGAGCGGACGGGGCGGAGCACGGTAGCCGCCTCGATCACCGCGAAGGTCAAGGCGGGGGAGTGCCGTTGCGAGACGATGAACCCTAAGGGAGGCTGCTGTCTCGGAGAGGTCCAGAAGGCCGTCAGGGACGCCCTCACGAGCTTCCGCCAGACACGGAAGGAGAAGCAACCATGATCGTCCTCCGCCTTTTAGCGATCGCCGCGGTGATCTCCATCGCCGCTTCCTGTTCGAAGGAGGTGACGGCGCCCTCCACTCCGGGCCCAATCCGGGAACCAGCCACGGTGGCCTGTCTCCCGGTGATACTCAAGGTGGAAGGAATGCAACGCGGCGAAGGCGGCATGACCTGAATGACCTGACCCGAATCAGTGAGGCGGGCCCTGGAAGGGCTCAAAGGGGTGGCCGGCGTCGAGATGGACGTGGAACACGATCTCTTCCGAGTCGAGATCGGGCCCACCGATCCTCCGGCAAACGAGGCCCTGTTCGATGCCGTCCGAACGCTGGGCTATGCTCCGAGCATCGTGGACGGGTCGGGGTTTCACGCCGCCGTCGAGCCGACTCCCCCGACGGGCGAGCCGCCGGAGAGGATCAAGAAGGCGCTGGAGCAGGCGAAGACGGGGTCCAGGAAGGGCGTACTCGTACACCTCATGGGCGATGGCTGAGTGGCCTGCAAGAGGATGTCCGTGCAGACATTCGCCGACCCCGAAGTGAAGAAACTTCTCGACGAGCAGCTTGTCTTCGTCGAGGTAAACACGGATCACGAGGAGGAGACGGCGCGCTGGTTCGCCGGCTCGGCGATTCCCGACACGCGCATCCTGGGGCTCGACGGCAGGACTATGGATCGCGTCGTCGGGTTCGAGGAGCCGCCATCGTTTGCCGCGCGGCTACGGCGCGCCATCGGACGAGAGTAGGCGCACCGCTACCGCCCCACCGCCAGCCGGTGCCCGAGCACCTCGGGCAGGCGCTTTGTCTTGAAGATCTTTTTCTGGGTCCGGAGGAAGTCGTAGCGGACCCGGTGCCACTCGATCCGGGCGCCGTCGAAGGTGGCGTAACAGGCCCGGTTGTCGCCGTCGCGCGGCTGCCCCGTCGAGCCGACGTTGCAGAATACGCGCTCCGCTCCGAGCGTGAAGACGCCGTCGCACTCCCGGGGCGAGATGAACTTCCCGCCCGAGGTAAACACGCCGGGGATGTGCGTGTGCCCGCCGAAACCGATCCGCGGAACTTTCGCGAAGAGATCGGTCATCAGATCCTTCGAGTGGATGTCGACCGGGAGGATGTACTGCGTGATCGGTTCCATCGGCGAGGCGTGGACATACAGGATGTCCCCCTCGGTCCGGCTGGACTGGATGGACCCCAGGAAGTTCCACACCTGGTGGTTCTCATCCCGGGTGTAGTCCTTCGAGTTGAGCTGCTCGCGGGTCCATTCGACGGCCGCCATCGCCTTCACGTTGAAGCCGACGGCGGTGAAGAGGATGGCGTGCTCGTGGTTGCCGAGGAGGCAAAAGCGGAACTTGGACTTGGCGATGTCGAGCACGGCCCTCGGGTCGGGACCGTAGCCGATCATGTCGCCGAGGCAGACGATCTCCTCGATTCCGCGACTCTCGATGTCCTCGAGGACGGCGGTCATCGCCTCGAGGTTGCTGTGGAGATCGGAGACGATGGCGTACACGGGGATGATCCCGGAGGGAGGGGTGAAACAACAGAAGCGGCTCTCTCACAGCTTCTACGCCGCAGGTGGAGGGGCCGGAGGCGGCGCCGCAGGCCCCGGGGCCGCCGCTGCAGCAGGCGCCGCCGGTTTCGCCGCGACCGGGGCGGGCGCCGCCGGCCTGGCCGCAGCCGGCGCGGCGGGCGCCGGCTTGGGCGGGGGAGCAATGTACGTCCCGCCCGAGAGCTTCGCACCGGCCTCGGTCGTGGCGTCGTGCGCGTGATCCCAGGGAACTCCCATCGTGAAGAAGGGGGTGGGGCCGGTCTCGACGGCCGTCAGGTCGTGATAGAATCCGCGGTCAGCGTCCGCTTCCGTCGGTTCCGCGAACCGGCGGGCCAGGTGCTGGGGGACCTTCTGCCCCACCTTCACGAAGTCCACCACCATGTCGGTCTTGTCCCACGAGGACATGTCGAAGGTGGGCCCCATCCAGATGCACTCCACCGGACAGGGTTCGCAGCACAGGTTGCAGAACATGCACTTGTTGTAGTCGATCGCGAACCGGCGGAGTTTGACGTCCTTGCCCTTGGTCCGCTCGATGTCGATGTAGATACACGATACCGGACACGCCTTCGCGCAGATGTAGCAGCCGATGCAGCGGTCGATGTCGTACTCGTGGAACCCGCGGTATCCCTCGGGCGCCACCCACTTCTGGTCGGGATATTCGAGCGTCACCGGCTTCTTGAAGAGATACTTCGCCGTGATCCTCATTCCGACGAAGACCGTCTTCAGACCGTGCAGCATCTCGCTGATGTAGGCGATCATGGGTCTCCCCGGCTCTTCGACAGGCCCCTTCCATCGGGTGCGGCTACCCGGCCCTCGCTAGGGGACGGCCGTTCTTCCCGGCCACACGAATCAGGTTTACCGATCGGGCGGTGAACCACAGCGGGTGCTCGTCACGATCAAACATCACGATCAGGTTGCGCCCGATGAGCACCTCAGGCGATCCCAGACGAACCTTCTCGCCGCTGTCCAGGACGAACTCCAGAGGGACAAAAGGACGGCGATTCAGCACCTTGCGGATGAGCGACGCCTGCACGGCCAGTTCCTCGACGGACTCGAATGCCGACCTCGGTCATCCCGCTGACCCAGAGACCATTCCGGCAAGGCGAAACGTAGGGGCGCGGCTTGCCTCCGCCCGTCTGTGCCGCGGCTCGGCCGGTCCACAGGCGGCCGGGGGCAAGCCCCGCCCCTACGCCTCGCCTACCGATCCACTTCCCCGAGCACGATGTCGATGCTGCCCAGGATGGCCACAAGGTCCGCGAGGAGCACGTCGCGGGACAATTCGGGCAGAACGCTCAGATTGCAGAACGAGGGGGCGCGGACCTTCACGCGCGTCGGCTTGTCCTTTCCCTCGCTGATGACGTAGAACCCGAGTTCGCCACGCGGGTTTTCGATCCGAACGTAAGCCTCCCCGGGGGGGGGCTTGATCGACTTCTTCAACTGCTTCGACAGGATGTCGCCGGCCGGCAGACCCTCCACCGCCTGTTTCACGATCTTCAGGCTCTCCAACATCTCGTCGATCCGGACGTAGTACCGGTCCCAGCAGTCGCCGATCGTCCCCTTCAGGCCGCGTCCCACCGGGATGTTGAACTGATACTTCTCGTATCCGCTGTAAGGCTCGGCCCGGCGCACATCCATCGGAACGCCGCTGGCCCGCAGATTGGGACCGGTCACGCCATAGTTGATCGCCAGGTCGCGGTCCAGTACGCCGACATCCGCCGCCCGGTCCACAAAGATCTGGTTCTCCGAGAGGAGCGCGTTGTACTCGTCCACCTTGGCGGGAAAATCGTCCATGAACTTCTGGAGCGTCGACATGAACAGCGGAGAGACATCCCGCATGACGCCGCCGATCCGGACGTAGTTGTAGGTGAGCCGGGCACCGCTCACGATCTCGAAAAGATTGAGGATGATCTCGCGTTCGCGGAAGGCGTAGAGGAACGGCGTGAAGGCGCCGAGGTCGATGCCGTACGTCCCGAAGGCGAGAAGGTGCGATCCGATCCGGTTGAGTTCCGCCATGATCACGCGCAGGGCCTGGCCCCGGGGCGGGATTTCGATCTGCAGCAGCTTCTCCACGGCGAGACAGTACGCGAGGTTGTCCGACATCGAGGAGAGGTAGTCCATCCGGTCGGTGTACGGGACGTACTGCACGTACTGGATGTTCTCCCCGATCTTCTCGGCACAGCGGTGGAGGTAGCCGATGACCGGAGTGGCCTCGCGGACCAGCTCGCCGTCGGTCTTGATGATGAGGCGGAGCACGCCGTGCGTGGACGGGTGCTGCGGCCCCATGTTGACGAGCAGTTCGTCGGTCTTCATGTCGGTGAGAACGGCGGGAGGCATGGGGAAGGTCCCTAACCCGGATTATGCATGAACAGATCGCGATTCC
>JACPTZ010000173.1 GCA_016192525.1 Planctomycetota bacterium
GCGCCTCACCGAAATGCGCTGGAAGACATTGCCGAAGCCCCTCGCCTGCATCGCGGCGGGGAGCCGCCTCCCCCTCGCGCCAGTGTGCCTGCAGGGTCCCGGACGACCTCGCAAAGTCCCGCGAACATCTCCCGATCACTCGATCTCGGCGGTGATCCCCTTCTCGGTCCCGGGGCGAGGACGCAGCACGCCGGCCTTGTGGTCGGCGACCATGTCGAGCCGCTCCAGTTCTTCGCATCCAAGCAGGACGGTCGTCCGCTTCGGCTCGACCAAGGCGTCGGTGGTGATCTCGCGGTCGGGGAGGCCAGGAATCCGCAATTTCAATCCCTGAACCTTCTCCTTCCTGGCCCGCCTCTCGTCCGCGTACCGCACCCACACGGGTCCTCCCGAAATAAGTCGCAACTGCGCCGCGACCGTTGCCGGCAGCACGGTGAAACTGGACCCATTGTCGACCTTGGCGATCACCCGAAGGGGGCGGCGTCGACCTGCCTTGACCTCACGCTCGTGGAAGAGATTCCACAACTCGATCTCCTGCTCGATCTTCTTCGCCATGGGACTCTCCACGCGTTTCCATCCCGAATCATACTATACCAATTCCCGGGTCGACTATCCACCGCGATTGACCGATCTCCCCATGCGGCATCTCACGCCCCCCCCCCTCACCGCGCGCACCCGATCCGCATCGTCACCCGCGGGGTCCACCCCTTCGGCAGACCGCGAAGCGGGCGGCGGATCACGCAGAACCCGGCGCGTCGGAAGAGCGGCTCGGTGCCGAAGTAGGCGAAGTCGTCGTGGACGCGCCCCTTCCCTAATCGACGGCCGAGCGGATCAGCGCGACCGCCACGCCTTCCCCGCGCGCCTTGCGCTTCACGGTGATGCACGGGATGACCCAGACCTCGGCGTCATCCACGCGCGGTGTGGCCTTCGAGGCGTCCACGCGGCCGAGCTCGCGGCGAGGCGCGATCGCCACCCACCCCACGGGCTCGCCGTCCCGATAGGCCAGCAGACCTGGCGGCCGGCGACGACGCGACAGGCAGGTCATCGCCCGACGACGTCGCTCGGCCGCCCCGCCGGGACCGGGCAGCGCGCGCTCCTGCGTCGGCGTCATGCGCGGGTAGATGCACCAGCAGCCGCTCCCCCAAGTCCCGCCGAGGACGCGGCCGAGGTCGTCCATCCGTGACGACGTCAGGCGATGGATCATCAGCTTAGCCTTCATAGCGCTCTGTCCTCCGAACCGGGTCAAGCGAGACACCCGTCTCGCCCGCAAGCGCAAAGTCGTGCAAATCCGCGCAATTGGACCAGCCAACCGTCCGCCCTGAGCGAGCCCGCCTCCGCTCGGCGGGCGAGTCGAAGGGCGGGACCGCGACACGGTGCTGCACTTCGACTCGGCGGTCGAAACAACCGACCGCCTCGCTCAGCGCGTGCGGGTTAGACGGCCAGGCGCCCTGGCATGAAAAGTCGGCCATTCATGAATAGTCCGGGCTAAGGGCGCCTCCGCCCCGCGGCCCTTCGACTCGGCGACCGCCGAACGACGCGGTCGCCTCGCTCAGGGCGAACGGGTTCCTCCAGGGGGCCCAGCCGGACACTTGCGCGTCTCAGATCAGGAACTCTCTACCGGCCGATCGAGGTTCCGATACTGGATCGCTTCAGAGAGATGCGCCGGGGAGATCTCGGCGGAGTGCTCAAGATCGGCGATGGTGCGGCTCACCTTCAGGATCTTCGAGAAGGCCCGGGCTGAGAGGTGAAGCGTATCCATCGCCTGCTTCAGGATCGCCTCCGCCTCGTCGCCGAGCGTCCCCCACCGCTTCAGGTGCTTCGAGCCCATCGAGCCGTTCGTGTAGATCGCCTCCCCCGCGAAGCGTTGGGACTGCACGCGGCGGCAGTCCTCCACCGCCCGGCGGATTTCCGCCGAACTGGTCCCGTCCGACTTCCCGCGCAATTCGCGGTATAGCACCGCGGGGACCTCGATGTGGATGTCGATCCGGTCGAGCAGCGGCCCGCTGATCTTCGAGACGTACTGCTGGATCTGCTTCGGCGAGCAGCGGCACTCCCGCTTGGGATCGCCGTGATAGCCGCACGGGCAGGGGTTCATCGCGGCGACGAGCATCACCTTCGCCGGATAGGTGATCGACCCCGCCGCGCGGCCGATCGTGATCGACCCCTCTTCGAGCGGCTGGCGAAGCACCTCCAGCGTCTTCTGCTGGAACTCGGGGAGTTCGTCGAGAAAGAGAACGCCGTGATGCGACAGACTGAGTTCGCCCGGGCGTGGAAAGGACCCTCCGCCGACGAGGCCCGCCGTGCTGATCGTGTGATGCGGGGCACGGAAGGGCCGCGTGGCCAGGAGCGACGTCCCCGGCGGAAGGGCGCCGGCGACGCTGTGGATGCGGGTCGTCTCGAGCGACTCGTCCAGCGACAGAATCGGCAGAATCGAAGGAAGCCGGCGCGCGAGCATCGTCTTCCCGGAGCCCGGCGGGCCGATCATCAGAAGATTGTGCCCGCCTGCCGCGGCCACCGTGAGCGCCCGCTTCACATGCTCCTGGCCGCGGACCTCGGCGAAATCGACGTCATACGCTCCCATCTTCCGTCGGAACGTCGCCGCGAGGTCGATCGTGGTCGGCGGCACCTGCAGTCGACGATTCAGAAACCCCACGGCCTCCCGGAGGCTGCCGACGCCGATGACCTCGATCCCCCCGACGACTCCCGCTTCGTTGGCGTTCACCGAAGGGAGGATAACGCCGCGCCTTTTCTGCTCGCGGGCCAGCATGGCGATCGAGAGCGCCCCCTTGATGGGTCGAACGGCCCCGTCCAGGGCCAGTTCCCCGGCGATGAGGTAGCGTTCGAGCAGTTCGCCCGCCACCTGGTCGGTGGCGGCGAGGAGCCCGACGGCGATCGGCAAGTCGTAGACAGAGCCCTCCTTCTTGAGCGTCGCCGGGGCCAGGTTGCAGGTGATGCGACAGTCCCAGGCGAAATCGTATCCCGCGTTCAGGAAGGCAGAGCGCACGCGATCACTCGACTCCCGGACGGCGGCATCGGGCAGCCCCAGCAGCAGGAAGGCCGGGAAGTTGCTTCGGCGAACGTCGACCTCGATCTCGAGCGGGACCGCCTCGATCCCTCGAACGGCGGCGCTAAGCGTCTTGGCGAGCATGGGCGTTCCTCCTCCGTGGAGCCGGGCCAAGTCTAGCGGTCATGGTGAACATGGACAAGCAATTCGCGCTGCACCGCGGGCGAGGCGAAGGGCGGCCATGCCGTCCTCGCTTCGACCCGCAACACGTCAATGCGATCCGTACGGGTGGGTCTCCGACGTTCCCCCCTCCCCGCAGGGGAGGGGGTAGGGGGAGGGGCGCGGCGCTTCCCTGTGGAAGCTCACCCCGCTCTCT
>JACPTZ010000174.1 GCA_016192525.1 Planctomycetota bacterium
TCGCGCGTCAATTTCCCGCCGTTCGAGTTCAGGTCTTTCTGTCCCTCGCCGTCCCCTCTCCGTCATCGTCCTTTTCACGGTCTCCCTCCTCGGCGCGTCCCTCTGCTCGGCGCAAGCGCCGCACGTCGAGAAGGTCGCGCCGTCGAAGGCCCGGGCAGGCTCGCCGTCGCGGCATCTCGTCCTCGGCAAGAACCTCGGCGGGGCCTCGCAGGTGCGGGTGGGTCAGACGTCGGTGGCGATCGAGGACTCCACGGTGGAGACGCTCGTCGTTTCCAGCCCCGGTCTCGCGGAAGGGGCCCAGGATGTGGAAGTGACGACTTCGACTGGAACGGGGACGAAGCCGGGTGGTATTATTATCATTGAGCCCGGTCCCGGAGACGTAGGCGAGATCGTCGCACAGGCGAAGCAGGGCATCTACGAGGTGTTTGATGTCACGCGGGCTGCGATCGTCGCCCGGGCGAAAAGGGGCTGGATGACCATCAACACGGCGTCGAGCACGGGCATATCCTTGGAAACGGCCATCCGCGCGCGCGACGAAGTGCTCGCCGCTGGTGGCAGCGAGATCGAAGCAGATGAGGCCATCAGTTACCACCACGATCGAGCGAGCCGCCTCACTTTTCTCGTCGACGAGTCCGCGGCTGACACAAAGCGTGTTGTGGGCTCATGGAACAAAGCGCTGAACGATGCTCGGGAGCCCCTGAAACTCCCCGCAGAGATGATCTTCAGTCACGAGGCCGGGAGAGCCTTCAACAATTCGGCGATCAAGCTGCCATCCTCGCTCGGCGGAGGTGAGGCTGAAACGAATCTCGCAGGGCAGTTGCGCGTCCGGTTCGTGTCTTCGGGCGACCCCAACGTGCTGAGTTTCTCCGTGACAGACTTTCGGATGACTGGCGCCTCGATGGTCGCTGGTCCTCTCAGTCTGGGGCTCGTCAGAGCAACCGAAGACACTGCCGATCCGACCACAGGCACGCTCGATCTCCAGACGGGCGAAGTTGTCATGGTTGAGCGCCATCTTGTGGGCACGACTCTGACAAGCGGCCTCGGCTTTTCCCCGATGCAGGTGGAGACGCAGACGACAGGGGTGCTTGCTCCGATCGCAGCGTTTCGCAAGGAGTTGGTCCGCGGACCGGGGAGGGCGCAGTCGTGCCCTGAAGTGAAAGGACTCTTTTACGGCACGGGAGGCGTTCCGAACCCCAACCCGCCCGTTGCAACGTTGTTTGCTGGCCCCGAGGTGGTCGTTGCCTTGAGTCTGGTAACGCTAGTAGGAGGTTGCTCCAGGACGCCGCCGACTCCACCAAACACTAGGGTTTTCAACGATCATCAGATCGTCATCCAGATCTTTGGATTCGCCTATCCGCCTCAATCAACGCCGCGCACGACCGTCGCATGGGACGCCGACGCGAGAGTTGAAGCCCTTACGGGACTACCCTCAGCAATCACAATTCTCAGCCTTACCGCAACCGTTACGGGGGTGAACGTGAACGGGCAGGCGGTGACATTCGGGCCCGGCCCGACGGCTACTGTTACCACTGCGGGAGGAATAGGCCAGACGTTCGTCAGGCAGAGCGGTACCTTTGCCGTTGCGGGCCGGGCCGACGGCGCGGGTAACTTCACGACGCCCGGAGACGTCTACACGTTGACCATCACCGCGACGGACTCCGACGGACACTCGCACAGCTTCTCAGTCACTCTCCCCGGACAATGAGCGTCACCATGGTCCACCACGAATCCGCGTCGCAGAAACGCCTGGGGAGGCTCTTGCTCACCCTCCTCGGCCTCGCGGCATTCCTGTACGCGTTGCAGTTTCGGAGGGATCACGACGGTGGCTCAGCCTCTTCACGGGCTGTGGGTATCGTCGCCAATAGATCCGGAACGACCACGGAGTCGATCACCCCCTCAGTCCGTCCTGCGGTTCCCCTTCCAGGCGGCATGACCTCGAGCGAGGCGCAGGCGACCGTGGCCGCTGGTGATGGACGGTCTCCTGCCGATGTCGAGAAATTCAAAACCCGCTTGATGAAGTTCATTGCGAAGTACGCAAACTCGAATCCATATACGCCGCTAGAGGAGGACTCGGACTTCTTGGCTCTGGCCGACGAGTGCTGCTCGAGCGTCGAGTGCTTCGCCGCGCTCCTTGACGCAATGCGCACGATCGGTTCGCCCGGGTCAGAGCGACGGCTCTGGCTCCTGGCATGGAAGGGCATCGGACGGGGCGCTTCCTCGACGCTTCTCCAGGATTCGGAGTTTCTTCGCCAGATGGCGGTCGTCGTGTCCCGCGACGAACCGCTATGGGTGCGTCAGACGGCGGCTGCTCTATTGGTGCGGTCCTCCACGGACCACGAGAGAGGACGGACGCACGCGCTGGACGCCGAGTCGTTGTCTCTCCTCGCCCAGGCGTTATCCCGATTTGGAGATCTAGCTTCCGGCGTGGACGAGAGGCTGCTCGTCCAGAGCGTGGCAAACACATTGGGTGCGTATGCAGCGGGATATCCCTTCGCGAAGAAGTCCTTAATGGACATCGCAGCAGATTCGCACCACCCTCCCGCCCTTCGACTCTACGCGTGGGGAGGGCTATGGCGCTCGGGTGACGCTGATGAAGAAACGCTCGACCGTGCAGCCAAGACGATGCGAGAGAATCCCGATCCACTGGTTCGGGCCGCCGTGATTCAAGGCGGTCTGTACGGGGAGAGCGCGGCATCTCCATCCGGAACCGTCGCCATCGATACGCCCGCCAGACTTGCCTATCTCCGCGAGATCGAGAAAGCCGCCCTTCACGACTCGGATGAGGGAGTAAGATGGTTGGCTGCGACGCGCCTCGCGTCGTTTGGTCGTCCCGAAGACGCCGTGCTGCTCTCGGGCCTGCTCTCCACACCGGCTACGCTCGGTCACGAATACGAGAAGCGAACCGTGTGGTCGATGCTGGGTTCCCTCGCATTGAGTCGCAACGCGAGGTACCTGGAGGCGGCCACTTCTGCCGTTCGTGATGAACCTAGTGCCGTCGTTAGGCTCCAAATCGTCGAATCCCTCGGACAGGCGGTGCGTGAGCACGGTTGGGATGTGCCGAGAAGCGCACAACAGACGGAGCGCATGGACTTGGGCGATGACCGCTACCGCCTGGCCTTGGACGCGCTCGTACACGCTGCCGATTCCGACCCGGATCCCCACGTCCGCGAAGCGGCGCAAGCGAAACTGAATGAGGCGGAAACTGCGGCGAAGATGAGGGCGAGACCGGAGTCGAATTCTAGATGACTGCCGACGCGGCCATCGAGTGGAGACCGTTTTGCTCCGGCTTCGTTGTGTGTTGCCCTTGTTGTCTGCGGCAATATTCTGCAATCGAGAGCATTCGCGTCTCCCGCAATCGGCCAATCCGGCACGCCCTTCCGAAACCTCCGCCACTGTGACAGGGCGGGCCCACCGGAAAACACACCCAATCGCAGTCCTGAATTGTAACAAGTGTGATTGCATAGAGTTGCGCGCCAAGCGACTCGGCTGCGGGCGACACGCGGGGGCACACCCTTTGCGCCTCCCGGACCCGTCAGCCTCCTCGGAGCGTGCGCGATGTCCTGCCGTGTCCTCGTGGCGGAACCGGATCGGGACGTCCGCGCCTCCTTCGCCGAGGCCATCGCGGACGCGGGCGGGATCGTCTACCCGGCCGGCTCGCTTCGAGAGGGGCTGGAGGTCCTCGATCGGTCGGTCGTCGAGGCCTCGGTGATCGACGAGGTCCTGCCGGACGGCTCCGGGTTCGATCTCCTGGACGCCCTCCGCTCGCGTCTCCAGCGGGACATCCCGTGTGTCCTGACGACGGCCCGGCCCTCCAAGGAGGTCCGGCTCCGCGCGCTCTCGATGGGGGTGGTCACCGTCTGGCCCCTCCCGTATCCGCGCGAGCAGGTGGTGATATCGTTCCAGCGCATCGTGATCCGGTACGTCCGGCCGTTCGTCGTTCTCGCCGCGACGTGGCCGGCGGTGGGATAGGAGTGCACTGAACGCCGTTGCAGTGCCCTCCATGTCGTTTTTCTGAAAAGGAGTTCTCGAATGCCCGGCAAGAAAATCCTCTACGGTGTCGATGCCCGCGAGCGCATCGGAATCGGCGTCGCCAAACTGGCCAGGGCCGTCGGGTCCACCCTCGGACCCTGCGGGCGCAATGTCCTCATTGAGAAGTCGTACGGCGCCCCGATCGTGACGAAGGACGGTGTCACCGTCGCCAAGGAAGTCGAGATCGGCGACCTCTATGAAAACCTCGGCGCCCACCTCGTCATGGAGGTCGCCCAGAAGACGAGCACCGTGGCCGGAGACGGCACCACCACCGCCACGATCCTCGCCCGGGCCATCTTCGATGAGGGTCTTCGCAACATTACCGCCGGCGCGAAGCCGCTCGGCGTCCGCGACGGGATCGCGAAGGCCGTGGCCGCCGTCGTCGAAGACCTGAAACGGCAGACGATCAAGGTGAAAGACCGCGCGCAGGTGGCCAACGTCGGCGCTATCGCGGCCAACGGCGACCGGCAGATCGGCGACCTCATCGCCGGCGCCATGGAGAAGGTGGGGAAGGACGGCGCCATCACGGTCGAGGAGGGGAAGTCGCTCGACACCACCGTGGAATACGTCGAGGGGATGCAGTTCGACAAGGGGTATCTCTCGCCGCATTTCGTGACGAACAAGTCGTCGATGGAGTGCGTGCTCGACAACCCGTACATCCTCGTCCATGAGAAGAAGCTCTCGTCGGCGCAGGACCTGCTTCCGCTCCTGGAGAAGGTGGCCCAGGCCGGGAAGCCGCTCCTCGTCATCGCCGAGGAGGTGGAGGGGGAGGCGCTGACGGTCCTCGTGGTGAACCGTCTTCGAGGGTCGCTCCCGTGCAGCGCCGTGAAGGCCCCGGCCTTCGGCGACCGCCGGAAGGAGATGCTCAAGGACATCGCCGCCCTCACCGGGGCGAAGCCGGTCTTCGAGGACCTCGGCGTGAAGATCGAGGAGCTGTCGCTCTCCGACCTCGGCCGGGCGAAGAAGGTGATCGTCGAGAAGGAGAACTGCACGATCGTGGAGGGGGCGGGGAAGAAGACGGACGTCGAGGCCCGGATCAACGGCGTGAAGCGGGAGCTCGAGACGACCACGTCCGACTACGACAAGGAGAAGCTCCAGGAGCGGCTCGCGAAGCTCTCGGGCGGCGTGGCGCAACTCAAACTGGGCGCCGCGACCGAGCCGGAGATGAAGGAGAAGAAGGCGCGCGTCGAGGACGCGCTCCACGCCACCCGGGCCGCGGTGGAGGAGGGGATTCTCCCCGGCGGCGGCGTGGCCTACCTCCGCGCCCAGCCGGCCCTCGACGGGCTCAAGGCGACGGGCGACGAGAAGATCGGAATCGACATCGTCCGCCGCGCCCTCGAGGCCCCCGCCCGCGCCATCGCCGAGAACGCCGGCGAGGACGGCCGCGTGGTGGTGAACAGGATCAAGACCCTGAAGAAGCACGAGGGGTTCGACGCGCTGACGAAGGAGTACGTCGACCTCGTCGCCGAAGGGATTCTCGATCCGACCAAGGTCACCCGCTCGGCCCTCGAGAACGCCGCGAGTGTGGCCACGCTCCTCCTCACCACCGAGGCGCTGGTCGGCGAATTGCCCGAGAAGAAGAAGGCGAAGGGCGGTTCGTAGGGCGCGCCTCAGGCTCCCAGGCCCGGCCGCTCACACACCCGACCCCCCCGCCTCCCGGGCTCGCGTACAGCCCCGCGCCGGAATTGCCGAAAAACCCCTTGGCGCAAGGGGTTTCGGTACATGGCCTGCGGCACCCTCTATGTCGTTGCGACCCCGATCGGAAACCTCGAGGACCTGACCCCGCGGGCCCGGCGCATCCTCGGCGAGGTCGCCTGCATCGCCGCGGAGGATACCCGCACCACCCGGGGGCTTCTGACCCACCTCGGGCTCCGCACCCCGTGCGTCTCGTACTTCGAACACAATCGCCGGTCGCGCGAGGAGGAACTCCTCGATCGACTCCGGCGCGGGGAGTCGGTCGCGATCGTCTCCGAGGCGGGCACCCCCGGGCTGTCCGATCCGGGGGCGGAGCTGGTGGCGGCCGCGGCCGCCGAACGCATCCCGGTCGTTCCGATCCCCGGGCCGAACGCCGCGGCGACGGCGCTCTCGATCTCCGGCTGGAATGCCGACGCCTTCGCCGTCGAGGGCTTTCTGCCGCGCAAGGGCCGGGACCGGACCGCGCGGCTCGCCCGCCTTGCCGCCGAAGCGCGCGTGACCGTGCTCTACGAATCGCCGCACCGGCTGACGGCGACGCTTCGCGATCTCGCCGACGCCTGCGGGGCGGACCGCGCGGCGTGCGTCTGCCGGGAACTGACGAAGCTGCACGAGGAGTGCTGGCGCGGGACTCTCGGCGCGGCGGCGGAGGAATTCGTCGGCGACCGCTGCCGGGGTGAAATCGTCGTCCTGATCGCAGGGTGGCACGGGCCGGTTTCGCCCCTGCATGCCGCCCCGGGACCGGCCTCTGCCCCCCCGACCGACGAAGCGATCCGCGACGGGCTGGACTCGGTCCTCCGTTCGGGCGCGGCCTCTTTCGCCGCGGCCGTGAAGGAGGTCGCGCGGCGGTTGGGAGTGCCCCGGGACCGGGTCTACCGGCTGGGGCGGGGCGGTCGGCAGGAGTAAGAGCGCATGAGATCATTCCGACGGCGAAGGGCCCTGTCCGCGGCGTTCGGCATCGCTCTCGTCGCCTTCGCCGGGATGGCCTGGTCCGCCATTTTTCTCCCCAGCGGGGACGAATCTCCGATCACGGCGATCGCTCCTGGCGTGGCCGCCGAGGCGCCTGCGGTGGCCCTCGCCACGGATGGACGAAGTTTCGTCGTCTACCAGAGCGCCAATGGCGATCTCGGCGAAATTCCCGGAACGCAAGGCGTCTACCTGATCCAGGTCGCATCGACCGACTCGGTGATCGGTCTCCAGCGGCTGAACACTGTCGTGGCCGGAGACGAACGTGAACCCGACGTGGCGTGCGCGACCGACGGAAGGTGCATCGCCGTCTGGGTCGAGGAGACCGGCGGGACCTTCAGGATTCGGTTGAGACGATTCGCGGCCGACGGGAGCGCTCTGAGCCCCGTCGAGGACACTCTGGTCGGACCGACGGCCCTCCGCCTCTCCACTCCGCGGATTTCCGGCGACGGCTCCGGGGCGTTCGTCGTCACCTGGGCGGAAGAAGTGGCCGCGGGCGACACGGACGTTTTCGCCCAGATCCTCGACATCAGCGCCACCCCTCTGACCGGGGTTCTCGCCGTCAATACCGGAGTCGTCGCCGGCGTTCAGAACGATCCGTCCGTCAGCATGAACAGCGTCCGGGACTTCGTCGTGGGCTGGACCGACGAGAGCGGGGCGGACACCAGCGGGAAGGGGATCTTCGTCCGCGCCTTCTCCGGCACGGGCGCCCCTCTCTTTGCCGAGTTCGTCGCCCCGCTCTTCATCGGCGGCGACCAGGTGGATTCCTCCGTGTTCCTCCGGGAGGAGGGGACCTTCGTCGTCGCCTGGACCGTCGAACGTGCCCCACCCTTGACCGACCTTGAGAAACTCCGCTTCTTCTCCGCCACCGGGGTGACGCTGGCGGCCGAGATCGGGGCCGACAGCGGCGTCGCCGCGCTTCAGGACCGGACGAAGCCCCGTCTCGCCGGCGATGCCGCCGGAAACTTCCTGATCGCCTGGGAGACCGCCGCCCCTGTACCGGCTCCTCCCCCCCCGGACGACACGCCCTTGCCGGTGCTCGTCCGCCGGTTCGACGGCGCCAATTCAGCGCAGCAGGCAGACCTGGAGGTCAGCGCCCGCGCCGTCTCCCCCGCGATCCGCATCGTGACCGATCCCGATGTGAGCGTCGATCCGGGCGGAAGCACCGTCTTCGTGTGGGTGGACGCGACCGACGGGGGGAGCCTCTACACCCGGAGATTCTCGCTCCGGGATGTCAGCGATCGGGATGGGGACAATCTCGCCGACAGCGACGAACTCGCCATCGGATCCAACCCCGATCGCGCCGACACCGACCTCGATGGTCTGGACGACTTCACCGAAGTCGGATCGAGCTTGTTCTCGCCCAAGGACACGGACGGCGACGGGGCCGTGGACTTCCTCGAGCCCGGCCCCCACGCGGCCTCCGCCGGCATCATCCGCCTCATCTTCACTCCGGCCCAACTGGCCGAGCGCGGGTATCCGGCGGCGGCCGAGGATTCTTATCTGCAGATGATCACCTCCGGTGGAAACTTCTCGTACACCTCCAGCGGAGCGAATCGAACCCCCCTGCGAACGGAGTCGGAGGTCAGCACGCAAAACCCGGACTTCTCCTATCCCCAAGGGCTGCTGGTGTTTTCTCTCAACGCGATCCCGCTTCCCGGACAGGGGGTGAGGGTGGAGGTCACTCTTCCACGATCTCTGGAACTGTCGGGCGAACCGATCTGGTACACCTCGCTCTCACCGAATCTCGGTTGGAGAATCGTGCACGACGTCGACGGGATCACGGATGGCGACGCCCGTTTCACCGTGCTCTTGCGCGACGGCGACTTCACCGACGGCGACACCGCCCCGAATCAGCTCCTGACCCACGTCGGGGGAGTGGGCTACAAGGACCCCGGCCCTCCGCTTGTGGTGCAGAAGAAGGACGTGATCGGGGCGGGCGGCGGCGGGGGAAGCGGGGGGTGCTTCATCGAGACGATCACGCGATAGCCGCGCTCCGAATCACTTCGGGCGTCCCGGGGACTTCGGTTCTTCCGGCGCCCCTTCCTTCATCGTCGATCTGAGAAACGCCGCGAGCACGATGGCCTTCCGCTCTTCCGCGAGCCTCCGCAATTCCGGGTTCTGTTCCTGAAGCCGCGCGAGGGCGCGCGACCAGCGTCGCTTCTCCATTTTCTCTCGCTCCTCCGGCGCGAGGGGGGGGGGCGTTTCCTCCTTCCCCTCCGAAGGGAGGGGGAGCGGCAAAGGCGTCAGTCCCCGGGCCTGCTTCAGGACATTCAGGCGGGCGGCGAGTACGGCATCCTCCGTCAGAAGTCCGCAACGCTGCCTTTCAATGAGCACCAGGGCGCGTCGTCGCTCGGACAGGTTGGCGAAGAGGGCCTTCGCCACCTCCGGATCGAGTCCCTGAAATACCTGGGCGAGGAGCGCGTCGGTCACCCTGGCCAGCGCCTGCTGGAGGACAGGCGGGGCGAGGTGGGCGAGGTCCTCGAAGCGGCGGAGATCGGCCGGTTCCATGGGCACCGGCTTCAGCGTATCGCCTGCCGGGCGCCCCCGCAAGCCCATTCTTGCTCTTCCCGAAAAACCTTGCCCGGGGCCGGGAAATCGCTATACTTCTCAGGTTTCGGGACACCGCCCCGGAGTGATCGGGGCCCTTCGGTCGTGGAGGTTTGAGATGATCCGCTCCCTGCTCGGCAAGAAGATCGGGATGACCCAGGTCTTCAATGAAGACGGTGCGGCCATTCCCGTGACCGTCATCGAGGCCGGTCCCTGCCCGGTCGTCCAGATCCGCAAGAAGGACGTCGACGGCTACACGGCCCTTCAGCTCGGTTTCGACCGCAAGCGCGAGCGCAGCGTGATCAAGCCGGAGAAAGGACACTTCGCCACGGCGGGAGTGGAGGTGAAGAAAGTGCTGCGCGAGGTGGAGTGGAATGGATCCGGAGACGTGACGCCGGGTCAGCCCTTCTCCGTCGACATCTTCGCGAACACCGACCTCGTGAATGTTCAGGGAGTGACGAAGGGCAAGGGATTCCAGGGGGTCGTGCGGCGATGGGGATTCCACGGCGGCCCCGCCACGCACGGCCAGTCGGACCGCGAACGCGCTCCGGGCTCCCTCGGTCGCCAGCACTCGATCTCACAGGGAGTGTATCCCGGCAAGAAGATGGGCGGCCACATGGGGAACGTCAGACGCACGATCCGCCATCTCCAGGTGGTCCGGGTCGACAAGGACCGGAATCTTCTCCTGCTCCGGGGCGCCGTGCCGGGGGCAAACGGGGGCACGCTCCTCATCACCTCCGTTCGCGAGAAGGGGGAACACCACGCGGCGACGGTCGAGTCGAAGAAGAACCCCGCCAAGTCCAAGGCCAAGGCCGCGATGAAGTAAACCGCGAATGGCGCGGAGGACGCGGACTGAGTCGCGGATCGGCCGGGATCGGCGCACGCGGCGGAGATCGGTGATGGGACTTCTCTCCCGAAGACTCCGGGCCTCAATCGTCTTCCTGTCGATACTCCTCGTGGCCGCCGGCTGCGCGCGGAACCCCGTGACGGGGAAACGCGAGCTGATGATCATCTCGGAGGCGCATGAGCAGTCGATCGGCGCCGCCGCCGCCCCGGGGATCGAGGCCCAGTTCGATGGCCCCTACGAGGACCCGGTTCTTTCCGAGTACGTGAACGACGTCGGCCAGCGCCTCGCTCGGGTCTCCCACCGTCCGACGATCCCATATCAGTACACCGTCCTCAACACCTCCACTCCGAACGCGTTCGCCCTGCCCGGCGGATACATCTACGTCACCCGCGGCCTCCTGGTCCGGATGCAGAACGAGGCGCAGCTCGCGGCGGTCCTGGGACACGAGACCGGTCACGTCGCCGCGCGGCACGGGGCGAAGCACCTTCAGACCGCCATCGGCGCCGCCCTCATCCTCGAAGGCATCCAGATCTATGATGCCTCGCGCCACGAGGGAAAGACGCGGCGCGAAGTGGCCACCGCGGCGGCCGTCGGCTCGGCCGTCTTCGGACTCGTCCAGCTCGGCTACAGCCGGAGCGACGAGTACGAGGCGGACCGCCTCGGCACCGAGTACACCTACAAGTCGCAGTACAACCCGCTCGGGATGGTGGAGCTGCTCCAAGTCCTCCAGCAGGCCGGCGGCCGGGAGGGCTCCTCGCTCGAGGAGTTTTTCTCGACGCATCCCCTGACCCGGAAGCGGATCGACGAGGTGCGGAATGAGATCGTCGACCGCTTCCCCGACTCCGAGAAGAACCCGGCGCTCGCCTATCACCCCGAGGCCTTCCAGCAGAAGACGGCCGGGGTCAGGGCCGCCCACAAGACCTACGAGAAGTACGACCGGGCGGAGGAGCGCCGGCGATCGGGGAAACCGGGCGAGGCCCTGGGCCTGTACGGAGAGGCGATCCAGGAGCGGCCCCAGGAGCCGCTGTTCGCGTTGGGGCGCGGCGAAGCCCTTCTCGCGCTCGGAAGGACGGGCGAGGCCGAAGCCGATTTCCGTCGCGCCTTCGGCCGGCCCGCGCTCGCCTTGAGGGCGCAGTACGGCCTTGGACGGGCGTCGCTCGCGCGCCGCGACTTTGCCGGCGCCCGGCGCCTCCTCGAACCGGTCGTCCGCAGCGTCCCGGCCTCGGCCGGACCCCACTTCGCCCTGGCACAGGCCTATCGCGGGCTTGGGATGCTGCCTCAGGCCCGCGTCGAGTACGCCAATGTGCTCGAGTGTGCGGATGAAGGCGTCGAGGCCGACGCGGCCCGTTCCGCCCTCGGGGAGATCGGCCCGCCGCCCCGGGAAGGGGAATGAACCTCCCGTCCCCCGAGGCGGCATGAGAATTCTGCACCTCTACGGCGACTACCGGTGGACCGGCCCCGCGGAGCCGGTCGTCACCCTCTGCCTCGCCCTGCGCCGACTCGGCCACACGGTCCACTTCGCCTGCCGCGCCACCCCTCGCCGCGTCCGCCAGTCGATCGAGCGGGAGGCGATCGCCCGCGGACTCAAGCCGGTCACCGCCTTCCATCTCAACCGCTATTTCAACGTCCTCGCGAACCTCTCCGACCTGCGTTCCATCCGTCGCTTCTGCGAGCGGGAAAAGATCGATCTCGTCCACACGCACCTTTCGCACGATCATCTGATCGGGGGGCTCGCCGCGCGGCGGGTCTGGCCGGTCGAGGCGACCCCCGCCGGTCGGGCTCCCTTCGCGGGGGCGTTTCGGGCGCTGTTTCCCTCCGCTCGAAGGAGCCGGGAGGATCGGGGAGCGGAGCGGGCGGGTCCGCGGATCGTGCGCACCAACCACAAGGGGATTCCGCTCAAGCCCGGTTCCGGAAACCGCTGGCTCGCTCGATCGCTCACCGACGGATACTCCGGTTTCTCCCGCGCGGCCCTCGCGACGGACCGGCTGGCCCTGGGGATCCCCGATGAGCGGACCGCCGTTCTCCCTCTCGCCATCGATCTGGCCCGATTCGTCCCGCGCTTTCCCCCCCCCGGCCTCCGGACCACGCTGGGGATACCCGAAGGCGTCCCCCTGGGCGGCATCGTGGCGCGGATGCAGCGGCATCGCCGGTTCGACGTGCTTCTTCACGCCCTGGCCCGGGCGATGGCGCAGGTGCCCGACCTGCACTTCTGCGTCATCGGTCGGGGCACGCATCGCCGGAAGGTGGCCATCGAGCCGGCGCGCGAGATGGGACTCGCCGGCCGCGTCCACTTCGCCGGGTACCTGAAAGAGGGATATCTGGACACTCTGGCGGCGCTCGACTTCAAGGTCTTCCTCGTCCCCGGCTCCGACGGCACCTGCCGGGCGGTTCGCGAGGTGATGGCGATGGGAAAGCCGGTCATCGCCGCCCGGCGCGGAATGCTTCCGGAGATTGTGCGGGACGGTCTCACGGGGATCGTCGTGGAGGAGGGTCCGGAGCCGCTCTCGCAGGCGATCGTCGCGCTCGCGCGCGATCCTGCGCGGCGCGCCGCCCTTGGGGCGGCCGCGCGGGAGAGCGCGTTGCGGGACTATGATGTAGAGGCCCAGGCCCGTGCCTGTCTCGACTGGTACGAACGCATCTGCTCGCTTCCCCCGGCCGGCCCCGGCCCCCTCTGGATCGGTAAGAGACGCTGACGATGGCCGTGCGGACCCTGGCCCGAAATGCGATCGCCCTCCTCGCCGCCCGCGGAGCGACGAAAGTCCTCTCCTTCGCGGTCTCTCTGCTCCTTGTTTCCTATCTCGGTGCGGCGCGCCTCGGTCAGTACACCAGCCTGATGGCGGCGGTGGTCATCGGAGAGGGGATCGTGGCGCTCGGCCTGCCGCTCTGGCTGATCCGGGCCTGTTCCCGGACGCCGGAAGATGCCGCGCGTCTGGTCCGGCACGCCCTTTTTCTCGTGACCCTGACCGGGGGGACCTTCACCCTGGGGCTTCTGATTCAGGCCTGCGTCTTTGGAGCCGACCGTCTCCAGGTGGCGGCCTATGGAATCACCGGGATGGGTTTGAGTCTCTGGGCGGTGGGCGCTGTTTACAATGCGGCCACCTCGGCCTCCGAGCGGATGCACCATGTGGCGCTCATCGACGTGGTCTGTGTCGGGATCCGGGTGGGACTGGTGGCGGCCGTGGTGGCGCTCCGGCTCGGAGTGCTGGAGCTGGCCGGCGCATACGCCGTCGCCCAACTGATCGCGGCCATCCTCGCCTCGGCCATTTCCCCGGCACGCTTCCGGCGGCCGGAAGGGAAGCCGGGAGGGCGTGGCCTCGATCGCCGACTCCTCAGGGAGATGCTCAGCGGAACCTGGCCGTTTGCGCTCACGGCCCTCTTCGTCGGCTTGTACTTCCGCGCGGATGTCTACGTTCTTCTGGCCTGGCATGGAGAGCGGGGCGTGGGCTTGTTCGACGCCGCCTACAGACTGATCTCGGAGGGAATCGCGGCGGCCGGAATCCTGGGGGGGATACTCCTGCCGCAGCTTTCCGCCGGGTGGAAGCACGACCCGGCGGCATTCCATCGGTTGTTTGCAGGCGGCACCCGTCTCTGCTCCTCGGCCGCCTGTGCCGTGGCCCTGACGATCTGGTTGCTCGCCGAGCCGCTGGCGGAACTCTATGCCGGGGATTACGCGGGAACGTCGTCCCTGCTCCGCGTGCTCTCCCCCTCGATCGCCTTGGCGGGGGCCGGAGCCCCGGCCATCAACGCCGTGCTGGCCCTCGGACGCGAGAAGACCTGGCTGGCGTGTGTCGCCATCGTGGCCCTGGCGAAGCTCGCCGGCAATCTCCTGTGGGTCCCCGAGTTTGGACCCGTGGCGGCGGCGTGGGCCAGTGTGACGTCTGAGGCCGCGCTGCTGGGCGCGCTGGTCTTCGTCTGCCGGCGCCTTCTCGGAACCCTGTCGGGATGGGGCGGTGCGGTCACTCCCCTGATGGCGGCCGCGCTCGGCGCGGCGGTGGGACTTCTCTTCCCGCAGAATCCCTGGACGGGAGCGATCCTTGGTCTGGCCACCTACGGGACCGTCCTTCTCGCGGGCGGGTTCTTCACGTCGGAGGATGCCCGTCGCTGGAGGGAGCTCTGGAGCACGCGCGCGCCGGCCGGATCATTACCGAACGGCCCGGCGCCCGAGGCCGGGGGCCGCTCGTCCTGAGCGAGCCCGCAGCACCTGCGACGGGATTCACCCGGCGCCGGTCGACCGCGAGGCCGCATAAGACCCCGGGCTCACGCCCCGGGCCTTGTCGCACTGCGGCTCTTCCGGGTCGCGCGATAGGCGGACGACCTGTCGCGGACATGGAATCCGATCGCCCTCGGCGGCGGACCTGGTGGCGCCGTCAGCGCCCGGATTGCATCGAACACGGCCCGGCACTGCTGGTCGTAGCGTCCCTCCAGCTCGTCCAGCCGTCGGGCGAGGTCGGCGTGCGCGGCCAGGAGCGAACGCAGGCGGACGAACACGCGCATGATCTCGATGTTCACCCTCACGGCGCGCGGACGGCGCAACACGCTCGAGAGCATCGCCACGCCTTCCTGGGTGAACGCGAGCACCGGTTTGCGGCGCCCGCCCCGCCCGGGCTTGGGTATCGCATTCTGCGATATCAAACCCGCCCCCTCCGGAGGCTCTTTTGATGTGCCAATTTGGTACATCGGGTTACCGGCCGCTTTCGTGCCCTCGACGGGCCCGGTCTTTGATATTCCACTCTGGAATATCAAACGTGCAACCTCTTTGGCCTCAAGTGGAAACATGAAATCTGCGGGGAAGCGTTCTGTGTTGCGACGAACCGCCTTGTTAAGGTTGAAGGTCGTCACTCCTTAGAGCGCGGCAAGGTCGGAATCGAGCATCACCTTGTGTCCGCGCACCATGCGGATGAGGCGCTCGAAGTTCGCCGCCGGCACGAGATCGCCCATGCTTTGCCCTTCTTCGGGGGTCTGCCGATGAAGCCAACATCTCGGGCAGTTGTGCGCCGCTGCGCGTGTCTCGCGGGACCGCGTCACTCCCCCCCTGAGATCGCGGTCAACTCCTCCACCAGCGCCTCGGCGCTCGGGAATCGCGCGGCGGGATCCTTCTCCAGGCACTTCAGCACGAGATCGTCGATCCGCTTCGGCAACGTCGTGACGACGAGGCTGGGCGGCGGAGGGACCGTGCTCAGGTGCTGCTTGAAGATGTCCCCCGTCCTGAAAGGGAGCGTGCCCGTCAGCATCTCGTAGAGCGTCATGCCGAGACCGTAGAGGTCGGTCCGGCCGTCGATGGCATCGCCGCGGATCTGCTCGGGCGAGATGTAGTGGGGGGAGCCCGCGAACGCCGTGCTGGTGCGGCCCGCCAGCGCGATCGACTTCCCGAGCCCGAAATCCAGAATCTTCACCGTCGCCGCCGGGAGCATCGAAGCCCGGCCCGGGACGTAGCCCGCCACGAGGATATTGCTCGGCTTGATGTTGCGGTGCACCATCTTCCGGCCGTGCGCATGCGCGAGCCCCCGCCCCGCCTCGGCGGCGATGTACAGGGCGTCCGCCGGCGCGAGACGGCCGTAGGTCCGCAGCAGGTCCCGCACGTTCCTTCCGTTCACGAACTCGGTGACGAGGTAGCACTTGCCGTCGGAGCGGCCGAACTGGAGGAGCGTGATGATGTTCGCGTGCGCCAGCCGCGCCGTGATGCTCGCCTCCCGGCGAAACGCCTCCTGGACCTCGGGGTCCCGGTCGAAGGCGCTCGTCAGCACCTTGAGGACCACCGTCCGCTTCGATTCCTCGTCCTGCGCCCGATAGACGATGGCGCAGGTGCTCCGTCCGAGTTCCGCCAGCGGGGTATAGTTCATGGGTCAGTCCGGGAACGGGCCCTTGCGTCGCGCCCCCTCGAGGACCGAGAGCACCGCCTCGGCGCCGGGATAACGCTTCGCGGGGTCCTTTTCGAGGCAGCGCAGGACGATCGGATCGAGCATCTTCGGCAGGACATCCACGTAGTCGCTCGGCGCCGGCGCCGGGGTGCTCAAGTGGTGGGCGTAGACGTCGCCCGTCGTGAAGGGGACGGTCCCGGTGAGCATCTCGAAGAGGGTCACCCCGAAGGCGTAGATGTCGGTGCGGGCATCCACTGCGTCTCCCCGGATCTGCTCCGGGGAGATATAGAACGGGGTCCCCGCGAGGGCCGTGCTGGTCGGGGCTGCGTGGGCGATGGACTTTCCGAGGCCGAAGTCGAGGATCTTGACGGTGGCGGGGGGTCCGTCGGCGGCGTGTTTCGGGACGTAGTTCGCGATCAGGATGTTCGTCGGCTTGATGTCGCGATGGACGAGCTGCCGGTGGTGGGCGTGCGCGAGACCGCGGCATATCTCGGCCCCGATGAAGAGGGCGTCCTCCACCGGCAGATGACCGTGGCGCCGGAGCACCTCGCGGAGCGTCGCTCCGTCGATGAACTCCATGGCGAGGTAGTACTGCTCCTCGAACTCGCCGCTCTCGTACAGCGAGACGATGTTCGGATGCCGGAGGATCGCGGTCAGCGCGGCCTCCTTGTGGAACGCCTCGATGGCCTGCGGGGTGCTCTTGAGGGCGGGCGACAGGAGCTTGAGGGCGACGATGCGGCCGTCCCGCGGGTCCTGCGCCCTGAAGACGTTTCCGAACGAGCCCTTGCCGAGCGGCGTGAGGATTCTGTAGCGCATCCCGCGTTATTCGTCCTCCACCGGATTTCCCGCCTCATCGTACCCGAATTCCCGGAGCCATGCCTCGGTTTCGCTCTGCGTGAGACCGTGCGACCTCGGGTCGACCTCCTCCTCGACCTCCTTCTGCCGCTTCGCCCGGCGGGTCTCGATCTCGCCCCAGAACTCCAGGGCGGGGGTCGTGGAGGCGCCCAGCTTCCGGACCGCGGTGACGATGGCGCGATCGGACGAGACGATCCGGAACGACTTCGGATGCTCGGCCTTGGCGACGGTGTCGACGATGACCGTGTCGGCGGTGATCCCCTTGGGCGAGAAGGCGATGTCGATCCCGTACTCCCGGCGGGCGCGGGGGAGGTCTTCCGGCGGTTCGAGACGGCCGTCGAAGACCACCGTAATCCGGATCGATTTCCACGCCCGATGCTCCGAGAGGAGCCGGAGCAGCCGGTCGCGCGCCTTCTCGAGGGCGCCGGGGCGGCTCACGTCGGGCGCTCGCGGATGGGCGAAGATGAGGTTGTAACCGTCGATGAGGAGCATGGCGCGGGCGAAGCCCCGGCGACTGGGCGGGTCCCGACCCTACGGGTCCATCCGCTTCCCGGACACAATCGTATGCACCACCCGGCCGCGCACCTTCCAGCCGGCGAAAGGACAGTTCCGGCTCTTCGATCTGAATTTCGACGGGTCGATCACCCAGGCGCTCTTCGGGTCGAACACGGTGATGTCCGCGTCCGCCCCCGGCTTGAGCGTCCCCTTGGGGATGCCGAGGATCCGGGCCGGGCCGGCCGTGAGGCGCGCCACCGCCTGGACGAGCGAGAGCACCTTCTTCTCGACCAGTTCGGTGATCACCACCGGGAGGGCGGTCTCGAGGCCGATCACACCGAACGGCGCCGCCACGAACTCGCACTCCTTCTCCTCCGCGGCGTGCGGGGCGTGATCGGTGGCGATCGCGGCGATGGTTCCGTCCCGGAGTCCGTCGCGCACCGCCGCGACGTCGGTGGCGGTGCGGAGCGGCGGGTTCATCTTGAAGTTGGGGTCGTATTCGCGGACCGCCTCGTCGGTGAGCGCCACGTGGTGCGGGGTCGCCTCCGCGGTGACGCGCAGCCCCCTTTTCTGGGCGGCGCGGACGAGGTCCACCCCCCCCGCCGTGCTGAGGTGCGCGATGTGCAGGCGGCCGCCGGTGGCGGCCACGAGGGCGATGTCGCGGTGGACCATGATGTCCTCGGCGATGCGCGGCATCCCGGAGAGGCCGAGCGTCATGGCGACGACGCCCGCGTTCATCACCCCGCTCCCGCACAGGTCGCGGTCCTCGCAGTGGGAGATCACGACGCGGTCGAACATCTTCGCGTACTGGAGGCCGATCCGCATCATCTCGGCGTTCTGGACCGGGGCGCCGTCGTCGGAAAACGCCACGGCGCCGCCCCGGACGAGCGCGCCCATCTCGGCCAGTTCCTCGCCTTTGCGTTCCTTCGTGACCGCCCCGATCGGGTAGACGTTCGCCTTTCCGGCCCGGCGCCCCTGCTGGATGACGAACTCCGCCGCGGCCTGCGTGTCGACGGCCGGTTCGGTGTTCGGCATGGCCGCCACGCTCGTGAATCCCCCGGCGATGGCCGCCGCCGAGCCGCTCGCGATCGTCTCCTCCTCCTCCTTGCCCGGTTCGCGGAGATGGACGTGCATGTCCACGAAGCCGGGCGCGACCACCAGCCCGGCAACGTCCAGCACCTCGTCGGCGCCGGAAATCTTCGCGCCGATCCGCTTCACCGTTCCGTCGACGCAGAGGAGGTCCGCTACACGGTCGATCCGGTGCGCCGGGTCGATGATGCGGCCGCCCCTGAGGAGGAGACTAGGCATCCGGGGCCCCCTCCGCGCGATGCGCGCCGCTGACGTGATAGAGGACCGCCATCCGCACGGCGAGGCCGTTCGTCACCTGCCGGAGGATCACCGATTGCGGGCCGTCGGCCACCTCCGGGGTGATCTCCACCCCGCGGTTCATCGGTCCGGGGTGGAGGATGAGGAGGTCCGGCTTCGCGCGCCGGAGGCGCTCGCCGTTCAGCCCGAAGAGGCGCGAGTACTCGGGGAGCGAGGGGAAGAGGCTGCGCTTCTGGCGCTCCATCTGGATCCGCAGCATGTTGATGACGTCCATTTCCGGGAGGACGGCGTCGAGGTCGTGGGAGACCTTCACGCCGAGCTTCTCGATCGGGCCGGGGATGAGCGTGGAGGGGCCCACGACCGTTACCTCCGCGCCGAGTTTGCGGAGGCCCCAGATGTCGGAGCGGGCCACGCGCGAGTGGCTGATGTCGCCCACGATGGCGACCTTCAGCCCCTCGATCCGACCCTTGGCTTCGCGGATGGTGAAGATGTCGAGGAGTCCCTGGGTGGGGTGCTCATGCGCGCCGTCGCCGGCGTTGACCACGCTCGCCTTGAGATGCTTCGCCAGGAGGTGGGGCGCCCCGGAGGCCCCGTGGCGGATGATGAGGATGTCGATCCCCATCGCCTCGATGTTTTTCGCCGTGTCGATGAGGCTCTCCCCCTTGGTGAGGCTGCTCATGGAAGTGGGGAAGTCGACGATGTCGGCGCTCATCCGGGCCGAGGCGAGTTCGAAGGAGGTTCGGGTGCGCGTGGAGGGCTCCACGAACATCGTCACCACCACCTTCCCGCGGAGGGCGGGGACCTTCTTGATGCTCCGGGTCGAAACCTCCTGGAACCCCCTGGCCGTGGCGAGGAGGAGCTCGATCTCCCCGCGGGTGAGTTCCTGCAGCCCGAGCAGGTCCTTGCGGGTCCAGCCCTCCGGGGCTTTTTTCTTCACCGACGGCATGCGGCCACTCCTGTCCGGACCGGCACCGCCATTCCGGAGAGGCCCAAGCGGCCCCTCCACCTCGCGCCCCGCCGGTCACCTCGATGACACGAACACCCCAGGGCGCGCGCCGGACGGAACAGCGTCGCCGCCCAGCCATCGGCCGACGGCTGGAGGTGCTCTGGAGCGTGCTTCCGGTGAATACCGTCTCTCATTGTTTCTTCAGTGCTCTCAGTGCCTTCAGTGGCCATTCCCCGCGATCTCTATGGGTGCATCCCGCGTGAACGGCCCTCAGGTTGTCATCCTGAGCGGAACGCCGCCTCCGTTCGGCGGCGTGGAGCGAAGGATCACCAGCGTAGGCGTCTTTGGGGCGCATCGGCTGGCGATCCTTCGCCTCGGGCTTCGCGTTTCTGTTGTTGTTGTGTTGTAGTTGTTTCTGTGTCCTCTTCTTCCGTTCACCTCACTTCGTAATTCGCGTAATTCGCGCCATTCGCGGTTCTCCCCCTTCGCGTCATTCGCGGTCCCCTCTACGAACGCAATCCACAGCATCTTCGCCGTCTGTTTCCCGGAGGCGCAGCCGGACCGTCTCCGTGCGGTTAGTCTTCATCACGTGGCCCACGAAGTCGGGTTGGATCGGCAGTTCGCGGTGGCCCCGATCGATGAGGACGGCGAGGGCGATCGAGGCGGGGCGGCCGAAGTCGACGATTTCGTCGAGCGCGGCCCGGATCGTCCTTCCCGTGAACAGGATGTCGTCCACGAGGATGACGTGCATCCCGGAGACGTCGAAGGGGAGCGACGTCCCGTGGACCACCGGTTTCGTGCCGGTTGTGTCCAGGTCGTCGCGGTAGAGCGTGATGTCGAGCGAGCCGAGCGGATAGGCGTGGCCGGTCCGGCGGGAGAGCCCCGCGGCGAGGCGGTGGGCGAGCGGAACTCCGAGTCTGTGGATGCCGACGAACGCGAGACGCGGCGTGTCCTCGTACCTTCGGGCGAGGGCGCCGACGACCGAGGCGATCCAGCGCGCCACCACCGGGCCCCGCGCCACGCGCGTCACCCCGGACGCCGGAGCGCCTTGCGCCAGCGGCGTCGGAGTGCCCCGCGCCAGCGGCGCTGGTGTGCGCCGCGCCAGCGGCGCTGGAGTGCGCCGCGGAAGCGGCGCCGACGTGGGCCTCTTCTTTACCGGCCCCATCGGAGTCTCCGATCCAGGAGGTTGAGCGCCCGGAGCACGGCGGAACGGACGCGTTTCGGGGTCGGTAGGATAGCGGCCGCGGCCACGCTTTGCAAGCAATCGCCCAGCGCCCGGGATTGCGTCGCGGTCCAGCAGACCGGGCTCCCGGGGGCCGGGGGGAAGCCTCGGCCGACGCCCGTGATCGCCAGGGCGTCCAGGATTTCCGCCCGTAGGGCTTCCAGTCCGTCGTCGGAGGGGGCGCAGAGGCGCAAGGGGACGGGTTGGGAGGGGGGAGCGGTCTTGCGACCTGGAGGTCCCCGATCCGCGGCGAGGTCCACCTTGGTCAGGACCGGCAGCCACGGGGGGGAGGAACGACCGATGTGTCGGGCGACGAACCCGGCCCATGCCTCGGCGCGGGACGCGGCATCCGCCGACTCCACCAGCACGAGGAGCAGGTCCGCCGCCCGGGCCGCCCGGGCCCCGGCCCGCTGAGCCCTCGCATCTATCGTCCCCTGCGGAGCGCCGAAACCGGCCGTGTCGATCCAGGTGACCGGCACGCCCTCGATCGCCCCCGGCTCTTCCACCGTGTCGCGCGTCGTCCCCGGCGCTTCGTGCACCACGACGCGACTCTTTCCCGCGAGGGCGTTGAGGAGGGTCGATTTCCCCGCGTTCGGCGCCCCGACGATGGCGATCCGGAGCGGCGCGAGGCAGGCTTGTCCGAGGGGGAGGGTGGCGCGCCAGGCCCGGAGGCCGGTCACGATCTCTGCGACCGCCGGGACGGCCGTCGCCTTCGTTGCTGGACCCCTCCCCCCACAGGGGGGAGGGTCGAGAGAAGGGCTCGCGCCGTCCGCGAGATCTTGCATCCGCCCGATCGCTTCCCGCGCCGCCCCCTCCCGCTGCGCCAGCAGGATCGCTGCGGAGAGGGCGGTCGTCGCGCGGGGGAGCGCCGCCGCCGCCGCGGCCTGGAGCCGGTCCCGTCGCTTGGTCCCTACGGCCTGCCGCCAGAAGGCGGCCTCGGTCACCCTGCGTGCGCCCGCCTTGCGGAGGGCCCGTGCCGCGGCGGCCACCACGGCCGTGCCGCCATGGCACGTGAGGGTGGCCGTCGGCCAGCCGGTGAGACTCTCCTCCGGAGGGATTCGGGCGCAGAGAATCTCGTCCACGATCTCGCCGTCCTGCATGAGGTGGCCGTAGGCCAGCTCGCGCGGCGTCGCGTTCCCTCGACCGGCCGGTCTGAAGACTCCGGCCATTAGCTCGTCCACGCCGGGGCCGGCGCAGGTGAGGGCCGAGATCCCTCCCGTTCCCGTCGCGCTCTCGACGGCGAACCAGACCTGTCGGAACGGACGTGCGGGCGAAGGCATGGCGCCCCACATGCTGCCATGCCGCGACGATGGAGTCCACGAAGCGCGATGGGGGGTCAGCGGACGAGGGTGAGCGTGACCCGCTCTCCGAAGTAGTCGAACTCGACGGCATCGGGGCCCGTGATGGCCGAGACCCTGGCTCCTTCGATGGTGTCGCCCATGTACGCGTTCAGGGTCTCGCGGGTCCGGACGAGGGTGATGAACGCGCAGGAGCGGCGCGGGTCGCTGGCGTTCTCCTTCAGTCCCTGCACGCTGAGGAGCGAGTCGAGGGTGGGGTGGGGAGGCGGGTCGCAGCCGGTCACGTTGCACCAACGCCAGATGGGCTCGTAGTCTTGCAGGGTCCTTCGTATGGGCACCGGATCCTCGCCCGCACCCTCCTCCACCCGACGCTGCGCATCCCCGGTGAACTCCCTCATCGTACCCGGTGGGGTGGAGCGCAGGGCGACGTGGATCGACAGCAAAATTGCCCCCAGCGCCAGCCCCGTGTTCGCGATCCTGATCCATCGCTCGACGTGGCGGGTACTCATGATGGTCTCCTTCGTTGTCTCGTCCCGGTCTGCTGGCGCCGACGGCACTGTTTCTTCAACGCATCGGGCCGAAGCGGGTTGGGAGGCTCCTGCGGAGGAGCCGCTAAGGCGCCGCTGGCGCGGCGCGCCCCAGCGGTCTTACCGCGGCGCGACACGGGAGTTGTCCTTGGGCGCGGCGCGCGAGCGCCGCGTGCGGGATCCCTCGGGCCGAAGGCCGCCTCATGGGCCTGTCCGCCCGCCGTGTGGCGGGGGGCGGCCGTGCATCGGGAGCGGAAGGGCTCGGGGACGTCCGGGCTACTTCCCCGCCGGCATCGCGGATCCGGGCGACCGGGGCTCGGTCGGGACCGGTTCGAGGAAGAGCTTCAACGGCTTCGCCCCGGGGGAGGGGTAGCGGGCCCGGAAGACGAGCGACTGCAGCGTGCCGACGGAGGTCTCGCCCGTGTAGGTCTGGCCGAGGGCCCCGGGCGTGACCGGCAGGGCATCCTCGGTGAATTCGAGGGTGTATTTGACGAGCCGGGTTTCGTCGAGGCCGGCGGTGACGATCCGGACGGCGACCTCCTGTCCCTCCTTGATCGTCTCCGAGCTGAGCGAGAGGTGGGCGCCCCAGGCCTCGGCGCCGCCGGACTGGGTGTGGCCGGCGGGATCGGTGATTTTGACGGTCATGTCGCCGGTCTGATCCCCGGCGCCGGGGGAGCGGACGAGGGCGGTGTCTTCGGTGGCGAAGATCACTTCGGCGTCGCTCCGGATCTTCGCGTCGGGGAATTCGAGCGTCGCCTGCATCGCGGGGAGTTCATCCGGGGTGAACGCGCCGGTGGCGGCGATGATCGCCTCCTGCCCCTCCACCATGCGGACGAGCGGGTTTTGGCCGGTGGGGGAGACGGAACCCAGCGGATCGGTGCCCGGGGACTCCCCGTTGGAGGGCGCCTTGCTGGAGGGCGCTGCGGAAGCAGAGCCGGGGGGTGCCTCGCCGGAAGGCGCCTCGCCAGAGGGCGTCGCGGGAGCGGCGCCCGTCGGGTCGGGGGCGTCCGCCTCCGTCGGCTGGACGGAGAGGCGACTCGGGTCGTCCGGGGCGAGGTTCACCACCGGCGCCTTGGTCGGGAAGTCGGCGGGCGGAGCGGGATCGGTCACGCTCACCCGGGGCGGCTCGGGCGGCTCGGGCGACGCGGGTGGCACGGGCGGCCGGCCGCCCGTGCCGGGCGTTTCCGGGCTCACCGGCGCGGGAGGCGTCCCCGCATCGGTCGGGGCCGAAGGCGGAGGGGTTCCACCGCCGTCTCCACTTCCGCCGCTCGGCACGAGCCCGAGGATTCCCACGGCGGTCCCGGCCACGACGGCGAAGATTTTCGCCGGCTTGACGGGGGTCGTTCCGGCGAAGGTGTCGCCGACTCTCGCGAGCGGCGTCGGGTCTTCTCCGTCGGGTTGCACCCAGACTTCGTTGATTGCGATGAGCGAGCCGTCCTTGCCGCGGAGGGCGCCCGGGACGGTGAACTTTTGCTTCGGCCTCACGAACAGGGTGGCGCTGAAGGCGGAGACATCGTCGGCCGTGCCGGGTCGGACCGGATCGCGGAAAGTGTGTTGCCTGGCCGGGGGCTGATCGCCGGGGGGGGTATTCACCGGCGGCTGAGGCGGAGGCGGCGCCGGCGGGGCGACGGTGGATCCCGTGGCCGGAGGCTCGTGTGTTGTCTTCCCGCCGGAGTCCACCGGCGGGGGCGGCTCCCCGCAGCGGCATGCCTTTTGACGCGGGTTGGAGAGTCCGGCACTCCTCCACAGGAACTTGTGAGATTCCTTGCGTTCCTCGGTCGTCTTCTCTGTCTCGGTCGTTTCACTTGTCGAGTCGTGTGTCATCCTTCCGTTGGCATCCATCGTTCCTTCGCCGTTCAGGCTCACGTTCGTCGTGCCCGACTCCTTTCCCTCTGCGGACTTCTTTTCCCCGCCCTCTTTCCCATCCGTCGACCCGGTCGCGGAGTGACTGGTCTCCTCGGTTACTCCGCCCTTGGCTGTTCCGGATCCTTTTCCACCCACGGAGCCTGAAGTGGTTCCCTTGGAAGTTGACGTGCTGTCACTCGTTGAACTGAATGAGGACGATCCCGAGGCTTCCCCCGGCATGATAAGGGTCCAGCGCTGGTCGGCATGTTTCAGTACCATGTAGCCGCAACGATGTTGATCCGAGTCCTTCTCGGGCAATGCGTCTTGGTAGCCGTAGCAGGCGTAGAATCGTCCATCGAGCAAGACGGTGTCCTTCCATACCTTACTTGTGTAGGCATCCATGAACCGCTTCCATGTGGTGAAGGCCCCCTGATCGTCAGGGGAGTCATCATGGTCCGTCGCCCAGATGCTCAGGTACGAGTAGTAGACCGTGAGCGGATGGCGACATGTCCCACACGCACATGGATGGTCCTGGTTTTCAGCGATCATCCCTTCCGACGGCGCGGCCAGGGTGTCCTTACCGGTGGCTTCGTGGGTCTGAGGAGCTTTAGCGAGACGCATTTCCGCCTCCTCCCTCGACTTCTGACGTTCGCTTCCCCCCTGTTCATAGTACGCGTCCAAGTCGTCCGAAGAGGCCCAGCTTTCCTGTCCCGTGTCCTGTGCATGAGAGCAGGGTCCGAAGAGCATCAGGGCGAGGATGACGATCATCCCCCGTGTCGCCACTGCTTCCGGAATGCAAACTCGCTCGCTCATGGGTGCCCTCCTGGCCGGACGGTGCTCACGACAGCCTACTTGGAATCCTGACGTGGTTCTTCATGGTACGGATAGGCCCCCTTTTCCTCGAAGAGCGCGAGGAACTCAAAGTACCTCTCCGCCACGTGCAACGGTACGTCGTGTTGCCGGGCGTATTCGGAAGCCTCGATCGCCCCGCTGAAATCGATGCGGGAGACCCCGCCCGGCTCGACGCGGACGACCCCCTTCAGCATCTTCGCGTAGAGGGTGTCGGACATCTCCCAAGGTTCCTCATGCGATACCGATGGAGACACACCCGTCGCGAAGGCCAGATACTCCCCGGCCGGCAGTCCCCGCACATGATAATGCGAGGTGCGATCGAGATCGATCACCGCGTTCGGGACCATGGGCTGCAGCACAAATGTGCCGTCGGACCGTCGTGGGAGGAAGTAAACACCGGCAAGAAGAGGCTTCCGGACGTTCCACTTTCGACGAATCTTCGTCCGTTCGAGCAGGGTCCATCGACCGATCGAATAGTTGACGTCGCCTTCGACATCTCCCACCGTCGGGTGCTGCTCGGGCGGCGGCTGCCCCGCGACTTCGGATCTCACGTGGTTGCATGGCCCTGGTTTCACGAGGGTCACCATCCGCTTCTCCCAGGGCGGCAGATCGGTCCATGCTCCTGCCCCCCCTTCGGGGTAACACGGGACCCCGTCGCACATTGCTGATGCGTGCCATCTTCCGGGCGGAAGCGCCGAGAACTCCTCTTCCGAGAACTTGCTTTCCCGCGAGTAGCGAGAGCCGTAGAATTCGAGGATTCTCTCAGGAAATGTCCTCCGGTCGCACGAGGACTCCCATCCAACAAAGTAGGTCGTCCTTTGAATGACAGGGTCTCTGCCGCATCCGGCGCAGCGCAGTCTGCAAATCAACTTGCCCCGCCCTACCGAGAGGGGAATGTCGACCTCCAGTGTGGAACCCGCATTCGGGCACTCGCCGGAACCGGTTCCGAAGTAGCGGAGATCATCGTCGGCGAAGATCGAGAATCTCTCCCCTTTGACGAGAGGAAGCCATATTCTCGCCTTCCCTTCAGAGTCGGTTCTCCATTCTATCTCCGATTCGGTCTTTCGAAGCGCGAGAGGATCGCGAGAATCAAACAGCGGGACACCTGGCACCGGCGTCCCGTCGCACACCGTTCGGAGTACGAGTGTGAGGCCCGCCCGGCGGGCCACGCAGGTCCCGAGGTCGATGCGGGCGCCTCGGGGACTTCGTATTCGCGTTCCGAACCCGCCGGAGACGACTAGGATCGTCGTGGGCGGACGATCGTCAGGCGCATTCCCCTCCTCCCGAGCGCCGAGATCGAACGAATCTGCCCTTACTCGGACCGTGAACGCGCCCTGGTCATCCGATAGTGTCTGGATCTGCGCCTCGCTTCCGCTCTCAGCGTAGGCGCGGACCGTCAATCCGGGCCAGGGCGAACCGTCTTCCTTCACCAGGGTGCCCGTGACCACGGTGACCTTGGGATCTGGTGGCGCGGTATCCTGGCCGAACGCAACGAGAACACTGGCGGCCAACGCCGCGGCGATGAAGGTCCGGCTTGGTCGCATGGCCATGTTCAGGGGCTCTCCTCGATCGGCTCTCTGGACCGTCCCGAACGATTGTTCGGTCACGGTACCTCCCGGCCTCCCCCTGGAGGCGCGGGACGGGCCCTTCCCCACGGCGGAAAAAGGCTATCACTTTATAAGAAACCACATCAAGTAAATGCGCGAGCCTCGGGAAGGGTGATGTGGCGATGAGCCTCGAGGCGAGGTTCTACATGCGGGTTGCGGCTCTCCACCCCCGCGCAATGCCCTCGAGGACGAGGTGCGGGACCACCGCGTCGATGCCGGGGAGGCGGGGAGCCCAGTGGCGGGCGGCGCCGCCGGTGGCGATCACGCAGGGGCGGCCGCGGAGCTCACGGCGGAGCGCGTCGAGGATGGCGCATACGAGGCCCGGTGTGCCGAAGTGGAGGGCGGAACGGATGGCGTGCGCGGTGTCCTGGCCGATTGGGCTCCGAACCGGACGGGGCTCGATCAGAGGCAGCAGGGCGCAGGACTCGTGAAGACCCCGAGCCGCGACCGCCGGGCTCGCGGCGATCACCCCGCCGAGAAACTCGCCGCGGGCGGACACCACGTCGAATGAGATCGCCGTGCCGAAGTCGACCACGATCGCGGGCCTCCCCCGCGGAGCGCGGTGGTGGGCCGCGAGCGAGGCGGCGAGACGGTCCGCCCCCACCTGCTCCGGCCGGCGGATCCGGATCTTCACCGGGAAGGGGAGATCGCGGCCCAGGACGACCGGCGCCATCCGGAACAGGCGCCGCACGGTCCGCTCGGCGGATCGGAGCGCGGCGGGATTCACCGAGGCGATCGCCACCGCCGTCGGCGGACCGAGGCGGATCGCTGCGGGCCACGCGCGCCAGAGGGAGGGGAGGCGCTCGATCCGCTTGATGGGCCACTTGCGGGCGGAGCGGAGATGCGGGGCGTTGCGTCGCCACGTGAAGAGGGCGGCGTCGGCGCTGGTGTTCCCGAGATCAAGGGCGAGGAGCATGGGGGCCTGGTGACCCGACAACCGCGGCCGTGCGGGCGTTGACAGATCGCTAGAGTTTCCTCGACTTGATCACCCCCTCCGCCTCGTTGTAGTAGAGGCGGATCGGGCCGTCCACGTCCTCGATGAAGGTCTTGCGGTACTCGCCCACCTGCACGTCCACGCCGGAGCAGAGCCGCCGCGCCACCGCAATCGTCTTGTCCTGCATCATCTGCTGGTGCTCCAGAATCCGGTTCTGTTCCGCCTCCACCTCGGCCTGCCGGGTCTTCGCCTCCTTGAGCTGTGCCATGAGCCCCCGCACCACCGCCAGCTTATCCGGCGGGAGTCGAAGCAGTTTGTCACGGTCCTCGATCAGTGGCCCCACCTTGTCGCCGATCATCTTCGCCGTCTTCCCGTGCTGGGCGTGGAGCTCCCTGAGTTCCCGGAGCTTCTTCTCCGACGTGAAATTGATCCCGGCCGCCACGTACGTCTTCACCCCCATCGCCGAACCGAGCACCGGGGCCTGGATCCCGCCCAGCGCGATCACCTCGCCGCCGCAGATCGACCCCATCTGCACCCGCACCCTCCCCAGCGAGCTTACGTTGCAGTTAAGGATCTCGGTCCGGACGAGCACGTCCCCCTGCGCCTCCACCGTCACCGCGTTCAGGTACTTCGCCTTGACCGCGCCGGCGGCCGTGATCGACCCTTTCCCCTTCGCCGCCACGCCGCCGCCGATCTCGATGTCCGCCCCCGATTCCAGAGTGGAGCAGCCCACGCTTCCGCCGATGTACATCCCCTTGTCGGCCTTCACACGGAAACCGTCCAGTACGCTCCCCGCGATCTGGACGAAGCCGTTGAAGACGATGTTCCCGGTCGAGTAGTCGACGTCGGCGTCGACCCGCATGACGTCCGAGACCTCCACCCGGCCGGCGATGAACACGAGCCGGCCGTCGGCGGTGGCGGTGAAAGTGCGGGTCTCCGCCTCGTAGTGGACGTTGTCGCCCGCCGTAACGAGGTGGTCGCGGCCCTTGGGGGGATGGATCGGGCGGCCGAAGACGTCGCGACCCGGCTCCGCGGGCGGGGGGGGGATGACCGTCAGGAGTTTCTCGCCGGCCCTCACGTTCCGAATGTTCGCCTTTTCGCGGTAGTCGACGCGCGATTCGCTGTCGACCGTGCGCGTCTGCGTGTAGTCGATCGCCCACTCCAGCTTCGCGTCGCCGCCTCCCTGCGGCGGGATTCCCTCGACGATCGGCGCCATCCGGATTTCCTGCCCGGCGGCCACCGGGGCCAGCGCTTCGTTGAGGCGTTTCTCGTCGACGTCGGTAAGGAGGAGCCCGAGGCCAACGACCGCTTCGCGGATGCGCGCGGCGTCGACGGGCGTTCCGGGCGCGACGCGCGGGATGATCGAAAGGAAGGCCCGGAGATAGGTCGAATCGGTGTAGACGCCGCCGCCGTAGGTCTCGGTGTCGAAGGGGAGGACCTCGACGAAGCCCAGTTCCGGCGCGTCCTCCGGCGGGGGAGGAGGGGCGGGGGCGCGGCCGGGGGGTGGGGGAGGCATGGAGGTTCGAACTACCTCACATCGAACTGCATCTTGAACGGACGGCCGCCCCTCTCGACCTCGATGACAACCGACGACTTGCCGCGCATCGCCGAATCCTTCATCAACTGCTGCGCCTGTTCGAACGAGTTGATCGCGTTTCCGTCCACCGTCCGGATGATGTCGCCCTGCTTGAACCCGCGTCCGGCGATGATCGAGCTGTCCTGGATCTTGTCGATCATCATCCCGGACATCTGGCCGCTCGGGGTGCGGTACGGGTGCCACTCCACCTGGTTCAGGATTCCGGCGTCGTTGCTGAGGATGAACTCCTTCTCGCGCGGATCGACGAGCCAGTGTCCCGGCGCGTTCGGGTCTTCCTTCGTCTGGAAGTTCTGCTTGCGATAGTCCGGTACCTCGAGCGTGGGTGTCGCGGGCTTGGCGCCGCTCCGCGAACCCGCCTCCGCGCGCCGACCGCCCAGGCCGGTCCCGCTCGGCAGGGCGGCCCCGTGGAGCATCGTCAGCTTCACGCGGCTTCCGTAATAGTCGAACTCCACCGTATCCGGACCGATGATGGCGGTCACCTTCGCGCCCTCGAGCGTGTCGCCGATGTACGCGTTTTTCGTCTCGCGCGTCCGGATGAGCGTGACAAAGGCGCAGGAGCGCTTGGGATCCTTCCGGTTCTCCTTGAGCCCCTGGATGCCGAGGAGGGTGTCGAGCGGCGGATGGGTCTGCGCGGCGGTGGGCACGTCGATCTTCTCGCACCACTTCCAGATCGGCTTGTAAAAGTCGAGATTGGGCCGGCGCGGAGCGTCGGACGCCTCATCGGCGTTCGGTACCACGATGTCGTCGAGAGTGGCGCCGGAGGCATCGCGCTTCGGTGGAATGAGGATGAAGACCGTCGCGAAGACGAAAATGGCCACGGCGAGCCCCACATTCGCCACCCACACCCACTGATTGATCTGTCGCGCGTTCATGGTTTTCGGCTCCGCGGAGATGTTCCCCTTTCCCGCGTTTCAAACGACTTCCTCGCCGTCAGGATGGCCTCAGAGCCTGAGAAGAAATGCGCCGACGTGCGAGACGCCAGATTGTCATCCTGAGCCCTGCCCGCCTCCGTCTGGCGGGCAGGGCGAAGGATCACCAGTACTGGAACGGGTTTGGCGCATACGCTGGTGATCCTCCGCGTCCGCCTGCGGCGGACGCTCAGGATGACAAGAGCCCGGCACTTGTCGTCTTGGGGCATTTCTTCTCAGGCTCTCACTTCAGCTTGAAGTCGAAATCGCCCGGTTTCGTCCCCTTCATGATGCCCCGGATCTCCAGCTTCAGTTCATCCGGATTATCGGCGGCCGCCAGCGCCTCCTCCAGCGTGATGAGCTCGGCGGCGTACAGTCCCTTGAGCGACTGGTTGAAAGTCTGCGTCCCGAAATAGGCCCCTTCGCGAAGCGCCTTGTAGATGTCGCGGAACTTGCCCTCGTGCACCAGCTCGCGGATCGTCGGCGTGGCGGCGAGGATCTCGATCGCCGGCACCCGCGAGGTCCCGTCCTTCGTCGGAATGAGCCGCTGCGAGACCACCCCTTCGAGGAGCAGGCTGAGCTGCTGCCGGAGGAATTCGTGCTGGTGCGGCGGGAACATGTTCATGATGCGCTCGACCGTCTGCATGGCGTTGATCGTGTGGAGCGTGCTCACTACGAGGTGGCCGGTCTCGGCCGCGTTCATGGCCGCCTCCATCGTCTCGCGGTCGCGCATCTCCCCGATCATGATCACGTCGGGCGACTGCCGGACACAATGCTTGAGGGCGCTCGAGAACTCGGCCGTGTCGAGGCCCACTTCGCGCTGATCGACGAGGCACTTCCGGTCGGTGAAGATGTACTCGATCGGGTCCTCGATGGTGATGATGTGGCGCGGGAGCGTCTCGTTCATATAATTGATCATCGAGGCGATCGTGGTCGACTTCCCGCTTCCCGCGATCCCCGTGACCAGGATCATCCCGCGCTGGAGCGTGGCGAAGCGCTTGAGCGTCTTCGAGGGCAGATGCAGTTCGTCCATGCTCGGGATGTCGCCGCGGACGTGGCGGAAGACGAACCCGGTGTAGCCGCGCTGGCGGAAGACGTTGACGCGGAAACGGCCCACCCCCTCCAGGTCGTAGGCGGCGTCCGCTTCGCCGTGCTGGTCGAAGAGGCGGCGGCAGCGGTCCGTGGCGACCCGCTTGAAGAGATTCTCCGCGTCGTCCTGGGTGAGCGGGGGGAGTTCGAGATACCGGACGCGTCCGGCCACGCGCATGGCAGGCGGGATGCCGACCTTCAGGAAGAGGTCGGACGCCCGTTCCGAGACCATCCGCTGGAAAAGGGCGGTGCAGTCGAGCCGCGCCGGGGGGGTGGAGAAATCACCGACATCGGGGAGGGCGGCGGGCGAATTCTCGGGCTCAGGCACGGGGTTCTCCGAAAGGGGACTGATCGCATGAAAGCACGGGGGTGGGGGGCAAGTCAAAGGGAAATGACGGTCGGCCAGGCTCCGGCGCAGGGGCGGGGACGGACCGGTCATCGGGATCCGCGCGATCTTCTCCGGGTCGGTGGTTTCCCGGAGGACTTGGACCTCCCCGGACGCGCGAGGTCGATCCCGGCCCGTCCGGCGGGTCGCGACGGGAGGGGTTTGACGGGCACCGGGCTGGGTCCCCCGGGGAAGATCCGATGGAGCGGCACCGGTGCGGACGGCACGGGCGCGGGTGGCACGGGCGGCCGGCCGCCCGTGCGATGGTCGGACGGGGCTTCCCGGGCGGGCGCAGCGGCGTCGGTCCTCGCCGGCGCGCGGACGCCCAGTCGCTCGAACAGCGCCGCAAGAAGCGGGTTCATGCCCTCTCCGGTCGCGGCCGAGATTGGGATGATCTCCACCCCTCGCAGGACCTTCATCAGCGCCTTCAGCCCGGCGGCCGCCTCCGGCAGGTCCATCTTGTTCAGCACGACGATTTCCGGCTTGGACGCGAGCGTCGGTGAGTAGGCTTCCAGCTCCCGCCGGATGGTTCGATACGCCGTGACCGGATCGGGCGGGGCGAGCGGGGCGCCGTCCACGAGGTGGAGGACGAGCCGGGTCCGCTCGATGTGGCGGAGAAACTTGTCTCCGAGCCCGGCCCCGGCATGGGCCCCCTCGATCAGACCGGGCAGATCGGCGATGACGAACGACCGGTGATCCGACCCCGCCACGATCCCGAGCGAGGGGGAGAGCGTGGTGAAGGGATAGTTGGCGATCCGGGGGCGGGCGGCGGAGCAGCGCGAAACCAGCGTCGACTTTCCGGCGTTCGGCAGTCCGACGCATCCGACGTCCGCGATGAGCCGCAGTTCCAGGGTGATCGTGCGCGACTGGCCGTTTCCGCCCGGCTCGGCGATGCGAGGGGTCTGCCGGACCGGGGAGGCGAACTTCCGGTTCCCGCGCCCGCCGCGGCCCCCCTGACAGAGGACCACCCGTTGGCCGGGCGTCTTCAGGTCCTTGAGGATGACGTTGGTGGCGGGATCGCGGATCAGCGTCCCCGGCGGGACCGGAATCACCAGATCTTCGCCGTCGGCCCCGGTCCGGTTGTTTCTGCCGCCGCGACCGCCCTCGGCCGCATGGAACCGGGGATGGTGTCGCAGGTGATGAAGCGTGTTGAGATTCACCCGGACTTCAAAGACGACGTCCCCGCCCCGCCCTCCGTCGCCCCCGTCGGGCCCCCCCTTGGGCATGAACTTCTCGCGGAGGAAGTGCACGGCCCCCGCTCCGCCGTGGCCCGCCTGCACCCGGATCGTGATCTCGTCCAGAAACATCGGAGGCTCCGCAGACGAAAACGCCCGGGATCGGATACCCGGGCGCCAGGTTCGAGCGGGATTAGCCGACGGCGATCTGTCTGATCTTCACCGCCGTGTGGTGCTGGCGGTGGCCCGTCTCCTTCTCGAACGACTCGCGGCGGCGACGCTTGACGACGCGGAGCTTCTCGCCCTTCACTTCGCCCATCACCTCGGCCACGATCTTCGCCCCGGCGACGGTCGGCTGCCCGATCCGGAGATCGGAGCCGTTGGAGTAGAGGACCACGTCCGTGAGTTCCAGCGTGTCGCCCTTCTTGCTGTCGGCGCGGAGGTCGATCCAGAGGGTCTCCCCCTCGGTGACCTTGTACTGTCGGTTGCCATCTCGGAGTACGGCGTACATGACGGGCTCCTTGCGGTTTTCGGGACGGTCGAAGACCGGCGAGACTAGCATGCGGAGGGGCTACGGGCAAGCAAAAGTGGCCTTCACGGCATCTTGGGCCTGGGCTTCAGCCATCGCTGGGTGACCGAGAGCTCGCCGAGCAGGATGCGGATCCGCTTGATGAACTCGGCCCTTTCGAAGGGCTTGACGAGGAAGTCGGTGCGGGTGCGGGTGGGCTCCACGAGCGAGTCCGGGAACTCGACGTTGCCGGAGACGAAGAGGATCGGGACGTTGTCCCAGCCCGGGGTCTCGTGGATCTTCTTGGAGAGGGTGTACCCGTCGATGCCGGGGAGGACGATGTCGAAGACGCAGCAGTCGGGCGGGGCGGTGGCCCGGGCGGCGGCCTCGATGGCCGCCTCGCCGTTCGGGTGGATCTCGGTTTCGTATCCCGCCTCCTTGAGGAAGTAGGCCACGATCTCGCGGATCCGCTTGTCGTCATCGACGATGAAGATGCGCCTGGCCATGCGTCGGACCTCGCCTGTTCCGTCTCTTATCGTCATCGTAGCCCTCCGCCTTGGGGGTGTCAAGAAGCCGCGGACCGCGGAATCCCTTGACACGGCCCTGCGCCGCGGGTAATCTGCACTATCTCCCCTCGGCGGGGGTGTAGCTCAATCGGCCAGAGCGCCAGACTGTCGATCTGGAGGTTGCGGGTTCGAGCCCCGTCACCCTCGCCACAATTAACCCCATGTCCGACGAACCCACCCGCATCGGCGGCGGACCGGCGTCCGGGACGGCTGTCCCCGCGCCCCGGCCCGGAGGGCTGTTTCCCGGGCCCGGCGGACGGTACGAGGTTCTCGAGGAACTCGGACGGGGCGGGATGGCCGTCGTTTTTCGGGCGCGCGACCGGCAACTCGACCGCGAGGTGGCGCTCAAGGTGATGAGGGAGGGGATCGGCGCGGAGCCCGCCGAGCAGGCCCGGTTCCGCCGCGAGGCCGAGGCCGGAGCGAGCCTGGCCCACCCCAACGTGGTCACCGTTCATGACGCCGGGCCCGGCTTTCTCGTCATGGAGCTGGTCCGCGGACGTTCGCTCGCCGACCTCCTGCGCGAACGGCCGGAGGCGCGATTCGCGGTGGGTCTGCTGGAGAAGTCCGCCCGCGGCGTCCAGGCCGCCCACGCCCGCGGGATCATCCATCGCGACCTCAAGCCGTCCAACATCATGGTGGCGACGTCGGGGGAACCGAAAGTCGCCGATTTCGGGATCGCCCATTTCACCGGCCCGCTCACCGCGCTCACGCAGAGCGGGATGCTCGTCGGGACTCCGCTCTACATGGCGCCGGAGCAGGTGGAGGCCCGCCGCGACGCCATCACCCCGCGTACCGACGTCTACGCCCTCGGCGCCATCCTGCACGAGATCCTCACGGGAGAGCCTCCGTTCGTCGCGGACACACCGGCCAAGGTGCTCCACCGCATCCTGCACGATGAACCGTCCCCGATCCGGGGCGACCTCGGAACGATCGCGCAGAAGGCGATGGACAAGGATCCGGCGCGCCGATACGCCGACGCCGGGGAATTCGCCGACGATCTGGCCCGGTGGCGCGACGGTCATCCCATCCTGGCCCGGCCGGCCTCGACGCTCTATCGCGTCCGCAAGAGACTGGCGCGGCAGAAGATCGCCCTCGCGGTCGGTCTGCTCGGACTCGCCGCGCTCGCGATCGCGCTCTCGGTCCTCCTGCCGGAGATCTCGCACAGCCGGAGGATGGCGCGGCTCTGGGGCGATGTGTCGGTGATCCTGGCCGACGGGGAGCGGTACGCGGCCGCCGATGAGCTGGCCCGCGCCCGTGAGCGGCTCGAGGAGGGGCTCGCCCTCTGTACCGGGGACACGGCGGAGGAGAATTACTTCAGGGGGCGTCTGCTCCATGCCCTCGGGCGACGGAAGGAGGCGGAGGAGGCGCTTTCAAGCGCCCTGACGAATGACCCGGCGCTGGGGGAGGCTCACTTCGAGAGAGGCCTGTGCCGCGTGGAGGAGTACGAGCTCGCGCTGGAGCGGATCCAGACGGCGTTCGCCGGGAGGTCGCCGGAGTCGGGACCGGTCGCCCCTCCCTCGGGCGATGAACTGGAGGCGATGAGCCCGGCCCTCGCGGCCCTGAAGAAGGCGGCCGAGGATGACTTGTCGAAGCAGCAGGGGGTGAGCGCCCACTTTCGCCCGGTGGATGCCGACTACGGGCGGGCGGAACTGGCCCGTCTCCGATGGCAGTGGGACGTCGCCATTCCCGCGCTCGAGCGGGTGCTGGTGGAGGATCCGCTCTACACCCGGGCGCGGCTGGCGCTCGTGCAGGCGGAGATGTTCCGTTCGAATCACGAAGCCGCCGTCGGGCGCGCGGACGAGGCGCTCAAACGTCACGCGGGATCCGGCGAGGCGTACTACTGGCGCGGTCGGGCGCTGTTCCTGCTCGCGGAGCGGGACCCGCGCTCCGCGGAGGGCGCGGGGCGGCTGAAGCGGGCCCGGGACGATCTCGACCGGGCCATCGAGCGTCTCGCCGATCCGCTGCCGGCGTTCTCCGCGAGGGGGGACGTCCGCTTCCGCACCGGGGAGGTGGAGGGGGCGATCGGGGACTATACGCGGGTGATCGATGCCGGCCGGCTCGACGCCTTCGCCCGCACCGGACGGGGGATCGCCCTGTTTTCGATCGGCGATTATGGGGGGGCGGAGGGCGATCTGACCGAAGCGGTCCGGATCGCCCCCGGGTATGCCGTCGCCTGGGCGCATCGGGCCAAGTGCCGGGCGGCGTTGGACAATCTCGAAGGGGCCCTCTCCGATGCCGTCGAGGCCCTCAAGCGCGCGCCGCCCGATGCCCCCTACCGGGGGGAGATCGAGTCGCTGGTCTCCATCCTGCAGGGGGGGAAGTAGCGCGCCGGACGTGGCCCTTCCGTCTCCAACCTCACCCGCCTCAGGCGTCCCGGCTCATCGACCACAATGCCCGTCTGAATCATCCCAACTCATTGACCACGATATCCGCCTGAAGCATCACCGCTCATTGACCACAATGGATGTATACACGCATTGTGGTAAATGATGGATGTTGTGATGTGAAGGATTCTTCTCGGGGGGGGGAGAGCGCCGATCGACCCTCGTGGCAGCCATGAAGCGGCTGAATCCGATCTCGCGGAGAACATCGCGGGGTACGTGAGCGCACCTGAGCTCTGTATTTGATTGACCACATTATATGTATACAGCTATTATGGTCAATGATCCCGGTGGGATCGCTGCAGACGTTGCCGACGGGTCCGCAAGCTGGGTGGGTTTCCGGAAAGTGGAGGACGGCATGATAGAGAATCCTCGCCGGCTTCGGAGCCGGCTTCACTACGAACTGATGGCCCTGCTCGTCGGGCACGTGGCCGTACCGATCCTCGTCGCGGAACTGCACGAGTTTGCGAGACGGTCCCAGTCCGTTGGGGCCGCGCTGTCGGATCGGCGCTCCATGCTCTACCACTATCTGCATCGACTGGCGGACCACGGCTGGGTCAGGATTCAGCGGGTGCACGACCGTCTGGCCGTGCTGCTCACCGCGGAGGGGGAGAAGGAGCTGGAGCGGTTCCGCCGGCGGGGTGGGGCCGCGGGGCATTCGCTGGTGCCGAGTGTACGGGAGGCTCGCGATCCCGACCCGGCGACATGGCGCCGGGCCTTTGTAAGGGCTGGAGGGGGGGTGCGAAAGACGCAGGCGTTCGTGAGCTACGACGTGCCGGCGGACGCCCAGACGCTCCGGTACTGGATCGCGCGCGCGCTGGGGGCGGCCGGATTCTCACGCCTCCACGAGAGCATGTGGATCGGCGATCCGAGACGCCTCCCCGCAGTGGTTGCCCTGGCGGAACAGCGCGAGTTGCTGCCGCACCTGAAGTGGGGCGCCATCCAGGTCTTCAGCGGGACGGACCCGAAGGGACGGGCCCCCCGCGTCCCCGGCGGATTTGACGGACCCAGAGACGCCCCCCGGGGGCCGAGTTCGGGGCGTCGGCCATAGTCCGGCCGGTTCCCGGGCCGTTTCACTCCTTCTTCCGGTTCCTCGTCTGTTCCGGCATGTAGGGGACCCAGCCCTCCCCCTCCTTCTTTTCGATCTTCATCCCCATCGTGTCGGCGTCGACCTTCCGCACCGTCGCCCGGAACTTGATGTTCTCGCTCGGACCGACCGTCTCCCCCTCCCACGTGAAGCTCGTGCCGTCCTCTGAGGCCGGTCCCTCTCCCCAGCCGATCGTGCCGTCGAAGCCGAAGTTCACCCCGACATACACCTTCTTTTCGGGATCGAATCCGATTAGCCCGGTGTCGTGCCAGACCACCTTGCCGTCGACCCGCATCCAGTAGTCGTTCCGGATGAAGTTGCCGCTGTGCGTCCACTCGAGTCGAAACTCGTCCTCGTACTTTCCCTGGCCGGGCATCTCCCCGCCGCCCAGCCACGTTCCGACCATCCAGTCCATCTTCTTGAGGTGCCCGGCGTCGGCCGATTCCACCTTGCCGGCTTCCACCTTCTCGACCTTCTTGAAATCCGTGCAGGTGAATGGTTCCAGCCCCTTCTCCGTCTTGAACTCCACCGTCTCGTTCATCGTGTCGTCTCCCGTCCGCTTGAGCGTGCTGCGGAAGGAAGAGAAGGGGCCTCCGCCCGTCAGCGTGCCCTCCATTACGAGAACGCCGTCGACCTTCTCGTCGACGGTGCGGGTCCACCCGATGGTGCCGTCGAACCCGAACTGGAACCACGCGAACTGCTTTTTCTGCACGTCCCAGCCGAGGAGGCCGGTCGAGTGCCACAGGACACCCTGCTCGTTCCGGACGGTCTGCACGACCTTGAGGAAGTTCCCGTTCAGGGTCCACTCGAACGCCATGTCGTCGGTGTACTTCCCCACGTCCTTCATCTCACCGCCCCCGGACCAGGCGCCCACGAGCCAGTCCAGCTTCTTCATCGTGGCAGAATTGTCCGGCAGCGGCGGATTCTGGGCGGAGAGCGCGACCAGCGGCAGCAGGATCAGCAGCGGGAGCCATTTTCTCATGGGGTTCTCCAGGGTCCGGGGAAATCCAACCCGACAGAGGCCGAATCCTACCACACCTTGCCGCCGAGTCAATCCGTCCGGGAGAGGTCCGGGGCGAATCTCCCTTCATATCATTGACCATGACAAGCATCCGGGTGTAGAACCGGGCGCCGCCATCGACTCCCTCCGGAGGACCGTGCCATGAGATCCGCTCTGACGCTCGCGCTTCTCCTCATCGCCCGTTCCGCCTTCGCAGACGGATTTGTAATCGACCACACCTGCGTCGATGCCACGGATGAGAGAATCCCGCGGGAGCATCTGGATGAAGCCCGGTCGCTCGACGTGCTCTTCGGTCACCAGTCGGTGGGGGGGAACATCCTCGAGGGACTTGAGGACCTGATGAACCAGGACGAGGAGCGGTACGCCTATGAGGCTCCCGAGGACCCCAAGCCGCACTGGTTCGACAAGAACGACGGATTCGGCCACTTCGAGGTCGGGGAGAACGAGGATCCGGCGTCGAAGATAGACGAGTTTCAGAGCCGGCTGAAAGAGGCCGGATATGGAAAGCACGTCTCCGTCGCCATGTTCAAGTTCTGCTTTGTCGATCTGACCGAGGGGGGGGAGGCGAAACCGGGGGACGTCTTCAAAGCTTACAGCGAGGCGATGGAAGGATTGGAGAAGGAGTTTCCCAAGGTCCGTTTCGTCTGGTGGACGTCCCCGATCGAGACCACGGGGAACAGGGCCAGGATGAAGTTCAACAGGCTGGTGCGCGACTGGTGCAAGAAGAAGGGGAAGGTCCTTTTCGATCTGGCCGACATCGAGGCGAACGGCGGCGGTGCCCTTCCGGCTGAGGACACGGATGACGGGGGCCACCTCAATGAGTCGGGACGGGTTCGCGTGGCGCGGGCCTGGTGGTGGCTGATGGCCCGGCTGGCAGGGTGGGACGGGAAGTGAGGACTCTCACTTAACCCATTGCAACTAAGCGATCTTACCTAAATTCTGAGAAGTTCTGTA
>JACPTZ010000175.1 GCA_016192525.1 Planctomycetota bacterium
ATGTCCGTGCCGAGGAGGTTCGGCTCGCCTTCCTCCTCCGCGCCACGGGCGACAGCGTCTGTCTGGGTCGCACCCCCTGCCTCGGCGAGTTCAAGTCCGAGGCGTCGCCGCCCCGGGTCAGCTTCGAGGCCAGCGTCCTGCGAATCGGAGCCCTCCAGGCGGCGCTCCCGCAGTTCGGCCGGAGGCTCAATCACGCCGTCGCCCCCTCCGGCTTCGTGATCGCGGCGCCGGCGGCCTCGCAACGACTCTGGGTCATCCACTCTCCGTGAGCGACCTCGCGAAACAGATCGAGCACGACTGGCCGGAGGCGCAACGCCTCTGGGCCTCGTCCATCCTGCTGCATCCCCCCGCGCTCGATTCGAGCATCGAGGCGCTGGCCTACACCGATCTCGAGACCCGCGAGGTCTTCGTCAATGAGGCGCAGGTCGAGAATCTGAAGCTCCGCGGTTCCGTGCAGGGGATCCTCGCGCACGAGATCGGGCACCACATCAAGTACCCCTGCACCCTGGCCCTGCACGCCCGACTCCAACTCCTGGAGAAACAGCTCCTCCACCTGCGCCACTACTCGCTGCTCAATCTCTTCACCGACTTCCTCATCAACGAGCACGTCGGAAAGACGCATCGGGAGCCGTTGATCGCCGTCTACACGGCGATGGGCGCCGCGGAGAGCGATCCGCCCTTCTGCTTCTACCTCGCCTGCTACGAGGAACTGTGGGGGCTGGAACCGGGGAGACTCCGCGGTCCGCTGGCCCGGTGGATGGAAGACAAGTTCCCCGGCTATCGCGGCGAGGCGCAGATGCTCGCGTCGGACCTCTTCAATCTGGCGCCGAACGTCTTCACGCAGTTCATCTACTTCGCCTCGGTCTATTCCCGGTACCTCGGCCTGGAGCAGGAGCCGAAACCGTTCCTCGTGACGCGGTGTCATGGCGAACCGTCGCCCGACGACTACGCGGACGCGATCGTCCCCTCCCCCGCCGAGGAGGCGGCGGTGGAGCGCGCCCTCAAGGAAGGGTGGATCCCGGAGGGGAAGGCGAGGGACCTCACGGGCCAAGACTCCGAGCAGGACCGGATCTCCACCCTCCCGGGAGTGCTCGGCGGGGATGCCCGGGCGCTGCCGAAGGTGATGGCTGCGCACTATCGCCGCCTGGCGGAGCCTTACCTCATGGTGCCGCCGCCCGAGAAGCGGCTCGGCGAGCCGATCGTCCCGACCACGCTCGAGGAGTGGGAACCCGGAGAGCCGTTGCGCGACATCGACTGGCCCGCCACGATCTCGCAGCGCGGCGACCGGTACGGCGCCGCTCTGCCGCTGCGACGCGAAAGGGAGGACACCGAGGAGGGCGTGGCCGAACGCCCCTGGCGCGCGCGAATCGAGATCTACCTCGACGTGAGCGGATCGATGCCCGACCCAAAGACGGTGATCAACGCGATGACGCTGGCCGCGCAGATCCTCGCCCTGAGCGCGCTCCGCCATCGGGGACTCGTGCGGGCCCTCATCTACTCCGGGAATGCGATGAAGATGTGGGCGTGGGTCCGGTCCGAGCTCAGGATCTCGAGATTCCTGATGAACTACATCGGCGGCGGGACGGACTTCCCGTTCAAGGTACTCAAAGAATCGATCGAGGAGTGCGGGGCCGATCAACCCATCCGGGCGATCATCTCCGACACCGACTTCGACTCCAACTACGGGAAGCACCAGACATCGGCCCGGGCCTTTGCCGAGGCCGCGAAACGATCGCGCCCGCTGGTGCTCCTCCAGCACGGCGGGATCGACAAGAACGTCAGGCGCTATACCGAGGCAGGGGCCCGGGTGATCGTCGTGCGCCGCCTCGACGACTTCCCGCGCCTGGCCGCCGCGCTGGCGAGATCGCTGTTCGGAGATCGAGCGCGGCGGGAGGACGGCGGCGGCCCGTAGGGAAAGAACACGATCGGACGAGGCATGTTCACCCGTTTCTTCGGCAAGCCCGGCGAGCGCCCCCTCCGCGAATACTTCGGATTCCCGAAGCGCCTCGATTCGCCGGCCGTGGTACTGCCGCGACTGAGCGGGATCCTCGTGGAAGCGGCGCGCGGGATCGAGGGCCGCGAACCGGACCCGGAACTCGTCTTCGCCCGACTGTGCGACGCCTTCCGGTCCATGCCGGCGGAACCCGTCGACGACGCGGTCTGGAAGCAGGCCGCTGCAGGCCGCGCGGCCGGCCCCCCCCCCTCGGAGGAGGTGGCCGAGGCCCTGAAGATCGCCATCACGAAGGCGGGATGGAGGCGACTCCACCTCCTGGTGGAATCGCTGCAGGACCCTGCAATCCACGAACTCGTCCGGCTCCGCACCGCGGAACGCGATCCGGACCGCACCGCGGTCCTGCTCTTCCTCGCCTTTGCCAACGGGACGGAGCTTCTGACGATCGATCTCCTCCTCAAGAGTCCGTTCCGGGTCGAGGAGTTCGCCCGCAAGTGGGTGGCGGCGATAGGCGGCACAGTCGCGGAAGAACCGGAGAAGCGGTCGGCGCAGCGGCTGAGGAATCTCGACTACGGAGAGGTGCTGGGAAACCTGCAGAAGGCGCAGAAGCAGCGCGAGGAACATCACAAGCGTCTCGCCGAGATCGAGAGACAGCGCAAGCAGGAAGAGTACGAACGGAGTACGCGCGAATGATCGAGACACCGGACGACCGGCCCGACTACCCGGGGGAGGCCCTGAGGTCGCAAGCCGGGGCGATCGGGTCCATGCCGCGGCCGATCGCCCCGGGCGAGCCCTGTCCGATCCTCTTCCGGGACGTCGGACCGGACGCGCTGGCCGCCTTTCTGCTGGGCGGCATCGATTCGCTGGCGGGTCCGGAGGCGGCGGTGGTCTGGCTGCGCTCCGCCGAGGTCCCCCCCCCCACACGGGCGACTGCGGAGTTCGGCGAGATCATCCTTCTGAGGCCGATGTCGCTCCTCCCGTGGAAGGTCGATGAGCCCGGAGTGTACGTCGCCGCGGCGGATCGCGCGGCGGCGGCGGAATCGCTCGGCTTCGTCCCTCCCGACCTCGACCGGCGGGCGGCCGCAAAGGCGGCGGAGGCGATGGCCACGGAGGCCGAATGGGGCCATCACCTCGGGAGCGAAGCCTATGACGGGGCGAAGCGCCTCGCCGCCGGCCGGCTTGGGGAGTATCTTGCAGAGCGATCCCTCATCGAGGAGTGGGCCGCCCCGCTCCGGCGACTCTTCGCCGAAGTGCCGGAGCGGGCCCGGAGCGAGATGGAGCGCCTGGGTCTGAGGGAGGAGGACCTCTTTGGGCCCTGGTTCGGGCTGGATCGGGAGAGGAGGGAGGAGGTGCGGAAGATTCTGATGGGGCTGGGCGGGTCCTCGTAGGCGGCCCCTGCGCCTACCCGCCCCGCCCCTGCGCTTCGCCTACCGAGACCGTCTCCAGTTCGAATCCGAAGCCGCCCTCAGATACGGCACCGGCTTCTCCCCACCCCGCCAGAGCGGCTCGGCTTCACGACTGCAGATCAGTTCCACCCCCCCGCCCAAAAGCAGCCCCAGCACCTGTGCCACCTCAGACGCCTCCCGGATGGGGACCGGCCCATGGTAGCGCAGCGTCACCGCGAGCGGGCCGGTCTGCACGAGCTGAAATTGCCGGACCGGGAGCCGCGTGAGGATCGGCTCCACCTGGGATGGATCAACCTTCCGTCCATCGGTCGCGATGAACCGCGCCGCAAGGCGACCTTCCAGCCGGACCAGGCTCGGTCCGCGATACCCGCACTCGCACGGTTCCCAGACGATCCGTCCCAGGTCGCCCGTGCGATACCGAACGAGCGGGAAGAACGGGTTTCGCAGATTGGTGACGAGAATCTCGCCGTGGACGTCCGTCTCCAGCACCGCGGCCGCCCCGAGGAGGTGGAACGAACGGTCGGGGCCGCAGCGGAAGGCGAGCGGACCAGTCTCCGCGAGCGAATAGCAGTCGATCACCCGCGCGCCCGTCCACTCCGAGAGGGACTTCGAGAGTTCCGGCGAGAGCGCGAACGCCGAGGAAACGATGAGCCGGGAACGCAGCAACACCCGGCTGGCGCGAAGCTCTCCGTCCAACCAGACGAGCGAGTGGGGATCGCCGGTGATTACCGCCGGCGCGAGCCGGGTGAGGAGCGGCCCCGCCCCCGGTTCCGACCCGTGTATCTTCCGGAAGTACGTGCCGCCGAAGAGCGGGAGCCAGGTCCCGCACAGCACCGATCGCGGGAGCGAGCAGAGCAGGACCACGCCATGGGAGAAGGGCCTCAAAGACCGGCGGCCCATCCAGAACCTCATCAGAGCGTACGGGAACTTGTTCGTCTCGCCGTTGACGAAGAACCGCACCGGCTGCCCCGTGCTCCCGCTCGTCCGCCATACAATCCCCTCCTCCCGTTCGCAGAGGGTGATGTTTCGGGAGAGGAGGTCCTCATACTTCTCCTGCGCTTCGCGGCGGGAGAGAGCGGGGAAGTGGACCAAATCGTCGACCGACCGCAGGTCCCGCCACTGGACGCCGGCGCGGTGAAAGGTCTCCGCATAGTGGGCCGTCTGTGTCTGGGCCGCACAGAGCACCCCGCGCAGCGCCTCGGGCAGAAAACGATCGCGATACTCGGCGGGGGCCCGGTGATGCTGACGGAGCCGGTGCGTCCAGCGCGCCATCGGCAGGGCGTAACGCCAGAGCTGGCCGAGGTAGTGGCGGCGGGGACGGTCGTGGAGGAGTTCGGATCCTGGATGGGACGGAGGTTGCAGGGGCATGGTCGCGGGAAAAGAAAGGACTTCCGGGGAACAATACTTCAACTTCGGTCCGACGGGTTCTGAGAGAGGCGAACAACGGAGGAAAGAGCGGAACGTCTCGGAACGATCACCGCCTGTCTTGCCGGAGTCGGGCCCGGGTTTCAGGCGATGTCCCACAAAGCGGGAACGAGTTCCCGCACTCCACAGAAGGGCCTCTGGAGTGCGGCGGCTCGTCGCCGCCTTTCGATGTCGTTCCCTCTGATGGCCCTCCTCTCGGCACCGAGCCATCTCAGAGTCCAGCCTCACCTCCGTTGTTGTTTCTTCGTCCGTCGTTCCCTCTCCCGGCACCCCCTGGAAGGACAGCGCCCTCGCGATCGGGTGTCACCTCGCATCCCGCCGCTTCCGCTCCGGCGTGAAGGACCACCACGTCCGGGCCCGGCCGATCTTCGCATAGTAAACCACGGCGGCGAACACGTCCCGCAGACAGGGATCGTGCCGCCTGCCGTCCTTCCGGCAGAGCGCGCGGTACATCGCCTCGGGATCGCGCCGCGCGAGCTGCTCCAGTCGCGTGATCCCGAGTCGCCGCAGATCGCCCGCCGTCGCCGGGCCGACGTTGGGAATGTCCTGCAGGCGATCGGCGTGGCCGACCCGGCGGGATGGGGAGCGTGTGGGCCTCATCGTCGGATTCCTCCAAGCCGGGGCTGTTTGCATCGAGCGTTTGCGCCCGCCGACACATCCTCGCGCGTACGACTCAGGACCTCGGGCGCGCATTGTTCGAGAGCCGCGCGCAGCCGCCCGAGTCCGTCCAGACGGAGTGAAGCCGATGTGCCTCCGCCATCCGAACGGCAAAACTCGATGCGGTACCTCCACGCATGACAGAAAAGTCGATCGATCTCGCTCCACCTCGGCAGCCTCGCGCTTCCAATCCATGGACGAACCACGATCCCAGTCTCGCTGATCAGCAGCCTCTCTCTCCAGCTCACGAGGACGAGATAGCCGCCGCCGCTCAGGAGCATCTGGCTCACGCCCCCCGGATGGATGGCCTTCCCGCACGGAAACCGACCCAACCCCTGGGCCCGGTCTCCCCGGCTCCGGCCGGGTCGGCCCCCCCCCTGCCTGGCGAATGCGTTGGATGTTGTTCGGCGCTCCGGATGATAGAATCCCCCCCGTGGAAACGCAAGCCCCTCCGACCCGCCCTCCCCTCTCCATCCGCGCCCGGTGGCTCCGCGCCCTCGGGTTCATCCTGCCCGGGGTGGCCGGGACGGCGTGGCTCCTCTGGCACGGGCCGGTCCCCCAGGACCCGGAATATCACTGCTTCGCGGACCAGCGGACGCTCTGGGGAATTCCGCACTTTGGAGACGTGATCACGAACATCCCTTTCGTCATCGCCGGTGTCCTCGGACTCTGGGTCGTGCTGGCCCGACTGCGGATCGGCCCCGAGGGCGCTTTCCGCGAGGCGCGCGAGAGGATCCCCTACGCCGTCCTCTTCGCCGCGCTTTCGCTCACCGGCTTCGGTTCCGCGTACTATCACCACACGCCGACGAATGCGACGCTCTTCTGGGACCGGCTCCCGCTCACGCTCGTCTTCATGTCGCTCTTCTCGATCGTCATCGGCGAGCACGTGAGCCCTCTGGTCGGTCGGCGGCTCTTCCTCCCGCTCCTGACCGTCGGGGCGGCGAGCATGCTGCTCTGGCGATGCGGGGAAGCGGCCGGGGAGGGTCAGGGCGACCTCCGGCTCTACGGGATGGTGCAGTTCTACCCGATGCTCGCGATCCCGCTCATCCTCCTCACGTTCCGCCCGCTCTACACCCACGGCGTGTACTACTGGGAGGTGGTGGGTTGGTACGCGGCGGCGAAGATCACCGAGCTGCTGGATCACGAAATCTTCGCGCTGAACGGGGCGATATCGGGACACAATCTGAAACACGGCCTCGCGGCGGCGGGGTGCTGGTGGCTGGTGCGGATGCTGCAGCGGCGACGACCGGCGGGGACTCCAGGCACGACTCCAGGATCATGAGCGCGAAGGCCGTCCCGTAGGGCCGGTCGAAGCGGTACATCGGATAGTCGATCCAGGAACCATCCTCGTTCTGGTCGCGCACGATGATCCCGGCGAGGATCGGGCACCACTTCTCGCGGTCCGCCGGATCCAGTTCCTCGAGCACCTTCGCCGCATAGAAGTGTCCGAACAGGTAGTAGTACGCGGCCGTCGAGTACCAGGCCTCGTGCGGAATCGGGCGCCCGCGTCCGATCTCGATGAAGTGATGGTGCCGGAACAGGTTCTCGATCCCCTTCCGCAGGTCCTCCTTCTTCACTCCGCGACCGTACCGCCAGAGCGCGAGATTGCAGGGCTGGGAGCGCCCGAGCGATCCCTTCACCTGATTGAAACCGCTTCCCGGCCGGAGACTCGCGTAGTTGCCGTAGACGTAGGAGCCCCCTCCAAGCCTCAGCCGCTCCACCGTCCTGAGCCCGTGCGGGACGAGATGCGGCGGAAACGGAATGCCGGACCGCTTCGCCTCGTCGAGGGCCAGGAGGACTCCCGCCGTCATGAAGCAGGTGGAGTCGTCTCCGGCGGGCCGCTCGAACCCGTAGTCGAAGTCGTAGTACCCCCATCCGCCGTCCGCGCCCTGCCGCACCTCCAGCGCCTCGATCTCGCGTCGCAGCTTTCCCTCGATGGCCCCGCGTCGCGATTCGAAGCGGGGATCGCGGACGACGAGCGACAGCGCGTGCGTGATGTAGAGATGGGCCCAGTTGTCGTAGAGATACTCTCCGGAGACCCGCTTCGTGGTCGGCGCCCGGCACAGGTAGTCGACGCCCCGTTCAAGGACGGCGAACGCGGCGGGGTCACGCCGCGACGGCCCCTGGAGCGCCATCACACCGAGGGCGCTCGTGGCGTCCTGGAAGGCGTCGCAGGAGGCCCATTCCTCGAAGATGTCCTCATCCGGCCGGGCCGACTCGAAGGAACCCCACGAACCGTCCGGGTTCTGGGTCCCGACGAGGAAGGCGACGCCCCGCTCCCGGGCCCTCACGGCGGAAGGCCGGAGGTCCTCACGCGCGATCGTCGGCCGGGCGGTGGGCGAAAGCGCCGGTCCGGACCTGCAACCTCCGGCAAGAGCGAGCAGAGCCGGCAGGAGAATCAACCGGGGCCTCGAGATCACGGGTGGTCTCCGCGTTCACGTGAACACCCGCACCGGGCTGGTCCTGGAAGGAGACACCGGATCGCCGCCAGGGACCGGGGGTGTGAACCGTCGTGATGCAAGTACCACCAATGCGCCGCCGGGTCAAGAGGCGGTGCCCTTTCGGGCCTTCCTCTCGAAGAGCCCGGTCGGGTCCGGGCCGGCCGCTCCTGGATCTTCTGGACGGCTGCAACCGTCATTTCCATAATGATGCACCTGCATCATTATGGAAATGACGTCCAGGGCGCAGGGCCGTCGCCGGTGCCGGCGGGATGGGACCGACCGGGAGTCTCCCTTCTCTTGCCTTGACAGGATCTTCGGGATACTCTGGAGGCGATTTCCCGCCGGCCTGACCGGAACCGCCGACGTCCCGATTCCCCCATGGGCCTCACTGTCCATTACCACGGCACCCTGCAGGACCTCGACCAGATCGAGACCCTGGAAGACCGCCTCGTCGATCTCTCGCTCGAACTCGGCGGTTACATCAAGATCTGGCGCAGTCGCTCGGAGAAGAAGCCGAAGCGGATGATCCGCGGGGCCATGATCGATCTCGCCCCCGGCCTCGAAACGGTGAGTCTGATCGTCTCCCCCGAAGGGTGGCTCCTCCCGCTCCACGAGATGGAGGCCTCCCAGAACGACAAGCTCGACGAGCCCCCGTGGGTGTTCGTGAAAACCCAGTTCGGACCGGTCGAGGCGCACGTCGCCCTGGTCGAGCTCCTCGACGCCGTCAAGAAGGAGTTCATCCCCGACCTGGAGGTCGTCGACGAGGGCGGTTACTGGGAGACGCGCGACCCCGGGCGTCTTCGCGCGGGACACGAGTTCCTCGGCCGCGTCATCGACACCATGGCCGCGGCGATCGACAGGCATCCGGTCAGCCCGGAGGCCGCGGAAGATCCGAAGATTCTGGCCGCCCGCGTGGAGCGGATCGCGAAGCTGGTCCACCGCACCCTGCACCGGCCGCCCGAACATCCGCCCGCCAGGTTCAAGGGGGACGACGATCCCTCGGAGGACTACGTGCGCTCCGGGACAGAGGCGGAATGGGATGCCTTCTACAAGGAGGGGCAGCGGCGGACCGAACGGCTCATGCGGTCCATCGACGAGAAGTCGGCCGAGGGGGCGGACTCCGGAGAGGCGCTCGACCACGCCTTCCGGGCCGAGTCGATCGGGGGGGTGCACGGGATCAAGGACGACAACGAGGACGAGTTGCGGGAGCGGCCCGGCGACAAGTTCATGGCGGAGATCGAGGAGGACGAGGCGGACCGGCACGCCCCCTGGCGGGCGAGTCTCAAGGACAACGGCGACGACGAGGAAGTCGACGATCCTCCGAGAAGTCGGGGTTCCCGCCGCGAGCATCCGCTCGTCCGACGCGCCTCGGCACTGGTTCTGGAGTGTATGAGGCTCGGAAAGGAGAAAGACCTCCCGCAGGGATGGCCGATGGGACTCCTCACCCGCGGGATCATGGAGATGTCCGGCGGGATCGTCCAGGCGGTCGATGACGAGGACCACGACACCCCGTTCGGACTCCGGATCGTTCAGTACAAGCGCGCCCTCCGCGGCGCCGCCTTCGCCCGCGGTTCCCTCTCCGCCGCCCGCGAGATCGGGATCCTCTCGAAACGACGCTGTTCGACGATGCAGGAGAAGATCGCGTCGATCGAACACGACGTGCAGGACGACATGCGGAGAATCCGGCGGGAGTGGAAGAAACCCTGACGGGAAAGCGGCGCATGGCCGCCTGGATCATGGATCGGGCGGCGAATCCTGCAGACGGTCAGAGAAACAGGTCCGGCATGAGTTCCGAGCCGGGCTCGACGGCGTACCCCGAGAAGTCGGTCACGCCCCGCTTCCGCAGCAGGTCCTCATCGATGAAGGCGTTACCGGTGACTTCACGCGACGGGCTGGTGATCACGGCATAGGCCGCGTCCGCCACGATGGCCGGTCTCCGGCTCACCTTCCGCAGCGCCTCCCCTCCCAGCATCTCCACCGCCGCCGTGTCGATCAGCGTTTTCGGCCAAAGCGCGTTCGCCGCCACCCCGTCCTCCCGGAGTTCCTCCGCCAGTCCGATCGTGAGCATGGTCATCCCGTACTTTGAAATCGTGTAGGCCGCGTGGCCCGCGAACCAGTGCGGGCTGAGATCGATCGGGGGGGAGAGGCTGAGGATGTGCCCGTTCGACGACCGTTTGAGGTGGGGAATGCAGGCCCGGGCACAGGCGAACGTGGCGCGGACATTCACGTCCATCATCAGGTCGTACCGCTTCACGGTCAGTTGCTGCACCGGCCGCAGCGCGATCGCCCCGGCGTTGTTGATGAGGACGTCGATCCCGCCGAACCGCTCGACCGCCCCGGCCGCCATCGCCTCGATCTGGTCCTCCTCCCGCACATCCACGGCCATCGCGAGGGCCTGACCCCCCGCCGCGCGGACCTCCTCCGCCGCCTCGTGGATGGTCCCCTTGAGTTTTCCCGTGCCGTCGACGGTCTTCGCCGCGATCACCACATTCGCCCCGTCCCGTGCGACCCGAAGCGCGATTTCGCGACCGATCCCGCGGCTGGCCCCGGTGATCACCACGGTTCGACCGGCCAGAGTGCCCGTGCCCATTTCCGGCTCCTCACTTCTGCAACATGCACCACTTCGGCCGGGAGCAGGTCTCGGCCAGTTCCCGGGCGCCGCTGACGATCGCCTTCCGCTCCCCCTGGACTCCGTCGTAGAACCAGACGAAGTCCATCTGCGCCTCCGGCTTCCCCAGTTCGTCCCGGAAGACGCCCACGAATTCGTTGGAGGGCCAGACCTTCCGGCCCATCACCTCCTTGAGATGGAGGTTCAGCCCGAGCTTCTCGCCGTCGGGCCGGTACGCCTTGAAGACCAGCTCGGAGCAGACGATCGTGTCGTCGGTGATGAAGTCGAAGTTGAAGTCGTACGGCTTCCCCCAGTGCCCGAAGGCGGTCAGGATCGCCTGGAGCTTGTCGACTTTTCGGAGCCGGGGGCGGAGGACCCCGATGTAGTCGGCGAGGCAGCCGTGCTCGGCGGGACTCAGCACCACCCCCTCGCTCACCGATTCGATGATCCGGGGCGGTTCCCCGTCGACGTGCCTCGCCCACGTCGACGCGAGCTCCGGAAACCGCCTTGCCACGAGTTCGCGCGGGGTACCGGCCCCGGCCGCGGCGCACCAGGCCCGGACTTCCGGGTCGGGATCGAACGACGCCGAGAATTCGTCCGGGGTCCCGATGTAGAGCTCGGCATGAGGCCAGAATCCGGGCAGTCCCACGTTGCTCAGGTACCAGTTCCGGCGTTCGAGGATGATGTCTCCGGGTTCCATCGCCTTGAGCATCTCGTGAATCTGCGGGATGGTGATCAGGTTCGGACCGGAGGTGACCCGGGTGTCCCCCATCCACTCGGCGATCCCGGTCTGGACGGGAAACCAGCGGGCGAACAGGTCCTCCTTGAGAATGTCGGCGGCGTTGGAGGTGAGCTGGGTGAGCCCTTTCGCCTTGTACCAGTCGTCGATGGGGAGATGCCGGCGGTCGATCTCGGCGACCACCCATCCGTCGGGCGCGCCCGGCTCAGCGGCGGCATACGGGGCGTAGTGGCCGTCCCGGAGCCCCTCATGATATCTATGGAAGATCGCCACCTCGGTCATGGTCTGGACGTGCACGACGCGGGTCTTGAGCCGGCCGAACGCCGCGGGAGGGATGCCGTGGACGTCGTCCTTCTCGTCCATCACGCTCTCGTAATCCGCGTTGCCGATGAATGCATCGATGAAGGGGCGGGAGGCGTCGATCTGAAGCAGATGGATCAGGTAGGCGATCGCGAACGAACGTGCGTGACGCCAGTTGTCCTTGCCGCCGGAGAGACGGTTCACCCCGGGAAAGGCCTCGTACAGACCCTTCAGGTCATCGAGGGCCATCTCGTAATCGAGAAAGGCCGCCCAGCATTCCTTGAGGGCGCGACGCTGCTCCGGCGTGAGGGAGCGGGCCTCGGCCGGCAGTCTCGCGCGGAGCGAGGAGAAGTGCGCCGTGAGGGCGTCAAGCCCTCCCCGGTGGCCGGCGAGTTCAGTCAGGTCGTGGGAGACGCGCTTCTCGAACTCGGGCGGCCGCATCCGGGTCAGGGGCGAGTCCTTCCAGATCGCCTCCAGATGGGCGAACGGCGAAATCTGCGTCCGGTAGAAGACGTAGAGGCCGAGCATCACCAGCGCGACGATGAAGACCCACTTCCACTTCGAGCGCCGGCGCGGCACGGGCGGGGCGGCGCCGATCGGCAGCGCCGGCACGGCCGGATTCGGAGATTCCATGCGCGTCCCTCCGCAAGAGACTCTGGCGCCGGATGGTATCAGCCCCGATCCGGCCTCACAAGGACTATGCGATCTTGACGCCGCGCCCGGCGCGTGGCACCATCTCCCCGTCCCCGGAGAACCTGCCATGCGGATTCGCCCCCGACGCGCCGTCCTGACCCTCCTCGCCCTGCTCGCCGTCCTGGCCGCGCGAGACGCCGACCCCCAGGACGATCCGCCGTTCAAGTGGCGGACGGACCTGGAGACCGCCCGCGCCCAGGCGAAGACAGAGAAGAAGCCTCTCCTTCTCGTCTTCCGCTGAGAGAAGTGAAAGGACTGCTCGTCCTTCGACGGACAGTTGGTCCGTCCCCCCCGCGAGTTCCGCGAGGCCGCCTGGGATTACGTCTGCGTCCGCGTCCTCGACATGAAGGGCGTGGACCTCGACCTCTATCGGTTCGACTACGACCTCACCTTCGCCGCCGTCCTGATGAACCCGGACGGCACGATCTACCATCACTACGGGGGACGCGACACGGGCGACCCCGCCGGGATGCTGGCGATGCGTTCCTTCGCCCAGCTCCTGAAGGACGGGATGGAGACCCACGCGGAGTACATGAAGAACCCGAAGCCTCCAGCCGCTTCTTCGAAACGCCCGATCGAAAGTCTCGCCCCGATGGCGCGGCGGATGAAGGCCGCGAAGCAGGAGTGCATTCACTGCCACACCGTCAACGACGTGGAACGCGAGGTGGCCCAGGCGGACGGGAGCTGGACGGCGGACCGGATCTGGAAATGGCCCTCCCCGGCGCAGATCGGGATGTCGCTGGACCCGGAGGACCAGGTGCGGGTGACGGAGGTGGTTCCCGGTTCGCCGCTCGACCGGGCCGGGGTCAAGAAGGAGGACCGGCTGATCCGCCTGGGGGGGCGCAGCGTCCGCTCCTTCTCGGACGTGCAGCGGGTGCTCGAGGAGACCCCGAATCACGCCGGATCTCTCCTGATCGAGTTCGAGCACATGACGCGCGCCGAGAAGGCGATGATCCCGATCGAGGAGGGATGGAAGACCGGCACACCGCTCACGCTCTCCTGGAGGCCCTCGATGTGGGGTCTGCGCCCGAATCCGGGGTTCGGCGGGCCGATGCTGACCGGCGAGGAGAAGGCGAAGCTCGGCCTGCCGCGCTCCGACTTCGCCATCCGGATCCAGTACCTGATCACGTGGGGGGATCACCCGGAGGACGGGCGGAACGCCCTGAAGGCCGGGTTCAAGAAGGACGACGTCGTCCTCTCGGTGGCTGGAAAGAAAGACTTCCAGACGACCCAGCACTTCCAGGCCTGGTTCCGGCTCACGCAGAAGCCGGGAACCGACGCCGAGTTCGAAGTGCTCCGCGAGGGAAAGGTGCAGAATATCCGGATGAAGGTGATCCCGTAAGCCCGCCCGGGCAGAAGCAGCGTTCGCGGATGACTAGTGATCCGTCAACGCTTATCCAGCGGGTAGACCCGCCCACCCTGAGCGAGCCCGCCTCCGTCTGGCGGGCGAGTCGAAGGGTGGGTGGGCCGCGGCCTTCGACTCGTCCTTCGACTCGGGCGCGGCGACGGAGCCGCGACCCCCCCCTTTCCGTGCTCGGCGCGGTGAATGCTCCACTCCATCTGCGTCCCCTTCTCCCCCTCTTTCAGTGTCCCCGGCTGGTTCCAGACCTCATCGTTCGTGGTCCGGAAGCTCTTGTAGGGATCAAGTCGATGAGTCGCCGCCTGCCGGATTACTTCGGCCGCGCGGAGCAAGTGCTCGTTCCCAGTCTCTCTCGACTGGGCCTCAAGCGCATCCGCCACGCCGGCCAGTACTGAGGCCACGCGGGTGTACTTCTCCTTCGTCGACTGATAGACCTTGAGGTATTCCACTTCTGTCTCGCTGCCCGCCTTCCGATCCGACGCGGTGGCCACGCCGTTCACCCAGTCCATGACGGCCTTTCGATCCTTCACGAACGGCCCCTTGATGGTGATGTCGCTGACGTACATCTGACCCGGACGCTTCTGCTCATGCTGATCCGGTCCGGAGATGGAGGCGGTCATCTCGATCATCAGAGCACCGCCTGAGATGGTCTGCCATTGGCCGTCGCTCGTCTCCTGGGGGGTGCTGTCCACGGCGTTCCAGAGGCCCCCGCCGGTGGAGATCATGGCGGTATCGAATTGCACGCGGTCGAAGTCCATGTAGCCCTTCACAAACCTCTCGCGGCTTGCCGACGCCGGGTCGGAGAACGTGAGCGCCTCCGTACCATTCCGGATCACCACCCAGAGGGGCAGATCTCCGGTCGGGCCCTCGTTCACGCGCGCCATCTTCACGCCCTCTTCCTTGATTCCGACCTCCGACACGCGCGCCATCTTCACGCCCTCTTCCTTGATGCCCACCTCAACGCGATAGTAGATTGTCTGGGCATCGCGCTTCGGAGGCTGCTGAGCCTCGACGAGGCGCGCCGTCGTCCCCGAAATCCCCGCCTTCAGCGGCAGCTCGCGGGCCGCCCGCTCAAGCACGATATCGGCCGCGAAATCGTACACCACCGCCATCCGCTCGATGCTGTTCTCCGGGATGCTCCGGCCAAAGCCGGCCCGCTCGGAGGCCTCGGCCAGCACCGATTCGCGGGTGAGACCCAGAGCCGCCAGCTGTTCGACCGTCCCGGCCGCCAGCGGAGAGGCGCCGAGATCGCGGACGATGATCGCCCGCGCTTCGGGCTTGGTGATCGCGATCGACCAGTTGCTCGCCAGCACCGTCCCGGCGCTCGCCGCCAGATAAGTCAGAGCAATCATTGCGCGCTTCATAGACTGGTTCCTCCGTCCGTAGACCTGGTTTGTGCTGAAAGTCGGAAACTACCGAACCGTGAAGGGAAAGCCGTTGCTCCGGCGTCCCCACTGATCCTCGATGGAGACCGCGCCGGAGGGGACGAGCGTCGTCCCCCGCGGCCCCACAAATTCAAGGGTCGTGAGAGGACGCCTCAGGTCCCGCACCCGCTCCCTCTCGTGCGGCTTCAGGCGCTTGCCGATCCGCGCCCGGGCCGCTTCGACGATGAGCCGGGATCCCTCGTCGCGGGTCAGACGGCCCGAGTCGATCAGATCACGCACCCCCTTCGTCACGGCGGCCACGTACTTGCCGTGGGTGGACCAGTCCCCGCTTGGATCGACCGTAAGCCTCAGCAGTTGCTCGCCGGTCATGGCCCCAAGGAAGGTCTCCGTCGCCGTCCTCACCACGAGGATCTCGTAGAGCGGCTCCCCCAGCGGGTCCTTCTCGTAACTCTCCGTCAGACCCGGTTGAATCGAGAGCGTGTAGTTCCCGAACGCGCCGTCGTACGTCGAGACGACGATGACGTAGGTCCCCGCTTCGAGCGTGCCGCTCACGAGCGAGTCGAGCCCGTCGAAATCGTCGTTCTCGAAGAGGATCTTCTTCCCGGTGGAATCGGTGACGAAGAGGTAGGTGTCCAGCGAACCATCCGGGCTGGACAAGGAGACGGTCAGGTCCTGCGGAGCCAGCAGGGTGAGCGCGTAGAAGCCCTCGACTCCCTTGCGATACACCCCGATCGGGTCCGCCTCGTTCAGCGATCCGTCGAGTTTCTCGCCGACGGCGATGGGCGTCATCGGCATGTCGGACGGGATCCCGGCGAAGAGGTCGACTGAGATCGAGTAGCGCCCGAGCGCCAGCGGATCGAGGCTCGTGGCATGAATGAGATACCATCCGGTCTCGGGCAGGGTGGCGAGCAGGCGGGCGTCCAGTCCGCCGAGGGTGTCGTCGTCCTCACCGATCCAGCCGCCGAACTCGTCGGTCAGGCGGAGGTAGGAGTCAAATTCGTCGGAGGTCATCCGGAGGTCGACCAGATCCCCGGCATTGCCGTAGAAGGCGTAGTACTCCACGCGGAATCCGTCGACAAACAGGTCGACGGACGTGAACATCGCAAGGGTCGATTGACCGTACGCGAGGGTGAGATACTTCGTGTCGGCCAGGGCAGGGTAGGACGGGATCGGCTCGAGCAGGACGGGGTCGGTCGGGACCGGCTCCTCCGGAGCGGTGGCATACCCTTCGAGAAGCCAGCCCTCCTCGGTCCACCCCCAGATCTCGTAGGTCGGCTCGATCCAGACCGAGTAGTTCTCCTCGATCCAGCGATCGAAGGACGGGGGCTTCCAGCTCCCATCGGAGATCATGTAGAATTCCGAACCGGCCTCCGAAACCCACATCATGTACTGGTCGTAGAGCCCGTCGTATTCCGGTCCGGGACTCTGGGCCGAAACGCCTGATGCCAGAACGAGGACCAGGGCCGCCACCGCCCCTGTCAGCTTCCGCCGCGTACTCATTTTTCGAACTCCTCTCCGTGTTGGGTTGCCGCCCCTGCCCTATCTCTCCGGGTTGTCTCTCAAGGCTGCGATTTCGATCTGGAGCAAAGAGGCTTCTTCGCGGACCTCGGGAATCCCGGACTGCGTCTCCGCGATGGACGCAATGCCGAGGCCGTCCGTGTAGACGAATCGGCGGGCTTCGCCGAGCGCGTCCCGGACATCGGGATCGGTTCCGTCCCGATCCCAGGTTTGAATCAGGGTCAAGAGTCCCCGCAGGGCGCGCAGCTTGGTCGTCAGCGAGGCCCTCCCCGCCGCGAGGTCCTCCAGGGCCCTCACGCCGGTGCGGTGCGGCCGGACAATCATGGCGGAAAGAGCGTCGCCCGCCTTGATCGGATCGCGCGGATCCTGCACGACAAGCGCCAGGAGCCGGGAGGCCTCGCCGCTGCGGAGGTCGCTCAGGGCGAGGATCGCGGGGCGCGTGGCGTCGTCCGCGGGACGCAATGCAATGTCGCGCAGATACGGAATCGCCTCGACGTCGAGGATCGTGTCGCGCTCGGCGTCGACCACGGTGTCGCGTGTGCCCGAGAGGAAGAAGAGCAGGAGGGCCCGGCTCCGGTCCTCGCGGGAGGTCCTCCAGGCGCGGATGGCCGCTTGAACGAGGTCCGGGGTCGGGCGCTCTCTCATCGAGAGGAGGAGAGACGCCTGGGTTTCGGGATCGGCGGTGAGAAGGGCCTGAAGCGCCTCCTCGGCGGGCGAACCGGTGAGAAGCGGCGTCGCCCCGACCGCGATCTCCGCGGAGGTGTCTCCGGAATCAGGTACGGGCGCCGCGGAAGACGTTCGGGCCTCGTCCGCGCGAGTGAAGGAGCCCTTCGGCGCGAGGGGAATTCGCTCGGTCCCGGAGTTCCCCCGGATCGTCCCGAGGGAGGCCCAGAGCACGGCGATGAAGGCGGCCGCCGCAGCCGAGCCGACGCAGAGAGCCGGAAGCCAGGAAGGAACGGCGCGAGGGGTCATGAACGCGACCCCGCTGCAGCCGCCAAGGACGCCGATCGCACCCAGGTCTTCGGGGGACGGATGCCGTTCAGCAGATCCAGCCGCTCCCGGAGACGGTCAAGCGCCACGTCAAAGTCCTTCCCGCACGCGGCGGCACCCGGGATGTCCGGGCAGTAGGCCAGGACATGTCCGGTGGACTTGCTGTTCCAGAACCTCACGGTGGGTTTCATGCAGGACCGGTAACGCAACCGGAGTGCCGGGGCGGAATCAACGTAAGTCCTTGTCCATCTGTGGACTTCCCTTCCGCATAATGCAGGCTGTGAGATTTCACTTGCGTCGCGCGCATGAATAGTGCACTCTTCGCACCATGCGTCCAACCCCACAGGCCGCCTCTATCGGAACGGACGAGATCCTCCACGCGGCGGAGATCGACTCGCTCGAGCAGCGGGTCCTCGAACTCGCCCTGGAGCGGACCGACTCGAAGCGGGGCTCGCTCTTTCTCTGGAACCCGCGAACGAGCGAACTCCGGGTGGAACTCCACCTCTCTGACGGTGTGCGGGTGGCGCTTCCGGACGCGGTGTTCAAGCGCCGGCTGGACGGTCGACCGAACGGAATCGCATTCTGGGTGGCGGACCGGAACGAACCCTATCTCTGCAACGACACGACGACCGACCCGCAGTATGGCCGCTACTTCCAGCCGGCGAAATCGGTGGCCGCGGCCCCCATCGTCTATCAATCGATTCCGATCGGCGTGCTCTCGGTCGCCTCGCCGGAAACGAACGCCTTCACGCCGGCGCACATGGCGGAGCTGGAGGCGCTGGCCGCCTCTTCCGCCAAGTTCCTGCGTCGCGCGGCCCTCTACCGTTCGAAGCACTGGGGACAGCGACGACCGCTCCTGATCAAGGGACTTTCGCCCGAGTGGCTCGAGGTGGAGCGGACAATCGAACGGGTCTCGGCCACCGACGCCCCCGTACTCATCCGCGGGGAGAGCGGGACCGGGAAGGAACTGGTGGCGCACGCCATCCACTTCAACAGTCGGCGGATGGAGAAGCCCTTCATCACGGTGAACTGCGCGGCCATTCCGGAATCGCTCCTCGAGAGCGCCCTCTTCGGCCACGTCCGGGGCGCCTTCACCGGCGCGTCGTACGCCAAGGTGGGCGAGTTCCAGAAGGCCTCGGGGGGAACGCTCTTCCTGGACGAGGTGGGTGAGCTCACCCCCCCGCTCCAGGCGAAGATCCTGCGCGCCATCGATCAGGGAGAGGTTCAGCCGCTGGGAAGCAATGAGCCGCCGAAGCGCTGCGACGTGCGGGTGCTCGGCGCCACGAACCGCGACCTGGAACGGATGCGCCGCGAGGGCCTTTTCCGGGACGACCTGTACTTCCGACTCGCGGTGGTGACCGTCTCCCTCCCGCCGCTCCGCTCATTCATGAACAACCTGCTGGTCCTGTGCGACGTCTACATGGACCAGGCCAATCGACAGTTCGGCCGGAGCGTGCGCGAGATCAGCCCGGACGCCCTCGCGGCGCTTCACTCGTACGACTTCCCGGGCAACCTCCGCGAGCTCAAAAACGTGATCGACCATGCGGTCCTCATGGCCTCGGGGGAAACGATCGAGGGGCGGGACCTGACGCTGCCCCTCAGCCGCCCCGCGCGGCTCCCGCCGGGGACCGGCGCCGAGGATCAAACGGCGGGGGCGCCGGCCGCCGGCCCGGATAAGGGCGCGCATCCCCCGCCAGGCGACGAGGCGTCGGGGGAACAGGGGGCGGGGCTCACGCTCTCCGCCGCCCGGGAGTCCGTCCTCCAGGAGGGCGAGCGGCGCTATCTCACCGACCTGATGCGCCGCTGTGAGGGGGATGTGAAGGCGGCCGCCGGGATCGCCGGAGTGGACATCACGACACTCTACCGTCTGATGAAGAAACGGGGCGTGAGTCCGAAGGGGAGGGGATGGTGGCATTCCTCGTAATCGAGAGGCGCCCGCGTCGATGTTCACCCGTTGCAGAGCGGACGGGAGCCTGATATCCTGCCGGCATGGAAGACGATGAACTTCAGGAATGGTATCGCCTGACGCCGGCCGAGCGATTCCGGCAATCGCAGAAACTCTGGGCCACCTTCCGGCTCCTGGGAGGCTCCCTTGATCCTGAACCCGATTCCCAAAGTCCTTTCTACTTTCCGCCGCTTCCGGGTGAAGTCCCTCCTCAATGGAGTGCCGGACGGCTCCATTGCTGATTGAGCTCGCGCGCCGATTCCGGCTTCTGGCGGAATCGCAGTCGGCGAAACGCCCCGCGATCCGATGCGCGTTGCGGGGAGGCTCGCCACGGATCGTCGATCGCGCGCTGCGCCGGGAGGAGGAACGGGAGCGGCGAGCCGATCGGCGCTACTGGGCGCCCCTGCGGAAAGAACTGGAACGGTGGAGGATGGGGCGAGACCGGTAGAGGAGGACGCCGGCGAAGGGACGCGTGCGGCCGGCTTCGGGTACCCCCTACTCCCCGTAGAGCCGCACGGCGCCGTCGGCCGTGAATACGGCAAACTGCCCCGGCGCCGCGGCCTGCACGACCCCGATCGGCTCCGACCCCGGGCCTTCAAAGACCCCCGCGAGCGACGCGGCGTCCAGATCGCGCGCGAGACGGTAGATCTTCCCCTCCGACCCGCTCACCAGCACGATCGACTCGTTGCGCAGCACGCACGGGAACGGACGCGACATCCCCTCACCGATGATCTGGCGCGGTCCGAGCTCGATTCCCGCCGGCAGGAGAGTGGCGCCCTCCTCGTGGGAGGCCACCAGGAAACGCCCCTTGTCCCCCGCCGAGGCGACCAGGTGGACGATCGGCGCCTCCAGCCGCGTCCAGTGCGGGACGTGCTGGTGGTCGGTCTGCCACGGGGAGAGCAGGTGCTGCCCGGCGGCCACGAACACGCGGCCGCGGCGGAGGGCGACGCGCTGCAAAAGCTGGATCGCCCTCGATCCATCCGGGGGAAACAGACCGGACCGATCGTCCTTCCACTCCTTCGGATTGACGATGGCAAACGTGCTTAGCAACTCCTCCACTTCCGTCGCTGATCCACCGCCGATGAGAACCCACGATCCCTTCAGGGACCACTCGAGATCGTAGTGGGAGAGGACCGCAGCGTTTCCGTCGAAACACACCACCCACGTGCCTCCCCTCGCGTCTCGAGCGATCCCGTAAAGGGCTTTGGGCAGATCTGCCGGTGAACCGATCTGCTCGCGCTCGCGAAAGCAATCCTGCGAGGGCAGGAGCTGCATCTCCAGCCGCCGGCCGATGCGCGGAACTGCGATCGTCGGCTGGGACGGATGGGACCCGGGCACGAGCAGCACCGAGCCGGCCAGCACCACGTCCCAAACAACGGCCTGGAAGATTCCATCCCACCTCCCCCGCAGCCCCACCGCCTTGTGGCCCTCCCGGGTCCCTACCGCGTAGAACCAGGCGTCGCGGGACTGAACCGCCCCCCACTCCACCTCCTGCGGAAGCTGAAACTTGCGGATCAGCGTCGGCCCGCGCTTCGGCGGCCTCAGGACGGTGGCGAGACGACTCAGGTCCGACCAGCGCCGGGTGTATCGCTCCGCGTCGCGGGCCAGGACCTTGTCCTCGGGATCGAGCCGGGTGAGCGTCTGCGTCAGTCTTCTCGATTCGGCCGGATCGGCGGAGGGGAGACGCCTCCCGACCGTGACGCGATTGAGATCCGCCGCACGTTCGCGGACGGTCCGGTCCGGGTAGGTCACCGCCACCTCTGCCAGCGATTCCGCGAGCGGGAGGGCGAGTCGCGCCGGCGGTTCCTCCATCCGCAATGCGGCCACCCGTCTCGTGGCATCGCCGTGCCGACCCAGTTTTCCAAGAAGGTGGAACCCCGCCTTGAGACACTTCCCGGCCTGCGCGGAGTGGGGCCAGCCCTGCGCGAGCACCGCCAGGGCCTCGTCGGGGGCGCGGACCTTCTCCTCGAGCAGCGCGGCGGCGCCGATGAAGTCGCTCTGTTGCCAGAGGATCGAGACTCCTTTCCGGTAGGCCTTCTCGGCGTCTTCGGGTCGCCCGATCGAGGTATAGAGATCGCCCACCTCGACGAAGGCCTGATGCTCCTCGTACAGGCGGATCGCCTCCAGAAACAATCCTGCCCGCGCGAGACAGGCGGCGGCCTTGAGCGGGAGCTTCAACCGTTCCAGATAGAGGGTGGCGGCCTCACGGAAGTGCCGCCCCTGTTCGAGAGCCGCGGCGGCGGAGGTCAGGTCCCCCAGCAGTTCCGCAAAGATGTACGCCGCGCGACGGTGTCTCCCAAGACCGAGTTCCCGATTGGCGATCTCGCGGTACCTCTGGAGCAGCCTCGCGTACATCTGAGAGGGAATGCCCCACGGGTCCGTCGGGCCGCCGGCGAACAGACGCGACAGGTTGAAGTCGACACTTCTCATCCCCAGCCATCCGCTCGGAACAGTCGCCCCCCGGCCGAGGTTCCCGGTCCCAGCAAGCGGCAGTGCGAATCGCAGCCCTTGATCGGGATCGGTCTCGAGGAGCCGCAGGAGTCGGTTGATTTCGCGATGGCGCGCCGCGTCGAGCGCCTCCGCCAGGGCGGAGAGTCGCTGGTCCGACCAGCCCTTCAGACGACGGAGCCAGTCGGGCGTCGACGGCGAACGGGGCGGCCGGCGGCCGCCCCCCGTCCCGCCGAGCGACGTCAGTCGGCGGCGAAGAAACGCCCCGAGCCCTCGCAGAATCGCCACGGCCCCCACCCCGGCCATCGTGACGCTTCTCACGCCGCGCAGGGCCATCCCGAGACTCCACCTCCCCACCCGCGCTGCGATCCCCCGCCCCGGCTCGCCGGCCGCGGGAGGCAGTTCCGACCCCGGCTGCGTCCCGATGTCGTCCTGCGACTCGCGCCTCAGGAGGTCCATCGTCATGGGGGTGTCGAAGGTCACGGAACGAAGCCCGGGTGAAGGGGCGAGACCGGGATCGGCCCGGTCCCACGAGACCGCCCGTTCCTCGGGCGGAGCGATCAGGTCGTGCACCCTCAGTACATCCCGCGCTTCGAAACCCACCAGTCCGGCTGTGGGATGAAACACGAGGAGGGCGCCCGGGAGGATGGCCTGAATCTCCGCGTCGGTCAGCTCCGGATCGAGCCGGGAATCGATCGGCAGGTGGAGCCGACGGGCGATTGCGCCGTAGGGAAGCGCGCGAGGCGACGGTGAGGGAACGGCGCCGGCCGGCGCCGTGACCAGGACGCCGCAGGGGCCGGGATCACTCCCGCTGCCGGGCAGGAGGTGGAGCGACAGGGACTCTGTCGGGACCCCCCACCCCGCGATCTCCTCGAGCCAGGCCGCGGGTCGATCGCCCGGGATGAACCAGGCGGCGGCCTCGCGCTGGGTCCTCTCGCACGGTCGGAGCCGGAGCGGGACCCGGATCACTTGACCCTCTGGGCAAAGGAGCGGATCAGCTCGTGCAGGCGATCGGCGGGGACATCTTCGGTCATTCCGGTGAAAAACCGGTTTCCGTAGAGGTCGCCTTCGGATGTCCAGGCCGCCGTGCGTCCGTCGGAGAGCACGAGCGTGATCTCCGGAAGCGCCCGGTCGGAACTCACCAGATGAAAAAGCCCGCGCGAGTCCAGGTAGGCCGCGCTGCCGTCCGCGAAGGGGTGCGACCGGAGACGGATGCGCGTACCGGCGACGAAGCCTGCCTTGCGCAGGGGAAAGACCGGCGAATCTGGCCCCTCGCGCTTGGACCAAGAGTCGAGGAGGATTTGCCCTCGATCGAGTCGAAGCACTGAACTTGAACCGCGTTTCTGCCTGAGGACCAGTCGCCCGTCGGAGTCGAACGCCAGCGACTCGAACTTTCTTCGCAGACCCCGGTGGCGCGGTAGACAGGCCGCCGCGGCCGGCTCCTCGGAGAAGGCCTGATAACCGGTGTTTACCACTCCAGACTTCAGGTCCAGGACCATCGGAGACGGGCCGGCGGACAAAGCCACCCGATGCCCGTCACGGGAGACGCTCTTGACGAGAAATTCCGCGGGAATCCTCCCCTTGAGCGGGATCTGCACCCCGCTGCTGATGGAGATGACCGAACCGCTCTCGGGCAGAATGTCCCAGGGCCCGTCGGTCCCGGGACGGTCAAAGAGATGGTGGTGACGGCCTTCGAGCCGCTCCATCCGCGCCTGCGTCCCGTCCCAGGTGAGCGCGTACCATCCGTCCCGGTCGCGAAAAAAGCGCCCGCTCCTCTGCCAGTGCATCCCCGCGGAGCCGACAAAGTCGGCCACCTGCGCTCTCGACACCGTGTCAATGACAAGGATTTGTTCGAGCGCCGCTCCCGCCCGGGTGATGAGGAGCAGGAGCGGATCGTAGAACGCGGCGCCCTTGAGGGGCCGACCACCGCCGAATCCGACCACCTGTTGCTCCCCGCTCCGCAGATGGCAGAAGAGGACCTTCACCTCCGGAGAGCCGGGGGTGTGCACGGCGGCGTGGACCGACCCGTCGTCACGAATCGCCATCGAAAGCAGCCGACCCTTCGGCAGAAGATCGGCGATCTGGCGCCCACCCCGGTTCAGGTCCTCGAAGTGCAAGAGACGCCCGTCCCGAACCGCCGCCACAACGCCGCCGTCTTCGTGATAGCAGATCTGATCTCGTGCCACCGGCTCGGGGAGGTAGAGCGGGAACGGTTCCACGCCGAAGATGAGCGGGAGATCAGGTCTCCGGTCTCGTGCAACGAGCGGCGCCGCGCGGTCCGACGGCTCCGGCGGCGGAAGGACATCGCGGAGCGACAGCACGGCCTCGCGGACCGACTTCCGGCCCCAGGGGGTGACCTCCGAGAGGCGGAAGGCGCCGTCCCGGGCCACGGTGGCCAGAAAGAGCGGACGGCGATCGATGCCGTCGAGCTCGCGGAGAAAGTCCGGATCGCTCGCGGCGTCAGCGTGCGTCACGAGCACCGCATCGACCGGCGTATCCGGCGACTCGGCGGCCTCGAGGAACGGACGCAGCGAGGCGCCGGGGTGCGGCGCCGCTTCAAGCCGGCCGAGGTGGTCGATCAAGCCCTCGCGCGTGGTCAGGTCGATCCGCTCCACGCCTCCGGCCGAGGACCGCCAGGCCGGGACCTCTTCGTCGCGCCGTGTAGTGGCCGTGAGGGCGAGCGCCACCGCGGTGGCGAAGAGACGGGGAAGGCCCCAGAGTCTCACCCCGCAGTCGAGCAGCAGCGCCCGGCGTCTCGGCGGGAGACCGGGCGGAGACTCCCTGCGGGTGAACAGGGCCTCGTTGAGGGCGAGTCGGACCGCCAGGATGGCGTCGTCGTTCGCCAGTTCACTCAGGAGAAGCCGGTCGAGCGGCCCGCGATTGGTGATATCCGAGACGCCGCCGACCGGAATCTCCTCCCGCTCCGAGACGGGGCGCGGCACGTGTACGGCGGCCATGAGATCGTGGGCCAGCCGGGCGAGTCCCGACCACTCCGGTTCGCCGCGCAATTTCAGGAGCAGGGCCCGCACCCGCTCCGACGGCGAGAGGTCGATCGGCGCGGGGAGGGGAATCTCCTCCAGGCCGGTCTTCTCGATCGCCCGAAGGTCCTCCGGCCGGATCTCCGCCGGAAGGCAGCCCCGGAGCACCGAGAGCATCGGAAGGAGGAATGGCCAGCCCGCCGGATCGCCGCTCGACGGGTCCAGGTCCCGGGGCCCCAATCCCTCGCCCAGGCCCTCCACGATCGTGCGGGCGTCCTCCGGCTTCCCCACGCCCTTCGTTCGGCCGAAGATCCTGAGCGCGAGGGTCGCCTTCTTCCCGGCCCCGGTTCGACACTCCTCGGGAAGGGCGTGGATCGCTTCGAGGCGCTGGAGGACGTCGGCGATGAGCGTGTGAACGAGGCGGCTCGAGGCCGAGCCGGTCTTCGTCAGCTCTTTGGCGAGGGCCAGGAGCGAGGCCGCGCGCCCGCCGGACGGCGTCCTCCAGCCCTCCCGGCACGAGGCGAGCATGAGCGCCACGGCGCCGAACGGCGGGAACCCGGTGGGCGCCAGGCGCGTGAGGACCGTCTCTACCTCGGCCCGGAACGCCACCACCGACCCGTCGGCCCAGAGGAGGGTCTGACCGTCGTCCGCCCACTTCCACGGGGCGCCCGGTGGAGGAGCGAGGTACTCGCGGGCGCAGTTCCGGGCGAAACTCACGGCTCGAACCCCCGCCGACGAGCGGTGAGCCGGGCGGCGCTCCGGCTCGCGGCGGCAAACTGGCCGGCCGCGACGCGCTCGAATGAGCCGTCCGGACGGAAGAGCACGAGATCGCGCGGAGAGGTGCCGAGGCGCGAATGGAGCGCCGCCGGCTCCACGGGCGGATCGATCCGCAGACCGCAGGGAACCGCGATCCCCCCGGATTCCGTGTACCGCTCGCCCCGGAGCGGCGGCAGCGGGGATCCCCACGTCAGGACGCGGCCGACGTCGTCCGCGGCAAAGTGCAGTCTCTCCAGCCGGACGGCGGGAGCGGACCCGGCCCAGTCCGCCCACGAATCGAGATCGCAGATGAGGACGGAGGGCTCCTGCTCCGGCGCCCCCGCCGCCAGTTTAAGACACACCTTCTCCCCAATGCGACCCGGCATCCCCGGCGATGGGGATGCCGGAAGGCACCAGGCGGCGACCGCGGCCCACTCCCCCTCGGGAAGCCGCCGGGAGGCCAGCCTTTCGCCCCTCGCCACGAGTCGTCCATCGGGTCTCACGTCGAAGCGTCCGCGCACCGGCAGTAAACTCAGCACGTGATCCAGGGCTTCGGATCGCCCGGATCCCCGGAGCCAGACGGAGTCGGAAGTCTCCAGGACCTCCACCCCCGTCCGGAGGCGCAGGGCGGCGGCGGAAGCGGCATCGCGCGGATCGAGTCGGACGGCCCAGACCGGGATCACGGCTTTCCTCCGAACAGTTCCCAGAGCGCGTCCACTTTCTCTCCGAGGGCGGTGCGGCGCTCGGCGTCCTGGACCCACTGGCACCTCCCGGCGAGCAGGCCGAGGCGGTCCTTGAGATACGCCTTCTCGGTAGCGGTCCCCTGCGGACTTCGCGCGTGATCGAGGAGGTGATCAAGGTCCCTCGCCAGCGACTCCGGATCCGGGGCATCGAGCCCGCGCGAGCGGGGATGCGCCCGGCCCGGGGAGGGCAACCGCGCCATCGCGTCCTGCACGATGGTCGCCATGACCTCCTGCTGCTCGATCGTGTCCCAGATGTGCCGGACCACCCAGAGATCCGACACCTCCGCGTGCGTCCGGCCGCAGAGGAGGGCGCTCGCGGCGACCAGGCGCTGGACCTTGACCGCCCGCCGGTCGGAGAGGGACACGCCCGCGTGACGCAGGCGATGGACCAGTTCCGTGTACGCCGGACGGACTCCGGAGAGATCTAGCCGCGGCAGGAGCTCGTGCAGGGAACGCACGTCGTCGACGTGGATCCGTCCGCCGGACGCGGCGAGGCCGAGGTCGAGCTTCCAGCCGGCGTCGAGCACTTCCCCGAGGCGCTCGGGCGGGACGTTGTCGCACCTCACGCGAACGAGGAATCGGTCGAACAGCGCCCCCAGGGCCTCATCCTCGGGGAGGTGATTGCTGGCGCCGACAGCCATGAGCATGGGCAGCGGGCGGGTCTCCTTCCCGCGCCGGAAGACGCGCTCGTTGAGGGCGGTCAGCAGGCTGTTGAGGATGGCGCTGTTGGCGTTCAGGAGCTCGTCCAGGAAGACGAGGGCGGCCTCGGGGAGCATCCCGTCGGTGTTCGTCAGCAGTTCCCCGTCCCGGAGCTTCCGGATGTCGAAGGGGCCGAAGAGTTCGCTGGGCTCCGTGAAGCGGGTCAGCAGGTACGAAAAGGTCCGACCTTCGAGGCGCTGCCCGAGTTCGTGGACGAGCGCGCTCTTGGCCGTGCCCGGCGGGCCGAGGATGAAGAGATTCTCGGCGGCCACGAGGCACACGCCCATGAGATCGATGATCTCGTCTTTGCCCACGAAGGCGCGCTTCATCGAGTCGAGGACTTCGGAGGAGAGACGGCGTCCGAGTTCCAGCCGGCCGGCGGGATCTGCTTCTTCGGTCATGGCGCCTGCTCCTGAGGGGGGAGAACGGCCCCGAAGGACGGGGCGAGCTGCGGTCCGAAGGCGCCGAGCGCCTCGAGGAGGGCCTCGCGGACGCGCGGGTCGCCGGCCCGCGAGAGGTCCCGGGAGGCCAGAATCCGGTCCACGTACAGGAGCCGGAGACATCGATCATCCAGGATCAGCGCGGGATCAACCTCGCCGACCCCCGGTATGCCGACGGACGACAACGGCCACTCGCGCGCGAGCCGGAGGAGGGATGCATTGAGCGGGTCGTCTTCGGAGAGTCCCTTCGAGAGACGGAAGAGATCGGGGAGATACCGCAGGGCCAGATCGGCGGAATACGCCACGGAGGGCGAAGGGGAAGCCGGACACGGCGCCGCCAGGTGGCGCTGGAGGGTCGAGGTGTCTGTGGCCCGATCCACCAGAGCGCGGCACCCGCGATAGAGGAGTCGGGCGGCCCAAAGGGCGGGGCCGGCGGCGAAGGGAGGAGGCTCGTGGCCGAGCGAGAGTCGCGCCTCGGAATCCCAGTCCCGAAGCACCCGCAGCGACGGCGCGTCATCCTCGGGGAAGAGGTCCCGCGAGGTGGAGACGGGGACCTCCCCGGTTTCCCGGAGCGCCTTCAGGAAGTGCGTCAGGCTCATACGCCCTCCTCCCCCGGGGCCACGAGACGGACGGAGCGTGGGCCTTCAAAGTCGTTTCGGCAGGTAGCCGTTGTTGTACCCCTCTCCCCCCGGGAGAGGGTAGGGTGAGGGCGTTGCGGGCTCGTGCCGGCGGAGATTCGAGCGGACCGTCCCGAGGCCGAATCTTCCCGGCGACAAGGTTCTTCGTGACAATTGAATCCATGGGTGGCACGGGCAGCTTGCTGCCCGTGCTCGCGGCGCGCAGGCACGGGCCTTGCGGCAAGCCGCCCGTGCCACCCGCAACCTCCGATTTCAAGTGTCACGGATCACGAGCCGCCCTCCACCCACTTCACCCTGCTCAGAGAAACAAAGGACCCTCCGCAGGAACAGACGCTTCCATCGTTGCCCTTGCCGGAAGCCTCGCACTTTGGGCAAACCGTGCTCCGGGACAGCTTGCTCAGCTCCTTCTGGCGTTCAAAGCGGTACGCGACGCAGGCAACGGGGACGGCGATCGCGAGAGCCACGGCGAGACGTCTTGCAAAGCTCCCCGGCCCCTGGATCGGAGCGGTCGCAGACGCTCGCAGATTCACCAGCCATCCGCCGGCGAAGAGCAGCGGGAGAATGACCAGGATGGCCGCAGCTGTGAGACAACCCTGCCAGCGCGCCTCCCGCCCGGCATACCTGTTCCACCCGGCGACTTCATCGGGGGTCCGTTCAACCCACAGGGTCAAGCAACCTCAACAACAACAAAGACAACCAGAAGAAACAGAGGCGGTAAGCGGGCCAAGGGCGCGGGTCGCCGCTTCGCGGCGAGAGGACCGATAGGCAGAGGGGCGCCCCGAAAAGCGGCGACAAGCCTGCCCTGAGCCTGCCGAAGGGTCACCGCACTCCAAATCCAGGAGCGTGTCTGACAATTGCCCGGGCGATGTCGGAAACGGTAGGACAGGCTTTCCACCTGTCCCGCACAGGCTGGAAAGCCTGTGCTACCGTTTTTCCCGAATAGTCAGACACGCTCCTAGCCCGGATTATTCATGAACGGATCGCGATTCCCGTTGGGACGCCCGAGAAGTCGATCCGTCCGCCCTGAGCAAGGGGCCGGCTGGTTCGGCCCCGAGTCGAAGGGCGTGCACGCTGTCGCGCCTCGCCCTTCGACTCGCCCGCCAAACGGAGGCGGGCTCGCTCAGGGCGGGCGGATTTCCAGGGTTCCGCGCTGTCCGTTCGCGAATAATCCGGGCTAGGGCGGCGGCTGGTTCACGAGGAGCCAGTAAAGCCCCACCTCCGCCACCGCCTTCACGAACTGTTCGAAGTCCACCGGCTTCACGATGTAGGAATTCACCCCCAGCCGGTAGCTCTCGATCACGTCCCGGTCCATCTGCGACGAGGTCAGCATCACCACCGGAATCAGCCTCGTCTTCTCGGCCGACCTCATCCGTCGCAGGACCTCCATCCCGTCCACCTTCGGGAGCTTCATGTCGAGCAGCACGACTTTGGGATTCCGTTCCGCGGCCCGGCCCGAGTGGGCCCCGGTCGCAAAAAGGAAGTCCAGCGCCTCTGCGCCGTCCTTCGCCACGTGGACCGGATTCGCGAGATTCTGCTTCTTGAGCGCCCGCAGCGTGAGTTCCACGTCGTTCGGATTGTCCTCCACCAGCAGGATGTCGATCACCGTGTCCGGGCTCATGACGCCTCCTCTCCTCGCGGCAACGCGAAATGAAACGTGGCCCCCCCGTCCAGAGCGCCTTCCGCCCAGACCCGGCCCCGGTGGCGCTTCACAATCCGCTGCACGATCGCCAGTCCCACCCCCGTCCCCTCGAACTCCTCCGGACTGTGCAGACGTTGAAACACCCCGAACAGCTTGTGCACGTACTGCATGTCAAAGCCGACGCCGTTGTCTGCCACAGAGTATATCACCTCGCGCGGCTCCGTGCGGCAGGAGATGCGCACCGTCGGGTACTTGCGTCGCCGGGTGAACTTCCACGCGTTCGCGAGCAGGTTGGCGAACACCTGGCGCATCATCGGCCGGTCCCCCTTCGCGGGCTGCAGCGGATCCAGCGCCACCTCCACCCGGCGTTCGGGATCGACCTTGCGAAGATCGTCGAGCACCGACCGGGCCAGGTCGGACATGTCGATGTCGGACGCCTCCACTTCCTTCCGGCTCAGCCGGGCGAAGGAGAGCAGATCGTCGATCAGCTGTCCCATGTGCGAGGTGTTCTTGCGCACGATGCCGAGCAGACGCATCCCCTCGGTCCCCAGCGTGGCGGCGAACTCCTCGCTGAGGATGCCTGCGAACCCGTCGATCGCCCGCACGGGGGCCCGCAGGTCGTGCGAGACCGAGTAGGAGAAGGCCTCCAGTTCCTTGTTGGCCTCTTCGAGGGCCGCCGTGCGCTCGGCCACGCGCCGCTCCAGGTCCTCGTTCAGCCGCCGGATGTCCTCCTCGGCCTTCTTCCGCTCCGTGACGTCCAGGGCGAGCCCGAGACACGCCGTGATTCTCCCCGACGGATCGCGGAGCGGTTCCACGTGCGTCTGGAACGTCCTCCCCTTCCAGTCGGATTCGAACGTCACCGAGTGCCCCGCCAGCGCCCGTCGATGCGCCGCGATCGAAGGGTAGTTCGGGTCCTTCGTCTGGAAGTAGTCGTGGAGACTCATCCCGACCACCTGATTCGGCAGCAGGCCCAGCGCGCCGAGGCCGGAGCCGACCGAGGAGGTGAACCGGAGATCCGAGTCCGTCGACCAGAGCACCCCGGGCATCTGTTCGACGAGCAGACGCAGGCGCGCCTCCCGCTCGCGGTGCTCCCGCTCGACCCGCTTCCGGTCGCTCACGTCGAACGAGAGTCCGACGCAGGCGTAGACCCTTCCCTCCCGGTCGCGCAGGGGCTGGACGTGATTCTCGAAGGAGCGGCCCTGGAACTCCATCTCGTACGTCACCGACTCGCCGGCCAGGGCCCTCCGGGCGGCATCGAGGGCCGGATGACGCGGGTCACGCGACTGGACGTAGTCCTCCAGCGTCATCCCCACCAGCTGGTTGTTGGACAGCCCCAGAGCACTCACGCCGGTCCCCATCGACGAGGTGATGCGACCTCCAGCGTCCACGGACCAGAGGATCCCGGGCAGGTGCTCGATCATGACCTGGATCCGCGCCTCGCGGTCGCGCAGGGCCTCCTCCGCCCGGCGCCGCTCGGCCGTCTCCCACACGAGCGAAATCAGGTCCGCGGCCGAGCCGCCGAAGTCCTGCTCCTCCACGCTCCAGGCGCGGCGGGGGCCCGTGTGTTCGAAGCAGACGATCCCGGCCACCGTTCCGTGCCGGCGGATCGGGACGTCCATCATCGACGTGATTCCGAACGGAACGAGATAGCCGTCCCGGAACTCTGAGGTCCGGGGATCGCTCTGCGCATCTTCGGCCGCAATGGTGCGGCTCTCTTCAAGGGACCGGAAATAGGCCGGGTACTGCTTCGCTTCGATCCGCGTGCCGTTTTCGTGGCGACCGGCGCTCCGGACGAATTGACTGTCGCAGACGATGTGGGTGCGATCTTCGGTGAAGGACCAAATCCCCACGCGATCCACATCGAGCGTCTCGGACACAATCTCGGTGACTTTCCGGAGCGCGGGTCCGATCTCAGCCACGTCGATCCGGGCGAGCCGGAGCAGGGCGGACTGATGCCGATAGGCCCGCGCGCCCCGTTCCCGCTCGCATTCCTCCACTCTTCTCCGCTCGGTGATGTCGATCCCCGTCCCCACGATGAATTCAATCTTCCCGTCCGGGCCGGAGATCGCGCCCCGCGACCAGGAGATCCTCCGCCGGGTCCCGTCCCGGTTCAGCCAGTCCCCCTCGCGCTCGGCGGGGAACCGGACCGAGTCGATGTTCCGGAACCAGGCACGCGCCTCCTCCACCTCGTCGGGCGGAAGCACGATGTCCCAGAAGGGGCGCGCCCGGACCTCCTCGAAGGAGTACCCGGAGGCCTCCTCACAGGCGCGGTTGAAGCGCACGATCCGGCCCCGGCGGTCGACGACGTCCACGAGCGCGCCGGCCGTGTCGAGCACGGCCGTCATGAAGTCCCGCTCCCGCTTGAGCGCCTCCTCGGTCCACCGGCGCTGCGTCACGTCGCGCGTGACGCTGAGAACGGAGGTCACCTCCCCGCGGGCGTTCCGGAGCGGCGCGGAGTGCGTCTCCATCCAGAGCCGGCCGCCGGAGAGCCCGACGATCCTGAACTGGGCCGTGGACTTCCGGCCGGCCACCGCCTCGCGACGGGCGCGCTGATGGCGCGGAAACGGGCTTCGCTCCGGCGGAGCGCCTCCTCGGCGCGAAGGCGGCGGATGACCAGACCGAGCGCCACGGCAAGGTCGGCGAGCGTCTCATCGAGCCCTTGCGGCGCCGGGCCGGCGTCTCGGGTGTAGAAAGCGAGGACGGCCTGGATCTCTTCCCCGACGGGAATCGGGACCGCCACCCCCCGGCGCAATCCCGCCTTCCTCGCGGGGTCGAAGCGGAGAAAGTGCGACTGATCCTTCAGTTCCTCAATGTGTTCCGTCCTCCCGGACGCCCACACCCGACCCGGCAGCCCCTCGCCGGGCGCGAAGGTGTACTCCATGCTGGCGGACCGGAACCGGTCGAGGGACGAGTCGCGGACGAAGCAGGCGGGGCTGCACTCGAGGACGGCGGCGCCGGGGCGGGGCACCCACGCTTCCCCCACATCCCAGCCGGTCCAGTCGCAGACCGCCATGACGGCGGCGCGAAGGGCGGAGTGTTCCTCGTGGACCCCCCCGATCAGGGTCATGAGGTCGCGAAGGGGACGCAGAGGCCCCCCGGCGGGGGTCGGCGGACGGGGTCCGCCCGGGGCGTTCCGGACCGGGGTTTTGCGGGGGGAGGACATCTCCGGCACCGTCCCTTGGGGACCGCCAGGAAATAACTGCGACACTGTCCGGGAATCGCAGGGGCGGGGCCTGCCCCCGCCCCCTGTCCGGCGCCGCCGCAAGCGGCCTGGCGATGGAGACCAAAGGCGCTCGTCAACAGGGGCGACCGCAAGGGTCGCCCCTACGTTCGCCCGATCGCTGGCGTCACTTCCTGACGGCCCCCTACTCGAAGACACTGATGATCAGATCCGTACCGCGCAGTTCATCGCCCTCGACAAACGGCCTGGCCCCGTCGTCGTCCACCCCATTGGGCCCCGCGCTGTAGAGGAGCGGCCCGTCGGGCTTCAGGAAATAGCGAAGGGGCTTGCCGTCGAAAGGATCCACCGGGATCGTCTTGAGGTAGACGGGCTGGAGGTCCGCGAGCGTCGCCGGCCATTCCTGCCGATCGAGGCGAAACCGCTTCAGCGCGATCTGGACGCGCAGCGCCTGGGACCGCGCTTCGGCCGTCAGGACCGTTCGATACTGCCGACCCAACTCCGAAAACTGAAAGCAGGTGAGCGCCTGGGCGAGCGTCCCGGGCTCCACCGTCCCGGGTCGAGCGACCGCCGAGGCCGCCGTGTTCAGGACCATCGGGTCCGATCGGCTCAGGGCCTCCCGGGCGGCCAGGACCAGGTCGCCGACCCGGCGGGAGACGTCTTCGACGATGGCGCGGCGCTCCGCGTCGTCGAGGGCGCCGAGACAGTCGTAGACCTGGCCGGCGAACCGATCCGACCCGGCCGCCTCCGGACGGTTCCGAACCTCCTCCCTCCGCGTGGACGGATCGACGCGCGCCTCCACGTCGAGCGCGTCCGCGAACGACGGGGAACGCTCCAAGGCGCGCCTCCAGGCGGCGGGGAACTCCTTCCAGAACGGATCGTCCGAGGGGGCGCACCGAAGGGTCAGTTCGAGCGCCCGCAGGACACTCAACCTCACTTCGGCCTCCGCCACTTTCTCCGGGAGTCCGCCTCCCCGCGCGGCATCGGCGGCGAAGGAGAGCGTCGCCGCCGCCGTCCGACCCGCCTCGGCGTGGCGAATCGTGAACGCGTGGTGATGGACGTGCATGAGGAGCAGGGCGGTGATCCGGCGAATGGCGGGATCCGCGGCTCGCGGCACGGGCTGCGCTGGACGCCGCCCGGTCCCGGTGAAGGCGGCGGCGGGCCCCTTGCTCCCGAGGATCACGGCTTCGATCGCGGGCTGGGTCTGTGCGATGAACTCCTCCAGAGAGCCCAGCCCCCTCGTCCATCCGGTGCGCGCGATCTGGAGCGCCCGCGCCTCGGCGGCATCGTCCGGCCAGGCCGGAAACCTCGAGAAAGCGTCGGCATAAGGAGTGGCGGCCGGCGCGGAGTCGCCGGAGGGAGCGCGGGGATCCTCGGCCCGAAGCAACGCCGCCGAGTGAAGGAGAACCAGGGCGCCAAGGGCCAGACGGGACGCGGAACGGCACATGCGCTTTCCCTCCATGCCCCGGTACTTTACCACGGAGAACAGGGCAAGGCAAACGCAAGGGGACGCTCATTTTTCGTGAACGAAAGGGCCGTTGAAGCGTCTAATTGGGAAAGACGCTGCCGCTCGATCAGGAATCGGCGGCAGGCCGGGCGGTATGAGACGACGTCGTGGCTGCCTCTGTCTTGTCCCCGTCCCCGCAAGTGAAAGAAGTTCATGCGCCTGTCGATTCTCACCCCTCTCCTCCTCATCGTCCTGTCCGTCGCCTTCCGGGCCGAACTCCGGGCACAGGAGACCCCCGGGGCCATCGTCGTGTCGGAAGCGGTCTACTCCGGCACCCTCTCGGGCGCCCGCGTGTCGGCCACCGCCACGATCAAGGTCGAGATGCTGGAGGACTCGGTCGCGGAGATCCGGCTCTTTCCCGCCGGGACCCCGGTGACGGAACCGAAGCTGCCCTCGAAGGGGGTCCACTTCCTGCGCGATGCGGACGGGACAAAAATCCTCATCGACGCGAAGGGCTCCTACACCATCGCCGTCCCCTTCTCGCTCGATGTCATCGCCGACGGCCCGGCCACCCGCTGCGTGTGGCCTCTCCTCGACGCCGCGTCGGTCCGCGGCACGCTCGTCATCCCCAAAGGGGGGCTGGAGGCCGCCGTGGCCGGGGATGGCGACATCCGCGCCTCCGAGGCCAAGGGCGGCACGACGATCGAGTTCTTTCCGCGCAGCGGACCCACCCTCACGCTCGTCTGGGCGCCGAAGGGAACCGGTCTCGCGCTGGGCGCCCCGCTCGACGTCGAGGCCCAGACCTTCGCCTCTCTCGAGGCCGGCCTCCTGCGCGTCTCCACCGCGATCCGGGCCACCGCCCAGCGCGGCGGCGAGACCGATCATCTCTCGGTCCGCCTCCCGGCCGGCGCCGCCGTCACCCAGGTGGCGGGCGGTTCCATCGACCGGTGGTCCGCCGCCTCCGCCGCCGACGGCGTGAGGGTCGACCTCTGGTTCCGCCGCCCCGCTCCGGCGATTCTCGGCGCCCGCCTGAAGTACGAGGTCCTCCTCGGGGCTCTGCCCGTCGAGGTCTCCATCGCCCCTCCTCTCGTGTCCCCCGCCGGACGGCAGGTCGGCCTCCTTGGGATCGGAGTCTCGGGCGTGCTGGAGGCGCGCGAGGCCCGCACCGCGGGGTTCGAGAAGATCGATGTCGGCTCGGTCGACTTCGAGGTCCGCCCCTCCGGCGTCTTCCCGACCCTCGCCTACCGCTATGCGGGAGTCGCGGCCGCCGACGGGGCGCCGGTCGCCATCGGCCTCGCCCTCGACGAAAAGCCCGCGCCGCTCGTGGGCGAGGTCTGGACCTTCGTCACGCTCGAGAACGGGCTCGCCACGGCGCATGTCCTTCTCCGACCCACCTTCGAAGGGGCCGGTCGAAACCGCCTCGCCTGCTCCCTCCCGGCGGGGTACACCCTGAACTCGGTGCGGGGAGACAAGGTTGCCGACTGGAAGGCCGAACCGGACCGGCTGTCGATCTCCCTCACGCGCCGCCGGGTCGGTCTGACCGAAATCTTCCTCGAATTCCAGACGATCGCCGATCCTGAGAAGCCGGTCCCGATCCCCGCCGTGCGTCTCCTCGAAGCCTCCCGCCAGACCGGACTCCTCGCCCTCGGGATCGACGACCGTCACGAGTTCATGGTCGATTCCACGACCGGTCTCCGCCAGATTGAGCCCTCCGAACTGCCGCCCCGCTTCCTCGAGATCGGCCGCCCCAAGATCGCCTTCGCCGCGACGACGGCCGAGTGGGCCCTCGCCACGCGGATCGGCCCTCTCGCCCCGGAAGTCCGCGCCGCGCTCGCCACCGTGATCACGCTCACCCCCGAGCAGGCCTTCGCCGTGACGCGGATCGATCTCGACGTCCGCCGCGTCGGACTCTTCGACCTCACCTGCGTCATGCCGCCCGGCTTCCCGCCGACCCACGTGCTGGCGGAGAATCTCCGCGACTGGACCTACGATTCGAAGAGCCGCGAACTCCGACTCCTGCTCTCCCGCGACCTGCTCGGCCACGGAACGGTCCTCATCCGCGCCGAGGCCGACGGGCCGATCGGCGCCCCGCGGATCGAGATGAAGGGCCCCGAGATCCGGGACGCGAAAGAGGTCAGCGGCGGCCTGATCGTCGAGGCCCCGGAAGACATCGAGGTCCGGCCGGTGGAGACCGAAGGGCTGGAACGGGTGGAGTGGAACGACCTCGCGCCCCTGCACCGGGGTCCGCGGGCGATCGGGCGCCCGCCGGTGGCCGCGTACGAGCACCGCGGGCCGGCGTGGTCGATCGCCCTCACCCGCACCCCGATCGCGCCGCAGATCGACGTGACGGTGTCCAACCGCATCGGCTGCCGGCCCGGGCTCCTGAGCGTCGGATCGTTCCTCCGGCTCGACGTCTCGAAGGCGGGGACCAACCGCCTGACGATCGCCCTCCCGAAGGGGGCCTTCAACGCCACGATCGCCGCGAACACCGACCTCGCCCGGACGGAGTTCCGCGACGGGTCGTGGGAGGTGGTGATGCCGCGGCGGGTCAAGGGCTCGATCCTGCTCCGTCTCGGCTATGAGATCGCGCTGGGGACCGAGGGCCGGTTCCGCTTCGAGCCGGAGAAGGTGGCGGGCGCGAATCTCGCGAACGGGTACGTGATCCTCGCGCAGGACCGGAGCGACACGGAGGTGGGGGCGCTCGACCCGGCCGGGCTGACCTCGATCGCCTCCCACGAAGTGCCGGCGGAGTTCGCGGGGGCGGTGGGCGCGGCCGCGACGCACCTCTTCCGCTGGCGCGAGACCGGCGCCGTGACGGTGTCGGCGAGCGAGCACGCGCGCGACCTGAGCACCCTCGGGGCGAAAGTGAGCGAGGCCCGGATCGACACGATCGTCCGGGCCGACGGCGAGGTGATGCACGACCTCTCGACGATGATCGAGAATTCCATGAAGCAGTCGCTCTCGGTGGGGCTGCCGAAAGACGCCGTGATCTGGGGGACCTACGTCTGGGGGATGCCGGTGAAGCCGAGCCGGCAACCGGACGGGAAGGTCCTCATCCCGATCCGGAACGTGACGCTGGAAACCAAAGACGCGCAGGTCCGGGCGGTCCTGGAGGGCGGGTACGTCCTGCTCCGGCTCGTATGGGTGGAGCGGCTCGACCGGATGGGCGCCACGGGCCGGCTCAGCCTCCACGCGCCGGCGCTGGACGTAAATGTGGAGCAGGTGAAGTGGAATGTCCATCTCCCTCAGGGGTATCACATCCTGAGCGACTCGGGAACGGTGAAGCTCGTGGGCATGGACGGGGCGCTGGTGGTCCCGAGCGTGCTTCCCTCGGTGGGGGCGAGTCTGGACCGGTTCGGGAAGTACGCCGCCGGAGTCGTCCCATGGTGGTGGAGGAAGGCGCTCCTGATCGCGGTGCGGGTGGCCCTGCTGGTGCTGGTGGCGACGCTCGTCGGTTGGGTCACCTGGAAGACGCTGCGGTGGCTGCTCTACGTCTCGCGCCCGGAGCGGGCCTTCGAGTGGCGGTGGTGGGCCTTCCGGGCGGCGCCGGTGACCGCCGTGGTATTCGCCAGCGTGGGACTGGTTCTTTTCAAGTCTGTTGGAGTCTACAAGTCTGCCGAGTCGCGTTCACTGGTCTACGGAACACCCTCCCCCCAAGGCCATGAACCCGCCGGCGGCTATCGTGTCCGCGACATCTCGCAGGACCAGTTCCCCGCGACGATCACGTCGGTCGACGGGGCGGTGGACATCATGCGCCCGGGCGATTCGAACTGGGTCCCGGCCCAGCCGGGGATGGAGCTCGACCAGGCCACTCAGATCTCGACCGGACCTGACGCGACGGTGCTTCTGAGTCTCCAGAACGGGACGGAGGTCGAGGTGGGCTCCCTCACGCAAGGGGAGGTGGCGGGGTTTGCGGTGGCGAGCATCGGTCCGGAACAGAAGAGGCAGACGGATATCGGCTCGATGAAGGTTGAGGTCAGGAAGGGCGCGCTCAAGACCGACCTGAAGGTGCGCACTCCGAATTCCACGGCCTCGGTCTCAGGCAGCTCGGCCGAAGTGGACTACTACCCCGACTCCGGTGTGCCCGCGGCGGCGGATGAGCCCGCCACCGTCACCGACCGTCTTGGCAAGTCGCTGAAGGGCTGGGTCCTGGGGGGGGAGAAGCGCGATCACAACGAGGCGGCTGCGGAGGGGAAGGAGGCGGAAGGGTATGCCGCCTACGACCCCGGTGTGGCGCACTCGGGCGGCGCCCTCCAGGGGAGGGCCGGCGGGAAAGCGGGGACGGCCCAGGCGCCGGCCAGCCGGCCGGATTCGGAGCGGTGGAGGCAGACGGACACGGAGGGGCGGGGAGTGTACGACGCGGAACCGGCCGCAGACGCCCTCGTGGTCATGACCGAGGACGGCACCACATTCAGGAACAAGGAAGAGACCGAGGTCATCCTGAAGGCGCAGGAGACGCGTCGCGCCCGGGAGGCCCTGGACCGAATCGAGGAATCGAAGAAGGCGTACGCGGCGGAGAAGGAGAACTCTCTCGGGATGAAGCAGGAGGATCTGTCGCGCCTCCTCGAGCAGGCGCAGCAGAAGCAGCAGGCGCAGAACGCCCCCGCGCGAAAGTCGATGGACAAGAAGCCTGCCGCGCCGCCGCCTCCTGCGCCGCCCGCTCTCGCGGAGCCGCCCGTCGCAGGGGCGATCAATGACTTCCCCGCCCCGGAGATCAGCCTGGCGCCACCCTCGGAGGATGACGCGGGAGGAATCGGCGGAGCGGCTCCGGATGCCGTCGATCAACCGATGAGATCGTCTTCTGATCTGGCCGGCGAGCTGGCCGATGCGAAGAGAGACCTGGCTGAACTCAGGGCGCAATTTGATGGACGAATCTCTGAATCCGGGGCCTTCTCTGCGACGGTCCAGGGAACCCGTCCGGCGCCACAGCCGCCGAAAGAGACTTCGCCGACCTCTGCCCCCGGGGACATCGCCGCGGAACTGGCCCGGACGAAGAGGGAGATAGCGGAGCTGGAGAAACAGTACGTCAATCAGATGAAGAACCTCCAGAAGCTGCAGGAAGAGATCAAGCCGGGTCCGACAACCGGCGACCTCGCCGGCGGCGGTGGGGGGGCGGTGGGGTCAAGGATACACGCCGGGGAGAGGCCCTCGTCCACTCGCCCGATCACCATTTCGGGTGATATCGGTGTCGTGGGGCTGGTGCGCGGGGACGAGCAGGGCGGCGCCGGCCCCATCGCGGGGGCGGCCTACGCCGCCGGTACCGGTTCATCCGCCCGCCCGAGCGGTCGCGCAGGCGATGACCCTCGCGGCTCCGCCCCGGTCAACCTGCTCGCCGCCGGGATCAATTCACAATCGGCGGCCCCGACCTTCAACTACAGCACGGGCGAGATGGGCCGGGCCGAGGGGGCGCTCCCGATCGAAGTCAGCCTCCCCCCCGCCGGCGCGGGCGTGGCGAAGTTCGAGGCGCCCTATCTGGGCGATCAGCTGGGTACGATCGACCTCGTCTGCGTCTCGCGGGGCACGACGCTCATGGGCCAGTTGTTCGCCCTGATCGCCATCGCCCTCGCGGTCCGGTTCGCGGCCCGCCGGGGCCGTCGCTGGGGCCTGGGGACGGCCTGTCTGCTCGTCATTGCCGCGGTGATGGCGTACGGCCAGGTCGGATACGAGTACCGCCCGCTCGCGGAGACGGGCGTCGTCTGGAGCGTGATCGTCCTCGCCGGAGCGGCGCTGTTGATGTGTCGTCGGGCCGCGAAGACGGCGCGATCATAGGGACCGGCCCATGCCACCGGCGGCCCTGGCCAGAGCGAATCGTTCTTTGAATTCGTGATTCACCGGCGCCGGTCGCGCCTCTCCGCCATCTGCGCGTTCGGGGCGCCGTACAAGGTTTCCGCCCCTGGCGTTGTCATCCTGAGCGAAGCCCCGCCATCCGTTCGGCGGGGCGAAGTGAAGGATCACCAGCCCTGATCTGGAGGAAGCGCCTTCCTGGAGCGTGGCTGGTGATCCTTCGCGTCCGCCTGCGGCGGACGCTCAGGATGACAAAATCGCAGCGCTGTCGTCCTGTGGCATTTCTTCTCAGGCTCTGATCCCACGAAAAGGAGTCCCCCATGTCGTCCCGCCGTCTGACCCGCGCCGTGTGCGCCTTCGTCCTCCTCGCCCTCGGGGCCGTCCTGCGGGCCGACGAGAAGGCCGGCGAGATGCCGGTCCCGCCGCCGATTCCGCCTCCGGCCCCGGCCGGGATCGTCCTCGAGGAGATGACCACCTCCGGCGCCCTCGCCGGCCCGCTGGCCAACTTCACGATGACGCTCAAGTTCACCGCCCTGGACAACGGCTGGGCCACCCTTCCGCTCTTCTCCCAGCCCGACATCTCCGTCACGTCCACCAAGGTGAAGACCGGCGACTCGAAAAAGGTCCACCTCCGCCGGACCCCCGAGGGGTACGAACTCCTCGTCGGCAAGCCCGCCTCCTACGTCCTCGAGATCCAGTACGTCCAGCGGATCCGCGACGACGTCGGCGGCCAGTCGCTCACCCTCCCGTTCGTCCCCGCCACGAAGTCGCTCGTCCGGCTCGTGGTCCCCGGGAAGGAGCTCCGTGTCACCACGACGCCGACGGCGAACGTCGGGACCACGGAGACGAAGGACGGGAGGACCGAGATCTTCGTCTACGGCTCCTCGGCCGGGCAGATCTCGCTCATCTGGCAGCCCAAGGCCGCCGCGGCCGCCGCCGGCGCGCTCGCCTTCGCCGAGCAGACCGCCCTCCTCGCGGTCTCGAAGGGGTCGCTCCACATCGACTCCCTCGTCAAGTACACCGTCCTCCAGGGGCACTGGACCCGCGCCGAGATCGAGCTTTCGCCCGACCTCAATCTCCTCGGCGTCACCGGCCCCCAGGTCAAGAACTGGGACATCGCCGACGAGGGCACGCGCAAGGTGCTGCGCATCGACCTCACGGGCGAGACCACCGGCGAGTTTCCCATCGCCCTCACGCTGGAGAAGACGCTGACCGATCTTCCCTCCACCTTCCCCGCCCCGGTCGTGAAGCCGCTCGGCGTGGAGCGCGAGAAGGGAATCCTGGCCGTGGCCCCCAAGAAGGGGCTCAAGGTGGAGGCGAGCGACCTGCGCGACGCCTCGCAGGTGGACCTCCAGGACCTCAGCCTGGAGGGGGTGACGCCGAAGGACCCGATCCACCTCGCCTTCCGCTACCTGAAGCGGCCGTTCGGACTCTCGCTGAACGTCCAGGAAGTCGAAGCCAAGGTCACGGCGGACGTCGTCACGATCGTCCGCGTCTCGAAGGAATCGATGCGGCTGTCCTCCACCATCGAGTACGCGATCCGCGATGCCGGGGTGTTCCACTTCCGCGTGAAACTCGGCGACGGGCTGAAGCTCATCGACATCGTCGGCCGGGACATCAACAACTGGGCGATGAAGGACAACATCCTGAGCGTCGACCTTCGCTCCAAGGCCGAGGGGACCTACACGCTCGTGGTGCAGGCGGAGCGGCTCGCGAAGGAGACGGCGGCCGCGGCCGTCCCGGCGATCGAGGTGCTCGACGTGGAGCGCGAGCGCGGCTACATCGGCCTGGCGGCGATCCCCGGGGTGCGGGTGGAGACCGCCTCGCTCGAAGGGATCAACCAGATCAACGTGAACGACTTCCCCGTCCTCATCGCCTCGGACAACCGGATCGTGCAGCGCATGGCGGCCAACATGGCGCCGGACCAGTTGATGGACGGCGCGCTCCCCGATCTCGCCTTCCGCTACCTGAAGCACCCGTACAAGGTGGCCGTCCACGTGGCGGACGTGACGCCCGAAGTCAACGTGGACGTCCAGACCACGGTGAAGTTCACCGAGCGCGACCTCGAACTGGAGTCGCGCCTCGCGTACGACATCCGCAAGGCCGGGGTCTTCACCCTGCGCGTGACGCTCCCGAAGTCGCTCCGGGTGACGGCCGTCGAGGGGGCGAACATCGACGACTGGAAGCGGGAGGCGGACGGCGAGGGGCTCACGGTGATTCTCCGGTCGAAGACGGAGGGGGGCTACGTGCTGGTGGTGAAGGCGGAGGGGACCGTCGAGGACTTCGCGAAGCCGATCCCGGTCCCGCGGCTGCAGTGCCTCGAGGTGAAGAAGGAGCGCGGGTTCGTGGGGATCCGGACCGATCCGGCGATCCGGATGAAGACCGATCCGGCCGGCCTCGCGAAGATCACCGAGATGGACATCAAGGACCTCCCGCCCGAATTCCAGCAGCGGGCGCCCGATCTGGCGATCGCCTACAAGTACTTCGAGCAGCCCTGGTCGCTCGCGCTCGCCGGCGAGAAGATCAAGTCGCGCGTCACGGCGGAGACCTTTGCGTTCCTGTCGATCGGCGAGGCGCTCCTGAGCGCCAGCGCCGCGGTGAAGTTCCAGGTCCTGTACGCCGGCGTTTCCACGTTCAGGGTGAAGCTCCCGCCGGGGGTGAAGCAGGTGAACATCGAGGGAGCGCTGGTCAAGCACAAGGACGAGGTGAAGAAGCCGGACGGCGACGAGTGGACGGTGACGACGCACGCCCCGCAGATGGGCGAGTACGCGCTCTACATCACGTACCAGAAAGACATCGTCATGAAGGCCGGGACGCCGGTGACCTACACGGGGCTGAAGGTGCTCGACGTGGAGCGCGAGACCGGCTACCTCGCGATCGCGGCCCGGCCGGACGTGGAGCTCATCGATCCCGCGCCGAAGGAGCTCACGCGGATCGATGAGAAGGAAATCCCGGAGGGATACAAGAACGGGATCACGATCCCGATCCTGATGGCCTTCCGGTATCTCCAGCCGGGGTACGAACTGGCGGTGAACGTGTCGCCGCACGAATCGGCGGCCGTGCTGATCGCGATCGTGGAGGCGGCGCGACTCTCGACGACGATCACGGAGGAGGGAAAGCGGATCACGGACATCGTGTGCCAGGTCCGAAACACCTTCGGCCAGTACCTGGAGTTCGAGGTCACGAACCAGGACATGCAGATCATGCAGGACGCCATCGTCGGCGGGATGCACGTCGGGGTCCTCAAGACCACCCGGACGGACAAGACCTCGGGGAAGACCCGGAACGTGATTCTGGTTCCCATCGCGGCGGCGGCCAAGCAGGCCGAGGCGCTCGGGCGGGACATGTTCACCGTGATGCTGCGGTTCGGCGAGGAGGGTTCGGCGCTCGGTCAGATGGGAACGCTCGATCTCTCCACCCCGCCGATGAGCCTTCCGGCGCTCCGGCTGGGCTGGAGCATCTCGCTGCCAGAGGGATACGAGCTGGTCACGGAGGGGGGGAACATGAAACGGCTGCCGCGGGGGGCGGTATTCGAGGGACCGCTGCAGTTCCTCGATCCGGATCAGCAGGCCCAGAGCGTGATGGCGATCGACCCCACCACCGCCGCCCGACAGATCGCCGAGAAGAGGCAGGGGGATCTCCAGTGTGCGGGGAATGCCTGGATCGTGAGTCAGAACTCGGCGGATCTGGGGAAGCAGACCGAGATGCAGGTGGACAACGGCTATGCCGTGGGGATTCGTTCGACAAACATCGGGACGAAGCCGCGCACGGCCAACACCTACGATTTCCAGACGCTCGTCTCGCTGAATGAACCGGGCCGGATCACCTGCCGGTACGTGAAGAGGGGGGTGGGACTCACGGTGAAGGGCGCGCTGTTCCTCCTCTTCGTCGGGCTCCCGCTGCTCGCGTGGAGGAAGATGACGCTCTCCCCGGAGGCGAAAGCCGGGACCTTCGTGGCCGCCTCGGTGGTGATGCTCGCGGTACAGGCGCTCTACGAACCGTCGTATTATGATTATCTGACGATCCCCATCTGGACGGTGCTGCTGCTGACGGTCCTGCTCGCGGCGGGTTACTTCCTCGGACGGATGAGGGACCTGTGGCTGGAACGCCGCGCCAACGCCGCCGCCGGCCCGGGCAACGGCCGTGGTCAAGCCGCCCCGCCTTCGAACGTGCTCCCGAGGACGGACGAGCCCCCCAAGCCGGAAGGGAAGTGAGGAGGACGAGGGGGCCTTCAAGATTGAAGTTGTGGGTGGCACGGGCGCCTCGCCGCAGGGCCCGTGCCTGCACGCTCCGGGCACGGGCAGCAAGCTGCCCGTGCCACCCGGCGACCCATAGATTCAATCTTGAAGGCCCACGAGGGGCGAATGACGAATCGGGGATTGCGGATTGAACGAAGCGGCGGGAACAGGGTCCCGGGAGGGTCGTAATGCGGATCGGGCCGTAGGGGCGGGGACCGACCGGTCGTCAGACATCTCGAGTCATGGATCGCGGGACACGCCTCAGATCCTGTCGGGTCTTCCCCGCAGCAACGAGGTTGGGACCCGCCCGCCCGGGCGCGTCTCCCCCTCTCCCCGGGAGGGGGAGAAGGACATCCCCGGCGCCATCGTCTGGCGGCTGGATCGGTCATGGCACGTTCCGGTTCCTCAACACTCACTCCCATCCGTGCGGAACCTCCCCAGCCCCGTACACTCTACCATCCGGTCCAGCGTCTTGAGCGTGAACACCTTCCCCCTCGTGGCCAGGAGCAGTTTCTTCATGTCCTCCCGCCGGATGCCGAAGCCGCGTCCGCCGATGCAGGCGATCACCTCGAACCGGCGGGATTCGCGGCCCCGACCGCGCCGGCTCAGTTCGTCCAGATGCTGGAGTCGCGTCACCTTGTCCCGGGCCGTGCCGTCGTCTTCCGCCACCTTCGCCTCGATCACGACCTTCGGGGCGAACTCGTCGGGAATGATGAAGTCCGGGGTCTGGTCGAAGCCGCGGATTCGCTCCGCGCGCTTCGTCTTGCGATAGGTGATCCCGGCGGAGGTCAGGCAGCTTTCTATCTTGATCTCGAGGGTATCGCCGACCAGTTCGGAGACGGAGTCTTTGTGCCCCGCGAAGGGACGCCCCAGAAAGCGCTCGTACAGGAGCATCGCGTAGGGGACGCCGAGCTGCGCGAGAGAACGGACGGCATCGAGCCCTCCCCGGGTGTCCACCTTGTCGAGCCGGTGAATCCGGTCGCGCGAAACGGCCGAAGGGCCCTTGCGAAGCAATGCACAGGCTGTCTCGACAAGGGCCCGTACCCGCTCCCCCGTCTCGCCTTTCGTCGGGATCGACTTCCCGGGATGCATGCGGATGCCGCGGTCGATACTGCGGACCGCTCCCTGCGGAACATCGACCCCGGTCCGAAGTGTGGCCACGTGGGCCCACTCCGGCGGCGTGAACCCGAGCATGGTGCGGAGGACGATGAACGCGATGGGCTGTCGCTCGACGGCGACTCGAACCGTGGCCGCCGTGACGCCCTTGAACCCGGATGTCGACTGGCGAAGCGCCTCGAAGGCGTCGCGAAACACCTCGTATTCGACGAATCCCGGTCCCTTGGGCAGGATCAGAAAGTCGGACTGGAGCGAATCCACCACGACACCCACGTACTCGTCGAGGTGGGAGCGGAGTTCCTGAAACGAAACCTCAAACGGGTGCGTGGGCATCGGCGGCTCCAACCCCGGGGCTCACCTTCGTGTCTGCGGCGCGCGCGCCTCCCCTGCGGCGACCTTTTCGGGGCGAGCAGGGCCAGCACGGCCGGGGCCCCTCCCATCTTGTCCATCCACTCCCGCACCCTCAGGAGGCGGGCGTCGATCGGAGCCCCGCTGTCCCATTCGTCTCGCAGATGCCAGGTCGCCAAACGGGTCAGATGCCCGTGAGCCATGCACCGGACGTCACCCGGGGTGGGCTCGACGTTCCCCGCCCTGAGCCGCTCGCAGTCCGCCTCGACCAGGGCCCTCACGGCCGCCGCCGTCCCCTTCACCGAATCGGCGGAGGGTCGCCCCTTGACGCGGCAGACGAAGATGGAGTCGATCACCGATGATCCCGTTCCTGAGATGTGGATGGATGCGGACATCTCTCCCGGACACGGAAGCGTGGCGGTGCAGACGAGGCCGGAGTCGAGGATCCCGACGGCGATCGGGTAGTAGGCGGCCAGGTCGTTGTTATGATAGGTAAACGCCATCGGTCGGCCCGGCTTGAGGGCCCTGGCCATGCCCCGGAAGACGGCGGACAGTCCCTCCGCGAAATGGCCCAGCCCCCGGTCCATGGTTTGGTTGCCGGTCAACTCGTCGGCGCTCCGCGTGGTGGCGGCGCGGAAGGACGACTCCGCTCGACCGACCAGACGACGCAGCCAGACGTAACAGAAATCCATTAACTCGGCGTACTGGACGTTGCTGAAGTACGGCGGATCGGTGAGCACGGCATCCACCGAGGCCGGAGGGAGGTCGCACTCCGTCCCGCTCCGGCACTGCAGCGCCACCTCTCGACGACCTGCTCCCGGATCGTCCGGGCGCGACTCTCCAATCCACTCGTCGCGCGTGAAGACCAGCGTCTTCGCCCGGTCGCCGCCGCGGACTTCGAACGGTCGCGCGCAGTAGGTCTTGGCCTTGGCGTACTTTTCGATGATATTGGTCCATCCTCCGCTGCCGATGCTGGCGCCGTTTTCCCCGACGCCGAACAGGTCTCCTTGCGCACGCCCCGTGGTGAGGCCCAGCATGTTGGACTCGCACTGGATCAGGCCGACCGGGAAGCCGTGGACCGCGAAGATATCGAGGGACTTCAGGACAGTCTGATCGTAGCGGCAGAGCATGTTCTGGTACCGGAGCAGGTCGGAGAGATTGGTGGCCAGGGCATTCCTGACCCGCACGTTCCGCTGTCGGGCGATCCAGCGGGCCGAGATTTCCAGTCCCAGGAGCTGACGCGAATTGAACATCTCGCGGTACCGGGTGTATCCCCATCGGTGCAGCCGATCGGTTTCGTCTCCAGCGGGGATGACCTCCGTGGGGACATGCGATGGACGGATGCGGCGGAGCGCCGATTCCGCCCGGGCGTAGTGGGCCAGATCCTGTCGATCCGGCCTCTTGAAAAACCGCCCCACGTGTTTCGGTTTGCAGCGAGGGCAGTGGTATTCGATCGCGAACATCCGATGCCGCGGTGCGCCGCGCTCAGGGGAGGGGTATCGGTTATCGGCGCCGCAACAGAGGCAGGGACAATGACCTCGCTGGGCGGGTCCTCTCACGTGCAGGAGTTCCCCACAGGCCCGGCACGATCCCGGCGCCTCTCGATCCTCCACTTCCGTCAATTCGCCGCACTTTCTGCAGATCAGAACATTCCGGGGATGTCTCTGGTCTTCCGAGAGCACATAGCCGGGAAACAAGTCCACAGGCTTCCCGCACGCGACGCAATCCTGGGTCTTGACCCAGAGGAAGTACTTCGCCGTCGCACGGGTGGAACAGTGGAGGCATCGGGTCTGGTACAGATCCCACACCTTCGCTTCGAGGGCGTGGACCAGGCGGGCGGCGGATTCCCGATAGCCCTCCACATCGAGCCACTCGATTTCCTGCCGAACGATCCAGCAGGCCATCGGGTTGATGTCATACCCGAAGACGTCGCAGCCGAGTCGGTTGGCTTCGACCAGGGGGGTGCCGCCTCCCATGAACGGATCGACGACCCGAAGGTGCGGGAGTCTGTTCGACCGGAAGTACTGCTCGCGGACGGGACGCTTTCCGAATTCAGCGAGGAGCAAGGCGCGAAAGAGGGTGCCGGGTCTTCGGGCGAACCACTTGTGGACGGCGATGATGGGGCGATAGTTCTGCTGGATCTGCTTCTCGCGTGAGGCCATCTCCGCCACGAAGGGAACGTCGAAATCGGATTCGATGCTCAAGGGATCGTCCTCGTCGGGAGACTCCCGCTCACGATCGGGGAATGCTGCCTCCGAGAGTGTACGCGAGGGAGTGGGCGAAGGCAATCCTTCGGCTTCGGCTGACCCCGGACAGAGGCGTCCCTGCCGGTCTTCTGCGACCCGTTTCTCACTCATTGCGCCATACTAACATATAACACACTATCGGTCCACAACAATCCTCCGCACTCCCCCTCAACCTCAGGTGCCGGTTCTCGATGCCCGGAACGGCGGCCTGTGCGCTTCATGCCGGAATCCGGGCAAAAGACGGTACGAACCGTCGCAACCGGCCCAGAGCATCGCCCCGTGCCTCACTTCCAGGCGCCTCCGGCTCAAGTCCGCGCCCCGCGGATTTCCCGTGCGCTCCTCCACGCCGATGCGATAGTCTCCGGCCATGCTCCACCCCGGTGAATTCGCCGCCGTCCTCGTCTTCGTGTCGGTCGTCGCCCTCGTCTATCTCTCCGCGGGGACCATCCTCGTCGGGATGGCCCTCGCCCGGTGGAGGCCGGAGCGGTTCAAGCCGACGGGCTGGCGCGCCAGGCGCCCGGTGCGAATCACCGTCCTGTCGCTCGCCGGACTGGGAACCCTCTGCATTGCGTACGGGTGGCTGATCGAGCCGTACTGGATCGAGACCACCCGCCTCGAGGTCCGCACCGACGACTGGCCCGAGGGAACGCGCCTCCGCCTCGTCCTCATCTCCGATCTGCATCTCGACGGCGAAGGGCCTCGCGAGCGCGCCCTCCCCGGACTCCTCGAGGCCGCCCAGCCCGATGCCATCGTGATCGCCGGCGACTTCCTGAACACGCTCGACGCCGCGGAGGCGCTGCGCCGGCTGGCCGGTCGGTTCCACGCCCCGAAGGGCGTCTACGGCGTCATGGGCAACTGGTGACAGGGCGGAAACGACCCGCGGGCGGCGCTCGCGGACACGCCGGTGATGATGCTGGACCCCGCGGAAGTCGATCTGGAGGCGGCCCCCGGGGCGAAGTGCCGGCTTGTCGGCGCCCCCTTCACCGGGGACGGCTCACTGATCCATGCGATCTCCGAGGCCAGGCCGACGGACTTCACGATCGCGCTCACCCACGCCCCGCACGCGATCGAAGACGTCGATCCCGCCCGCTGCGATCTCTTCCTCTGCGGACACACCCATGGCGGGCAGATCCGCCTTCCCCTCTACGGCGCGCTCATCACGCTCTCCCGCCACGGCAAGAAGTACGAGGCCGGCCGCTACGAGGTCGGTCCGATGACCGTCTACGTGACCCGCGGGATCGGCTGCGAGGGCGGCGCCGCCCCGCGGGTCCGGTTCCTCTGCCGGCCGGAGATCACGGTAATCGAGATCGTCGGCACGCGGAAGCGGTAGGGATGCAACCCGCCGGCCATCGGCCCGTTGGCGCGCGCCGACCGGGGACCGACGGGCCGATTCCCGTTGACAGGCCGCACCGGCGGGCGTACCGTCTGGCCTTGAAGGGGCGAACGGAGGACTCATGCGGATCGACTTCGAAGAGGCGACCCGGGCGCACGATCGACGGCTGCAATGGATCGCGGCCGGGATCTTCCCGGTCGTGCTCGCCCTCTCCGTCCTGGCGTGGAAGTCGCAGGTCCAGATCCAGGCCGACATCTTCAAGACCCCGCTCGACTGGTCCATCCGCCTGGCTCTGGCGATCGCCCTCGGCGTGGCGCTTGTCGTCTTCACGGTCCTGATGACGACCCGGGTCTTCGAGCACCCGAATCGGCTGACCGTCTGGAGCGGAATGGTCCCCTGCACCCTCCGCAAGTCGGAGGTGCGCGGGATCGCCCGCCGGGGCGGCGTGCTCTACTTCTTCGTCGGTGATGCTCCCACCATCCAGACCGTCCCGCTCGAGTGGGCCAGTCACCCCCGCTGCTCGCTGGAGGCGATCCACCGGGCCTTTCCGGAGCACCCGATCCGGGCCCTGTCGGCGGCGCATCTGCACGGGCTCCACATCTACCAGACCCTGGTCGGGTACATCATGGTCGGCGCCTTCGTGATGTGCTGGGCGCAGATGGGCGCCGATCTGAGATGGCCCCTGGTGGGCCCCGTCGTGGGCGCAGGGGCGATCGGGATCGTCATCCTCGGCAACCAGCGCACGGCGCATCTCGCCAAGCTCTCTCGCGGGTCGATCTCGCTCGCGGCGGCGCTGTGCCTCGCCCCGCTCGCCGCGCTCACGTTTCTCCCCCCGGACGAGCTGGTGGCGCTCGCCGCGGACATGCGCGCCCTGGTGACCTACGGGGCGGGAATCGTGGCGGGCGGAGTGATGGCCGCCACCTTCCTGCACGGCCTCGTGGCGGAGACCCAGCAGGTCCTCGATGTGACGTACGACCGCATGATCCGCGGGGTCGGGGCGCACGATCCGTCCCAGCCCCCCGTCTCGTCCACCCACGGCCATCTGCACGGCCACTCGCCCGAACCCGAGTCGGACCGGCCGGAGCCAGCGGCCTCACAAGCGCCGACACCGGAAACGGTCCCGGCCTCGAATCAGGGCGCCCCTCCACCGGCGTGATCCGTCGGGATTGAGTGCGGAAGGAACCCACCGGGGCTTCGCCCGTGCTTCTACAGCCGCGCTCGTACTCGTGCCGGTGATCGTCCGTTCCGGTGTCCCCGCCGGACACCTCCGGGTCATTCCGCAAACTGCAGCCGGTAGAGCTTGGCGTAGATCCCCCCCCGCGCGAGCAGTTCCCCGTGCGACCCCTCCTCGCGCAACCGGCCGTGGTGCATCACGAGGATTCGATCCATCCCCTCGATCGTCGAAAGGCGGTGCGCGATGACCAGCGCCGTCCGGCCCGACATCACCTTCCAGACCGCGTCCTGAAGCGCCCGCTCCGTCTCAACATCCACCGAGGCGGTGGCCTCGTCGAGGACCAGCACGGGCGGATCGCAGACCAGCGTCCGCGCGAAGGCGAGCAGCTGCCTCTGCCCCACGGAGAGCGTGGCGCCCCGTTCCCGGACCGGGGCGTCGTATCCCCCCTCAAGGCGCGAGATGAAGCCGTCGGCGTGCGTGGCCCGCGCCGCCGCGACCAGCGCGTCGCGCGAAACGCCGTCGACGCCGAGCCGGAGATTGCCGTCGATCGTCCCGGAGAACAGGAACACATCCTGCTGGACGGTTCCGATCCGGCGCCTCAGTTCGCGCTGGGGGATCGACCGGATGTCCACCCCATCGAGGAGGATCCGCCCCCGTTGCGGATCGTAGAAACGCTGGAGGAGGGCGAGGGTGGTCGATTTCCCCGCCCCTGTGGCCCCGACGATGGCCACCCGTTCGCCGGGCCGCGCCGACCACGAGACATCTTCGAGCACCCAGCGTTCGCCCTCGTAGGCGAACCAGACATTTTCGAATCTGATTTCGCCCCGGACGGGGCGGGCGAGGACGCCCGCTCCACGGAGGGGCGCGCCGTCACCCTCGACTCGGGCGACGCCCTCCTCCCGGCCGCCAGCGACGCCCGCCGGATCCACGACCGTCGGACGGGTGTCCAGGATCCGGAAAATCCGTTCCGCCGAGGCCATCGCGCCCTGGAAGATGTTGTACTTCTCGCTCAGGTCGCGGATCGGTTCGAAGAGCGTCATGGCGTAGTTGATGAAGGCGACGAGGACTCCGATCTGGATCGCCTGCTCGGCCACGGCGACGCCGCCGGACCAGAGCAGGAGCCCGATCGCCGTCGCGCTGATGACGGTGACGACCGGGGTGAACAGGGCGTGATAGAAAACCGAATCGCGCGTGGCGGCGTAGTGGCTCTCATTGACCTCGCCAAACCGCGCGGCCATCCGGGCCTCCTGGGCGAAGAGCTGCACCACCCGCGCACCAGCGACGTGCTCCTGCAGGAATGCGTTCAGCCGCGCCAGGCGCCGCCGGACTTCCCGATAGGTGTGCCGGACACGATTCCGGAAGACGATCGTGGCCGCGATCAGGAACGGCATGACCGCGAACACGCGGAGGGCCAGATTCGCATCGAGCAGCAGCATCGCCACGGCCAGCCCGCCGATCAGAAACAGGTCCCCGATCACCACGATGAAACCGCTCGAGAACAGTTCCGCCAGGGCGGCGACGTCGTTCGTCACCCGCGTCACCAGCCGCCCCACCGGGTTCCGGTCGAAGAACTCGACGGAGAGCGTCTGGAGATGCGAGAAGAGCTGCATCCGGAGATCGCGCAGGATGTGCTGTCCGATCGACTGCAGGAGGTAGGACTGCGCATAGGCGAAGGCGAAGCTCAGCACCTCCGCGCCGCAGAAGGCGAGGGCGATGGCCAGCAGGCGGTCCGGATCGCGGGCCCGCAGCCCCTCGTCGATCGCCATCCCGATGAGGCGGGGCTGGACGAGGAACGCGGCCGTCGATCCCGCCACCAGCGCGACGGACAGCGCCACCTTCCCCCGGTACGGGCGAAGGTAGGGCAGGAGGCGTCTGACCAGCCGCTGGTCGTACGCCTTGCCGAGGACCAGATCGTCGTCGTGGTATCCGCCGGAGCCGTGCATCGGACGTCATCACTCGCAACACGGGAAAGTAATCCGTCCACCCTGATCGCGCGAGGGGGCGGCTCCAGGTGCAAGTCCATTCGCCTGTGCCGCCCCTCGTTACGCGGCCTGCGGCCGCTACTCGGGGCTACGGGGCTCTAAGGTGCATCAACGAAGTTCGGGGCAAGGCGCCGATAAACCGGCCCGCCCGCCCTGAGCGAGGCGCCCGCCATCCGTACGGCGGGCGCCGAGTCGAAGGGCGCGCCCGCGGTGCCGTCCTTCGACTCGCCCGCCAAACGGAGGCGGGCTCGCTCAGGACGGGCGGGTGGCTGGGTACTTTCCCGACTCAGCTTAGTCACCGCGGCCGGGACTCCTCGACGGCCGCCCCGATCCCCTCGAAGTACCCCATGTAGAAGCCGACGACGCGCACGCTGAGAAGCGCCGCCACGGCGAGGATCATCACCAGCGGGAGCACCTTCCCCAGCAGCTTGAGCCGGTGGGCGAGCTGCTCCTCCATCTCCCCCGCCAGTGAGAGGAAGGCCTCGGGCAGGCGACCCGCCGTCTCCGAACTGACGAGGCGCACCGACGCGCTCCCGGGAAAGAGCGCGGAGTCGACGAGCGCCGGTACGGGCGAGCCTCCCCGCCGGACGGCCTCCGCTCCGTTCGCGAACGCCCTTCGGATCCGTTCCTGCCCCACCGTCGCGGCCGCCGCCTCCATCGCCACCATCGGAGAAACGCCCGACTCCATCATGTAGCCCAGACATCGCGTCGCGTGGATGAGGCCCGCCGTTCGACGCAGCCGTCCGATGATCGGGAGTCGATTCACCAGCGACTCGGGGGCCGCCCTCGCCCCACCGATCGATCCCATGGGCCGCCAGAGAAGCCATGCCGCGAGGGGCACCCCATACAGCACGCCGAACGGAACCAGCAGCGCGTACAGGAAGTCCGCGAGTCCGCCCGCGAAGAACTCCGGGACGGCGAGGACAACGATCCCCACGTGGAGGACCAGGATCGGGTAGGCCGCGGCCGCGAGTACGGTTCTCCGGAGGCGGACGGTGTTGCGGTTGGCGTCGGCGAGGATTCGGCAGGCCTCCTCCAGCCGGCCCGAGGTCTCGCCGGCGTAGACGATGGCCACCTCGACGGGGGTGAAGCAGCCGGAGAGGTCGCGCATCCCCTCGGAGAGCGGTTTCCCGTCTCTCACGCTCATCTCGAGTCCGGCCGCGGCCTCCCCCATCGCGCCGCGGGCGCCCCGTCCGCCCGCCATGAGCCCGAGCGCCTGCGAGAGCGGGAGCCCGCTCTGCACGGTGGTGTGCAGTTCCTCGAAGAAGTTCTGCCGTTCCGCGGGTCCGGCGTGGAGGAGGGGCATGGGGAGGGATACTACCGCACGACGCCCCTCCGGTACAGTTCGCGGTGCGGGTGACGCGGGCCGCTCGCGGTCCGTGTCGCTTCCATGCCGAGGGTGCGGCACCAGAGCGACCGAACGCCCCTACGCCTGCCCACCCCCTCACCCAATCGGCGGGCAGGCGTCAGTGTGACGTGGAACGCCCTGCGAGATGGAGCGTTCGGTAGTGCGTCCCGTCAGGGCGCACTCTTGTTGTTTCTGTTGTTGTTTGCTGTTGTTGTTTGCTGTTGTTGTTCGCTTTTGCTGTTGTTGTTGTTGCTGTGTACGAGGTTACCGCCCCGAATCTTGTCATCCTGAACGAAGCCCGCCGCCGTTTGGCGGGCGAAGTGAAGGATCGCCAGCCTTGACCGAGACAAGGCACACTCGCGCGGAGGCGCTGGCGATCCTTCGCCTCGGGCTGCGCCCCGCAGCACCTGCTGCGGGGCTGCGCCCGACGCTCAGGATGACAATGCGGTAACCTCCTACGTTGCTGTTAGCGGTTGTCCGTTGTTGTCTTTCGCGGTTGCCGTCACCCTTGTTCCTGCTCCCCCCCGTCCCGCGCACCGGCACTCCAACCCCGCATCCGTTCCGCCTCCGGTCGAGCCCGTCATTTCCCTTCCCGCGGGGCGGCGGGAGGAGGCGTCAGGACGACCGGCTCCAGGTAGAACGGGATCTGCTTCGGCCCGGCCGTGTCGAACGCGATCGGGAAGGACTGGGCCATCAGGGTGGAGACGCTGGTCCGTCCGCCGGCGGTATTCCCGCCCGCGTTCTCGGACGCGGTGAAGTGCCCGTCCGGGGGAAGCACGATGCTCCAGTCCACAATCGTCCCCGGCTCAAGCCCCTGGATCATCACCTTCGCTACGAGCGTTTCGGACGTGCCGACAACCTCTTTCGACACCACCACTCGCCCGCCGTAGGAGGTGATCGCGCCGGTCTGCTCCCCTTCCGGCCCCTGGATCGTCACCTGCGCGGGACCGGTCGCTTCCTTGGTACCGTCGGTGAGCAGTACGGCCTCATCCTCCGTCATGAGGGCCACCTGCGGCTGGGCGGAGAGGTCCGCCTGCGGATAGTCCACCTGGGCCCGGTACTCGTCGATCTTCGCAGGGGTGAAGTCGCCCTGGGCGACGAGCGGCTGGACTTCGTCCTGCGCGCGGACGAAGGTCGGCTCCACCGGGGCCGTCTTCGGGGGGACGGAAGAGGTCGGCGGCGTGGCTGAAGGCGCCGGAGTTGACGGGGCGAGATCGACGACGGGCGAGGGCCGTGCGGGAGTCCGGGTCACGTCGACGAGCCTCGCCGGCTCCGTCGGAGACGTCGGAGGAGGAGCCACCACACCGCCGCCCGTCGGCGCCCCGCCGGTGGGCACCGCCGGGGAGCCGCCCGGCGATCCTCCATCGGTGCCGAGCGTGGAGACGACGGCGAGAACGGTGCTGCCGGCCGCGATGATCACCTTGGCGGGTTTCGGGGGGAGAAGTCCGGTGAACTTCTTGTCGTCGACCCTCTTCACGGGCGTTGTTTCGGTCTCGGTGACGACAAGCACCTCGGTCACCTCGACCGGCTTCCCCTCAGGTCCGATGAATCGGGTGGGAACGGCGAACGGGCGCTCCTTCTCCGCCACGAGGATGTTGGCGGTGCAAAGGGCGGGGGGGAGTTGGGTCAGGGCGAGGGTCTTGGTGGTGTATCCCCCTGGCGTGGTCGGATCCTCGGGTGGGGCCAAGGCCGGCTGGTCAGAGCCGCAGCCACAGGGAGCCCGCTCGATTACTTTTGGCCTTGCACGGCTCCAAACGAATTTGAAGTCACCTTTGCTCCAGTATCGCGTGGTCGCCACCTCATCGACCTTTCTAGACCCTCCCATGTGCCCGGTTCCCGTTGCGTCACCAGAGACGCTCTTCGCGCCGGTGGAATCGGCCTTCGCTCCCCCGTGGGCGTCCACACTTCCGGACTCCTCCTCAGTCGTCTTCTTCGTCGTCTCAGATTCGTACTCCGATCCGCCGCCTGGGTCGGCCTCGGTGGTGGGGCAAAGCGTCCATTCCTCGTCAATGTGCTTCTTGATCATGGACCCACATTTGTGCTTGTCCGTGATCCGCGCAGATTCCGGGTCCTCGTAGCCGTAACACACCCAGAATGTCCCCCAGACATCTACCGCATCCTTCCAGTCCTCTGTTCCGACGGCGGCGGAGAAGGTGCCCCAGCTCGTGAACGCGCCCTTCTGGTAGGTGTTGAAGAACAACCACTTGTCCACATCGGTGACACGGATCTGGAAAAACTCGTGGAAGATCTGCAGGGGATGTGGACAAACGTCACACTTCTCGCACATGTGGTCCTGGTTCTCGAGCAACATGCCGACCAGCGGGGTGGAGTAATGGAGGAACTCGCGGCGATCCTCCGCACGTTCCATGTGGGTGGCCGGATCCGCTTTCATCTCCATGCCGCCTTTCAGCTTCCGCTCCCTCTGACTCTCGTCCGCGTCGAAGCGATCGTCCAGATCCGCCCGGACCGGTGCTCCGAAAGCAAACCATACAACGGTCACCACCGACGCGAGTACCACCCTGAGACGGTTGCTGCCCATGAAGTCCGCTCCTTTCGGTCAGTCGTTTGAGGCAATCCCGTCGTAAACGGCCTTCAGATAGGCAAAGTACCGCTTCACCACGCTCACGGGCGTCCCATACTGAGACGAGTAGTGATCTGCCGAGAGATCCCCGGTCAGTTTCACCGTCGCCGCCTTGTCCCCCTCCACCTTGACCACTTGAGCCGGGCACCGAGGGTAGATGCTGCGGTCGAGCATCCACCGTTCCGGCAGTTGCTGCTCGTCAGGCCACTCGCGAACCCCCGCCGCGAAAACCAGGTACTCCCCTTCAAGCAGGCCGGAGATCTGAAAGTCAGTGGACTTCTCAGGATCCACGACCACATTCGGAACGACCGGCTGCAGGAAGAAAGCCCCCTTATCTGTGCGCGGAATCGCGAAGACCCCCACGCGCAAGGGTTTCTGGACCCCTTGCGACCGACGCTTCGTCACCCATTCCTTGAGGGTATGGCCAGCAACTGCAAAGTCCACCTGTCCACCGATGTGGCCAACTTTTTGATACGGCGGGGGCCTGTAGTTGGGCATGAGAATGGTCTCCCCTTGGCCCTCGACGGGAAGGCCCATCACCTCACCCATCGAATAGAATCGGCGTCCTGCATCAAGGGCGGAGACATACCACATGCCGACCGGAAGGTGCTTGACGCGGGCACACCCACCATCGTCCGTCTCGACTGTCAGATAGGCCGGCGCGTACCGAAACGGGTGCGCCGGATCGACACGATCGTCGACGTCCTCCGCGGCCTCGGGTGACAGATAGACCTTGGTCCTCACCCGCAGGCGGTTCGAGTTTCCCCCTTGGAACTCCCGGATCAAGAGCGTCATGCCGATGTCCTCCTCTTCGTTCGGCCGCCGTGTCAACGCAATGTCTGCGTTCACCGTCTCCCCGGGATGGCCGACGGTCCCCGAATACCATCCCGAGTACTCCGCCCCGTCATCCGCGAGCAGCACGATCTTCTTGCCCTTCTTGAGATCCAGATGCAGGGAGGCCTTCCCCTCGGCGTCCGTCACGACCGGCTCGGGACGGTTGACACGGGGAGGTGTCCAGATCTTCAGACCACCCACCGGCTTGCCCTCAAAGGTCGTTGTCACCTCCACCCGCACGCCGCTCCAGTGGAGCGCCAGAGTCCCGAGATCGAGCATCCCCCCCTCCGCCGTCCAGATTCGATCGAAATCGATGTCGGTGTGGGCGCTGAGGACCTCCGACTCCTTCTCATGATTGAAGTTGATCCGACTCCACTCGAAAGTGCCCGCGAACGAGAAGCGCCCCTCGGCATCGGTCTTGGTGGATGCCACGACCTTCTCCGTCCTCATGGCGCCGGAGGTCAGATCGACCCTGACCCCTGCCTCCGGCTTTCCATCCTCATTGACAAGCACCCCCTGGATATTGATCGGCTGCGCCTCGATCTTCACGGGCTTGTCGTCGGCTCTAAGTGAACTCAACGCGCAAAGGGTGAGGCCAACCGCAAGGATCCTGTGCATGTGAGACATGTTCACCCCCTGGATGAAGCCACTGCGGAGCCGCGCGGATAGGTCGTCCAAGACGCGCGTCGGTATGGATCCTGCGACCCCCCTGACTTGGCCGATCCGGCCACGACGGTCACTCCGACCCAATGGTAGGGCAAACACTTAGTCGCGTCAAACAAAAAAAGGGTCAACACGGATTGCAGTGTGCACTTTACGTGCGGTCCTCACTACAGGCCCAGTAACGACAAGGGTTCTGAGCTGATCCGTTTTTGCGTAATCCGATGAGGACTCGAGGGAGGCATGCTAGGCTTCCCCCATGAAAGAGCCCAAGTCGATCCGTGCGGTGTTTGCGCTTGCCGGGTTCGTGGCCGAGCCGAAGCTGATCGGACACTTCGGTGACCCACAGGCCCGGGTCGTGGCCCTTCGGCGCCTAAAAAAACGGCCGTGTGTTCGTGTTGCGGCCAGCGTTGTCGGAAGAGCTGAGCTGAAGCTCCTGCCCGTCCATCGTGGCATTCAGGACACCACTCGGCAGGAGCGGTAGAGTTCAAGAAAGGCGCCCGTTCCCGGCGATCAGCCGGGAACAGGCGCGTTGTGTCTACCTTGGGATCGGGTTGCGGAATCTACTTGCTCGGCGGAATGGGCTCGACGGTCTCTTCGTGGACGTGCTTCGAAGGGACAGCCGCGTCGAAGGTTCCGTCGTCGTCGGAATCTGTCTTCGTGATTGTATCGGAGTCGGTGACTGTCTTTTCGACGCCACCCCCCTTCGTGGTGGTGGTTGTTGAATGGGTCTCCTTCCGGGTCTCGAAGTTGCCGTCGCAGTCGCCATCGACCTCAATGCTCGAATCCGTAGTCGTCGTGACCGTGCTTCTCCCGCGCGGTACATCTTCGACAGTCGTCACGCACACCGTTACCTCGGACTTCTCCTGGCTCATGCAGTGCTTGACCAAGGATATCCGAATGTTCTTCTCGCCACCCACTCCTCCGACTGTGCCCTCGCCTCCACCCTCATCCCCTTCACCCTCGACCTGCTCGACGTACCCGTATCGGACAGTGGTTGACTTCGTCGTGGTGCACTCTGTGTTTCCCTTTCTCTCGGTGGTCGTCTTGTTGGTCTGCTCAGTCGTCTTGTCGTTCTGGCTCTCTCCGAGCGGAGCGTTGTCCTCCGCCGTCGTGGTCGTCGTCTCAGTAGTGGTACTGTTCCCGGTCCGCGAGGAAGTGGTCGTCGTGCTCGTAGTAGTCACCACGTCCGTCTTTCCATCGCCATCAGTGTCATCAGTCTCGACGCGGATATTCGTACCGGTCTTCGGCGGGGGACTTCCGCCTTGAGCAAAGGCGGATTCCCACGAGATCACCAGTAGGACGGCCAGTAGTGCCGCGGCACGGGTACTCGAGCGGGTGAGCATCATCCTTCCTCCTCCTCTTGGGTGTCTACTGCGCGGCCAATCGCTCGCGCAGGGTTGAAACTGCCGCCTTCAGGCCCGCCGCGAGGGAATCCTCGGCCGGCAAAGCGCGGAGAGTGTCCTCGAGAATCTGGAGTGAACCCTTATCGCCGAGCGTCGCCAGCACCTGCACTGCATGGCTCCTGAGGGCACGGTCGGTGGTTCGATCGGACGCCGTTCTCTCGAAGGCCCGAATGGCATCGTCAGATGGACTGCGCCCCTGAACCAGGGCGGTCATCATCCATGACTTTAGCGAGGGATCTCGTTCATCCTCGAACAGCGGCAGGAGTACTGCTCCGAATCCCGGGTCTTCGCTGCGACGCAAGCTCAAACTGGTTAAGGCTTGTCTCCTTGCCGACGATACCTCACCGGCGTTCTTCAACACCTTCCAGAGGAGGGTTTCGGTCGCGGGAGACTTGGGCCATGCGAGAGCGCTCAATACTTCTTCTCGAAGCAGTGTCGATGTCGGCGACATCGATGTCGAGTCCACAAGTTGTTCGCGCAAGTAATCGGTGGAATCCTGATCGTCGATCAATGCCACGGCTTTGAACATGGAGCCCCGGGCTTGACCTCCCGGGGCGATGCCGGCGGAGGGCTGGGATCTGATCGCGCTTTTCAGGGGGAGGAGGTTCTCGGGACTCGGGTTGTGGGCCAGAATCTGAGCGAGGACCTCAAGCGTATTCCACTCACGATCCGCCACGATCTCCTGCGCCGCATAGGCGCGAGCTTTTTCACTCTTGGCCGAGACGAGCACGGCAAGGAGGGGCAACCGCCTTTTCTCGACGGGTTCACGTTCGATCGCTCCAAGGAGCGGTGGAACCGTCACATCGGGAGACTTCCCCACCAGATCGCGCATGGCCATTTGGATCTCAGAGACTTCGCCGAGTTCTCCTTCCATCTCCGCCCTGATCATACGGTCGAGAAGTCCGCGAAAGATGGCATCGCTTTCATGGTCGCCCTGATCGGCGGGGAGCACACCGCCGTCGGGAGATGTAGACTGCTGGGACGACTGCCCTTCGTTGTCAGTCGCGCCAGTCGCGTGAAACGGCACAGTTGGAGTTGCAACTCCATTTCCTCCCGGAACCTCAGGGGGTGATACTTGAGGTGGTGGAACAGAGGGCAGATCGGAGTTGTAGACGAACAGCTTCCAGCCGGCGAGGAGCAGGGTCAATAGGACAATAGACGCAACCAAGGACTTCGCGTGCTTCATCGATGGGTTCCAGGCGAGCGTCGGGTGATTCTGGCAGGGTGAAGAGCGCGGGACCAAAGAATCTAAATCTAGGGATTGGCGGAGTCAAGCAGAATGTACCTCACGGAGCGAACAGGACAACGGCGAGATTAGATGGACGCGTAGGCGTCGTGCAGCGGTTTCTCCCCCCCCCACTTTGGTGTGCCGATCAGCGCCAGTCTGCAAATTCTCCAGCAGCTCACATCCAGCTGCGTCGAACACGCGGCTGAAGAGTCTGGTATGGGAAATGT